>DBWZ01000086.1:73852-94262 GCA_002309345.1 Pseudobutyrivibrio sp. UBA1225
CCTAAGGTATTCCTTATGGATGAGCCACTTTCAAACCTTGATGCTAAGCTTCGTGTTCAGATGAGAACTGAAATTTCTAAGCTTCACGATTCACTTGGAGCTACAATGATCTACGTTACACACGATCAGACAGAGGCTATGACACTTGGTACAAGAATCGTAGTTATGAAGGACGGTGTTGTTCAGCAGATCGACACACCTGCAAACCTTTATCAGAAGCCATGCAACCTCTTCGTTGCCGGATTCATCGGTTCTCCACAGATGAACTTCCTTGAGGGTACACTTTCAGCTGATTGCACATCAATCGAAGTTGCTGGATCAAGCCTTCAGGTTCCACCTGCAAAGGCTAAAATCCTTAACACAAAGAACTACGGTGGAAAGGTTGTTATCCTTGGTATCCGTCCAGAGGATATTCACGATTCACAGATTTATGTTGATACACAGGCTTCTTCAGTTATCGAAGCAAAGATTTCTGTATACGAGCTTCTTGGTGCAGAGGTTTACTTATACTTCGATTTCGCTGGCACTCAGGTTACAGCTAGAGTTGACCCACGTACAACAGCAAGAGGTGGAGACACTGTTAAGTTCGCACTTGATATGGAAAAGGCTCACTTCTTCGACAAGGATTCAGAGGTTACAATTGCTAACTAAGAATCTGTTGCTTATATAAAAAGGGTTGATTTATAATAGGAGGTATCTTTTGAAAGGTACCTCTTTTTTTATGGATTTTAATGAGAAAAAAGCAAAGCTTTTAGAGCAATTAAATAGGGCTACTGGGATTAATTTTGATATAACTGACTCGGATTTATCAGATGAAGAGACTTTAAACAAGCTCAAGGAGATGATTGTTCATTTTAATGTGATTGATTCTAAAAGTGGTTTGTTTAGACTATATCTTCGAGGTGAGATAGCTTACTCAGATGCTGCTCCTTCTTTACATCGATTCCACATCGAAGAAAACTGCATCAGGCAGGTTTTCTATTTAGAAAGCCAGCACGAGTACAACAAAGAGGTTGTATCTCTTTTAAAGAGCTTACTTCCAAGCTCTAAGGATGTTGTTATCGAGATGGATTCAAAGCATCTTGTGATGGTTATCAATTTTGAAGCAGCTCCTTCTAACGAGGATATTATTAAGACAGCAAATTCTTTCCTAGATATGCTAGAAACCGAGGCTTTTGCATCATTTAAGCTGAGCTTTTGTCAGTCGGTTGATTCATTCAAGGAACTGCCTTTAGCCTACAAGGATACTATCCTTGCCATGGAAATTGGAAACACCTTTAACATCAATGGCAGAATCTATTGCTATGAGGACCTTGGACTAGGCAGATTACTGTACAGCGTCCCAAGGACAGAAGTTGAATCGTATTTAAACAAACACATAAATGTTAACACCTTGGCGGAAATTGACGAGGAAACTTTAAACCTTTTAGATGCATTTTTCGAGAATGACTTGTCTTTAGCCGAGACATCTAGGAAGATGTTTATACATCGTAACACCTTGATTTATAGACTTGATAAATTCGCTGATTTGACTGGATATGACGTTAGAAAGTTCTCTGACGCCATATCCGTTAAGATTTCACTTATGCTATATAATTACATCAGGAATAAATAAAAATTCCATCGATTTTGTTCGATGGAATTTCATTTTACGCTATTCTCTTAGCCCCGTCTCCTATATCTACCACATAGAACTCGGCATCTAAATTATATTTTTCCTTATAGGACTTGCCTACAACATCTTTAAAGTTTTCTACTGCATCATTCTCTACAATTGCTACAGTGCAGCCTCCAAAACCACCTCCAGTGATGCGAGCTCCAATAACTCCTTGAATGCTCCACTGAGTCTCAACTAAAAAATCCACCTCTTCACAAGAAACCTCATAATCATCCCTAAGAGAGATATGGCTAGCATTCATAAGCTGTCCAAAGGTCTTGATATCGTTGTTATTAAGAGCTTCTACAGCCTTAATTGTACGCTGATTCTCAGCAACTGCATGCTTCGCCCTGCGATAACATACCTCATCCTTGATGGCTGAGCCATACTTTTCAAATTCTTCGTCGGTAAGCTCTCCCAGCGTGCTGATACCACAAACCTGCTGAAGATCTGCAAGCGCTTTAGCACTCTCATTTCTTCTATCGTTGTAAGCGCTATCTACTAAAGAGTGTTTAACCTTGGAATTGGTAATAACAATCTTGGCATTTGGCAGCTTTACACTGGCATATTTATAGGATAAATCTGCACAGTCAAGGAAAATGGCGTGGTCTTTTTGTCCCATTGCGACCGCAAATTGGTCCATTATGCCACAATTACAACCATTAAAATTGTTCTCAGAGTATTGGCCAATAAGGGCAAGCTCTGTCATCGTCTTGCCTAAGGCAAATAAATCGTTTAACACGGTACCTGTAAGCACCTCTAGAGAAGCAGAGGATGATAGTCCTGAACCGTTGGGAATATTGCCCCAAATGCACATTTCAAATCCTGTTTTAATTTCTGCGCCCTTCTTTTTTAAGGCCCAAACTACTCCTAAAGGATAGTTTGCCCAATTATATTCTGGCTTGTTTGAAAGATCATCTAGGCTGCTTTCTATTACTCCAACCTTGTCCACATTAGCTGAGAATAGTTTTATTGTTCTATCGTCACGCTTTCTAGCAACTGCATAGGTTCCTATAGTAAGCGCACATGGAAAGACATGTCCTCCGTTGTAGTCAGTGTGCTCGCCTATAAGATTCACCCTGCCTGGTGCAAAGTAGGTGCGGATATCGTCGCCAGCTTGGAATTTCTCTTCAAATATAACCTTTAGTTCTGTTAAGTTCATTTAAAATATACCCCTTATTTGTTATCTTCTCCTACTACTCCCTTCTTGCTTGGAGGAGTCCTTAATTTATATATAATTCGTTTTTGTTGTATTTTGACATTGCGTTTAATAATTTCTCAGAAGGCGTGAAAATTACTTTGAAATCGTCGCCTTTTGCCTCGCTGTGACCCACCAAGATGTAATCTTTCTCGTCTGGATTATGGGCGCTGCAGTCATATTTCTTAAGCTTAACATGGTCGTATCTAAGTGCATCGTTGGTGCCCACTGCTGCGACAAGCTTTACTTCTGAAGGCTCGATGTTAAGAATTGTTTTTCTTTTAGAATTATCGATGATTTTGGCAATCTCTAAGCTGCCATTTGTGTAATCATACTCATACTCTATATTTTTGTTTGTTACAACGATGATTGTCAAAATACCATTTATAATCAAAAGAATTGTGACTATTAGCTTAAGTGTACCTGTTAATACCACTGTGGCACACAATAAAGACATTGTGATTGCTATAAGTCCAGTTCTTTTGGCTGTATCCGCTGCTGTTTCCACAACCTTTACTGCGTCTTCTACAAATGTGTCATTTGATTCAAACATTAATTTCCCTCCGTATGCTATGTTTATTTCTGGTAATTTGGTTTCATTTCTTCTTCTAGTTGAGTTTGTACTGTGTCAAGTGCTTCATCTACCGTCATTTCCCCATCTATTACTTTGAGAATTGCCTGAGACATGTAGGTGCGGCATTCATAGTGATAATCGGACTGCTCCACAATTGGAACGTGCTGGGCATACTCTACGATAGTGGCGTACACAGGTTGATTCTGGAAATAAGGCAAGCCCTTAGAATACACATCAGACTGGGCTGCTGCAAGGCAAGTGCCTATAACTCCGCCTTTTTCAAGCGCTTCATCGTAGGTGATAGAGTGCCCATCATCGGCTGAATTGCCACCAAATGTATATGACAAAAACTCCTTTGCCAGCTTAGAGTTGCGGCAGTTGGATGTTACACATATAGATGAGCCACCGTTTGAAGCATAGCCTGGATTCCCTGAAAATGTTGGGGCGTAGGTGATTTGCCACTTACCCTTATTTGCCTCTACTTGTTGGATAGATGATAATATCCAGTTTCCATCAAAAACGCCTGCCAGCTTATCCTGACCGATTGCGTTTTCACGATAATCATCCCAACTGTCAGCCATATAGAGGACGTTGTCCTTTTTAAGCTTTACTATGGTCTCGATAACCTTTTTAAGTCTATCGTTTTCTGCAATGGTTGGCTTGCCCTTATTAAATAAGGATAATCCCTCCTCCTGCATCATCATGTATACTAAATCATTATCTGGTGCCACAGCGCAAATCAAATATTTGCCAGTTTTCGCGTACACCTTTTTACCGATTTCATCAAATTCATCCCATGTGATGTCGGTAACATCCTTGATGGTATAACCACATTCTTTGAGCAGATCTACACGGTATGCAAAGGCTGCTGTTCCGCTATCAACAGGAAAACCATAGTGAACCCCGTTAATGGTGGAATAAGACACCTTTTCCTTGCCGATTCCCTCCCAATCCATCACCGAATCGTCCACAGACATAAAGGAGCCTGAATATCGTCTAATGTACTTTCCGATACTGTGGTCTTGGAACAAAACCAAATCTGGCAGATTCTTGAAATCCTTCCTTTTATAGGCATCAGCAATGTCTCGTTCTATCTCGTAGGATTTATTTCTGATGTTGATATCCAGCTTGAAATCTGGGTTAACCTGCTGGAAATCCTTTTCCGCAGCCTTTAGTGCTGGAACATTATAGTCTTCATCCCAAACATAAATAGTCAAGGTGTTGTTGCTTGCTTTGGTTTCTTGGGTAGATTTGTCCGCAGACTTATCTCCTGCAGACTTCTTGCCGCAGGCAACCATTGAAACGGCAACTATTCCAGCTAATAAAAGGGCAAAAATTCTCTTCTTCAAAGTGATACCTCTTATAATCCGTATTCCTTTTGAACAAACTCTTTAAATACTGGTATCGAGCGCTTTACTTTGTCAGTGTCGATGCAATAAGCCATTCTGAAATATCCTGGGCAACCGAAATTGTCAGCAGGCACAAGGATAAGGTCATACTTTTTGGCCTTCATGCAAAATGCATTGGCATCCTCCTCAAGTGCTTTTGGGAAGATGTAGAAGGTGCCGCCTGGGCGAACCACCTCAAAGCCCATCTCCACAAGGGCATCGTAAAGGATGTTCATGTTGGTTTCATACACGCTCAAATCGCTGGTAGTGTTGATAACTTGGCTCACAGCTAGCTGAGATGTGGATGTCGGACAGTTGTGGCCGATTCCTCGGCTGATTTGTCCCATAATTACAGCAAGCACATCTGCATCTGTGGCTCTTGGATTAACTGCCACGTATCCGATACGCTCTCCCGGAAGGGAAAGTGACTTGGAGAATGAGTAGCAGCTAAGAGTGTTATCGTAATATTTGCTAGGATAAGGACACTTCTTGCCATCAAACACAATCTCGCGATAAGGCTCATCGCTGACAAGAAAGATATCGTGTCCGTACTCCTGTTGCTTTTTATTTAATAGCTCAGCAAGCTTTCGAATGGTTGCCTCGCTGTAAACAATGCCAGATGGATTGTTTGGTGAATTGATGAGGACAGCCATAGTCTTTTCGTTGATTGTCTCTTCAAATGCTTGGAAGTTGATTTGGAAATCCTGAGTATTAGCCGGCACTACGCGCATAATTGCACCAGTGTGACGAATGTATTCGTGGTACTCTGGGAAAAATGGTGCAAAGACTATTATCTCATCGCCTGGCTCGGTAACCGCTCTGAATGCGTGTGCCAAGGCGCCTGCTGCACCAATTGACATAAAGATGTGCTTTGCTTCATAGTCCATACCAAAGCGCTGATTCAGAGAATCCGCTACAATCCCCCTAACCTTTTCGATTCCAAGGGATGGGCTGTAGCCATGGATTGCCATAGGGTCTAAATTCTGATACATGTCTATGACTGCATCTGTGTATCCCTGTGGACAAGGCACGCTAGGATTGCCGAGACTGTAATCAAACACGTTTTCATAGCCGATTTCAGCGCCTCTAGCTGTTGCATACTCGCTAAGCTCTCTGATAATCGACTTGCCTGTAAGCATCTTTTTGTAATCTTGGTTAATCATAACAAATCTCCTAGTTCTAGTAAGATAATCTTTTTGTAATGACAGTAATATGATTTTATCACAAAAGTGCTTGGATTTCCTATGAAGTTATAATTTTATTCTTGAGATATGTACTCGTGTCTTCTATCGTTATTGTCGCTATAGTAGGCTGCCTTGTCGGAATACATCAGCTTATCAGCTTCATTGACCATTTCCTCCACGTTCTCAGCCCTCTCTAGCCAAATAGCGCCTATTGCAAGAGATGGATTCTTTGCCTTTTTGCGAAGCTTTTCTATAAGCTCATTAAAATGCTCCTCAGTGACCTGTGGCACTATCGCTACAAATTCATCTCCGCCAATACGATAGCAATTCTTCTTTTTAAATATGCTTGAGAAGGTTTCACCTGCAGATTTGATTATCTCATCTCCGGCCTCATGGCCATTGGTATCATTGATGGCTTTTAATCCATTGATATCGGCAAAACAGATACCGATCGACACCTCCATCCCCTCAATTGTTCTAACAGCAGTATTGAAAGAATTACGGTTGCCAAGCTCCGTAAGTGCATCGTGGGCACTCATGAAGATCATTTCCTTTGCCAGGTTGTAGTTTCTCAATTCCTCTGAGATGAATATCGCTACAGCTTCTATTACTTCTTTGATGTTGATGTCTAAATCAAGCGAATAGTTGTCTATGACCAGATAGCCGATGGTATCATTCTTATCTGTAAGCTTAGCCAAAGCATATCTGGTGAGGGTTCCGGCGTACACGTTCTCGTAGATATCTGCGCTAAATTCCCTAGTTGAAACTGTATCCTCAACTAGTACTACAGAATTTCCTTCCATCTGCTTCTGCCATAAGTTAATCACATCAAATTCTTCGAAGGTCTTTTTATGTGGCAAGCCTATGCCAAATTTTTTATCTATCCAATCATACATGTCGCCTACGCAGCTACCGTCACGAGTTTGAATAACCCCAACTCGCGCTGCCTTAAGAACGTTACCGAGGATTTTCAGTGCTGAGCGCATTCCGGTTCTAAACTCGTTTGCCGAAAGCACCTTGGCGCACTCGATAATTACGTTGTTTGATTTTGCGGTAATTTCTATGTGATCTTCCTTGCGCTTTACGGCAGTCACATCATGAATGATAAAGGCACAGTAGCCCTTCTGATAAACAGGCACTGCCAAGAATTCAAACCATTTATTATATTGTGTGTTGTAGGTGCGATTTATAACTGGTTGGCGCATGATTGCGGCCTGATAGCTCAGCCTAATCCAATCCTCGTCACGATTTGCTACGGTATCGAAAAAGGTTGATCCAACCAGCTCAGCCGAGGATTTGCCAACTAGGCTAGAATACTTTTCGTTAACATACAAAAACTGCATGTCCCTCACTGTTCCAAATGGATCTGTAACTAGCTTGAACACACAGCATGCATCTGGCAAATCTCTGAGCATGTAAAGAATATCGACCGCCGAATAGTCGATTTTTGTAGTAATATCCTGATTAATTGTTTTCATGACTCTTCCCCTTAAAAGAAAAAGACCCTTTAGAGCCTTTTCTAATTTTTATTATTTAAATCTATGTTTATGCTAACGTCAATATCTGACTTTTTTAATTTGTCTTTGTTGATTTGCATCTTGGCATTTCGCAGTATTTCACGAACCTTTTCCAAATCTTCAATGGCGTCATCAGATGAATAAGGCTTGCTGTCGTCGTCGCAATTGAACTTATGATCCATATAACTTCCCCGTAACATAGTGTTAACAACAGGTCTAGTGTACCAAAGATGTTTGAAAAATTAATGTCTTACGGATAATTTTTGTTAATTCATCTGTGTTTTTATTTTATCGATGATTGTGATATCTGCCGGAAGTCAGTCTACTGAGTAGATTGTCTCTCTGGTGAGCCATCTGCCTTTGAAATCACCATATCCTCTGGCAGTAGCAAATATTTTGTTTTTGTCCTGAATTGAATCGCAGATAATTGCTGCAACTACATTGATTGTTTTCATAAAAACTCCCTGAAATCTTAAGAACAATTGATGCTCATGGAATTTGTGCCAGCTTCCATAGAATATGCAGTCTTGTAGTTGTGATAGATTTCTGCAACCTCTTCCCTGGAGAAATCGGAAAAACAGGTGTAAAGCGTATCCAAATCCATACCTGTTCCAACGTAGGTTTCTACCGTTTGTTTGTCCCTTGTGTTCATAATTATTACCCCTCTTACCTTATATTCCCTAAACTATAAAACACTAACTATTTTATTTGTAACCTCTTCAAAACTTGCAACATCTATCTTTGCTATACCACCACTATATTTCAATTTGTCATATAGGGTTCCAATTCCCATATTTTTTCTGAGATATTTTATGATTGTCATAGCTGTCAGCGCAGAAGAAATTCTTCCCTTATCTAAATTCTTTTCGTATTTTTTTATCTCGGATTCGTCTTTATTAAATGTATTTATATAATAGTATTTACAGTCTTCATTTTGGAACAATAAATCTATCATCCAGGCAAAAGCTTCGAAGCTTATCTTATTTCCCTTTGGACTAGTTATTTTACCAAAATATTTATCGATGTTTTTCCAATCGGTATTTGAATCTATTCCGTACCATTTTAGAGAAAGCCTACCGGTTCTTTTTACCTCATCATTAACAATAAGAATATCTTCGTATTCATAATCTTTTTCGATATATATGTGCTTAGTCATGTATGCTTCGTTGCAAAATAAAGCAGCCATAATCGAAAGCTTTTCTTTATCGCCATCGCATGTTTTTTCAATAATGTTAAATATATCTCCAAAGGTAAAATCTTCTATAAACGAGCCAGTTTTTATTTTTACTTTAGGTCTAAAATCTTTTGGCTTTGGAATAAGATTACTTCGCCTTGGCTTCGATTCTTTTCCCGGGTATTGAATATATATTTTTTCCTGCTCTACAGTTTGATGTAAACACAGACGTCTCTCTTCAACTTCAAATTCTAATCCGGACCTATCAAGTTTATTAAACTCTTTTATATTGAAAAGTCTTTTTTGTTTTCCTCCTTCTGCAATAGTCTTGTCGTACTGCATTTTCAATGCTTTAATTATATTTCCCTTATTCATTAATTACTCCTACTATTAAAGACGTTCCTAAATTTAACTGAACGCCTTTATTTTTTAATTCGCCAATTTGCTGTTTTCAATGTTCGTTTTAACAAATGTTTCTATTGGCACAGTCTTTTCGACACTGACTGCCACGGCAGCTTCTTCTGGTTCCTTCGAGATAATCTCATCTAGCATAGGTTCCATCTGTTTTATCAAATCTACCACAAGGGCATTACCCATCATGAATCGACGTTTTGTTAATGGCATTTCTACTTTCTCGCCATCTACAAGACATTCTTCAGTCCAATTTGATGGAAAACCCTGAATTCTTTCCATTTCGATTGGAGTTAGCAATCTGATATTACCTGTTTGCTTATCTCTGACAATGTGCGTTGTTCTGCTAAATCCGCCCTCGGATGTTAACATCGTTCTGGCTGGTTTGTCGTATTCATCAATCATAGGCACTGCGCCTTCAGAGAAAACATATTCATGCCCATTTGCAGATTTTCGATTTATCTTTTTGGCACCCTTAATATACTGCCAGGTTTTTCGTTGTTCTGGCTCAAGCTGCATTCTTGTTTCATCACTATGATGTATATTTTCACTTGTGTAATATAGCTTTGCCTTTGGTATAAAGAAGGATTTGTCTATTTCTCCTGTCTCAAGAATATCGCCCAAGGTTATCTGCTTGCCATAATATTTAGGATACGTCTTTAGTGTGTAAACCACTCCATCCTTCATTACACCTGAATTTTCAAAGTTAAAGGTGAATGAATCAGACAGTTCTCCTATTCCCATTGGAAGAGTCTCAGATTTGATTTTCTTTCCGTCAGTAACATCTACCGGAAATGTCTTTGCGAAAAAGCCTTCTTCCTCTATCAAATGCACCATGCTATGACGCTTAATCTCTTCCCCAAACATGCCATTATATTTTACTGCATGTTTAACTTGTGAATCGTATTCAGTGTTGTTTTTGTAAGCAAATATAAATGTTCTTCTACGCCTCTGCTGATAGCCGTATTCTGCTGCATTTATAACTCGCCATTCCACTGTATATCCCAAATCTCTAAAGCAGGCCAATATGATTCCAAAATCTCTACCTCGCTGCTTGGCCGGACTTTTTAATAATCTGTCTACATTCTCAAGTAAAACAAATGGTGCCTTTTTGGCTTCGAGCATATCTCTTATATCCCACCAAAGAACACCTTTTTTTCCTTCAAGACCTTTTGATGTAGCAAGTGATGATGCAACAGAATAATCCTGACACGGAAATCCGCCAACCAAAAGACTATGCCCTGGAACTGTTGATTTATCGACTGCATTAATATCTTCGTTAGTGGTGTAGTTCCCCTTTAAATCTGTGCAATCACCAAACCTATTTACATAACAGCAATGTGCCCACTGGGTTTTCTTGTCTGCCGGCTCCCACTGACTGAACCATACTGTTTCCCATTTTTCAGGTTTGTTTAAATCTTCGATTGTATTGATATCGTTTAGGCCACATCTAAAACCGCCTACTCCTGCAAAGAGTTCACATACTGTTTTTTTCACTGAAGTCTCCCTTGTTCTTATTTGATCGAACACACGTGTGAACGATCGTTCGTATTCCTGCTTTTATATTACATCATTTTAACTCACTTGTCTAGATCATTTTTTATTCTTCAAAAAATTTTTTATTAAGCTGTGAGCAAATGTATGAATTATTAAGCCAGAAACATTGCTTTGTATATTCTCCTCCTCCAGGCAAAGGATAGGTATCATCTGCGTTCCTGCCATGAGGTCGCACATGACTTACCCTGTTTTCTGATGCATTTGGAAAATTATTTCTTCTATTTCCATTTTCATCAACTGTTACCTTCAATCCTTCTTTAAGAACCTTTACAGTCCTTTCCCAAACTGCCCTTACATCCTCCTGTAAATCGTGATAAGGAATATTCCAAAACTGACATCCCTTAAGTACAAGATTATCGTTCTTATCAAATTTATAAACTACAAACAAGAATCTTGTTTGCTCAAGATACGTTGCAAATGTTGACTCTTCCCAGGTCTCTTCTATCAATTCTTTGAATTTGAAATTTGGGAATGACATACTTTCTTTTATCTTGTTGTTTTTGCCAATTCGTATTGTTTTGACAACAATATTCGCCTTTTCAAATTCCTCTGCTTTGTTCCCCTTTATTCCTAATATTCTATAAGCTAATAAAGCTTCGAGATTCTTAGGTTTCTTGTCTACAACAATGCTAAACTTCTCACATAAATCTTCTACTGTATATCCTGCAAAAGTATCTATCTTTGATTCCACATATTCCTCAAACGAATCAACACTTCCGTTTTTAATAATTGTTTCTGCCTTTTCTTTACCGGAAATTATGTAATTGTTTAACACGTATGTCATATAAGAGTTTTTATAAGAAAAAGCTCTTGGTTTTGCTAATTCACTACTAAATGGCTGTTTTCTCCTGTCTTCGGAAGTTGCTGCCTTCGTTGCTGCCCCTAAATAAAGAGTATCTCCTTCAGACAATTCGTGAGCTAATCCTGCTTTTATTTTTTCAATTATAAAATCATAATCGTGTTTTATAATCTTTAAATCCTGCTCAGGTGGAGTAAATAATTTTACGAAATTGATTTTATAATCTAAACGTTTTGGAATTTCTTTTTCATAAAGATAATAAACTAATAGAATCTTTCCACACTTGTGCCATAAATGACTTTTTTCAAAGCTCTCATTTACGACATTGAAATAATCTATCATTGTTAGAATCAGACGTTCTTTGGCAACCAACTGACCTTTTGCCGTTTTCCTGCAAGGTGTAACCTTAAGTTCCACTCCTGCCTCGTTAAAATCCGGGTTAGAATCATTGTTACAAGCATAATGAAAGAACCTCTCCTCCAAAATCAGGCCGAGGTTCCCCTTATTCTTCTTATCTTCACTTCCTCTTTCGCTTTTCGGATTATCATTGTCCGCATCTATAACTTCCTGGAAAGACTTTCCCAGAAGGGCTTTTGCATATTTTTCTATTGATAAAGGATTTGTTTTGTCGTAACCCCAGTTTTCAATACTTGTATGATTCATTAAATATACTTACCCTTTCTTAAGTTAAAATAACTTTGAAAATATTAAATCCAAATCCTCCTCCGGTGTATAAACTGGATCTAATTGTTGATTATCAATAGCATCAAGCATTCTTTGCTCTTTTAATTTTAATCTGTCATATATCTCTTTATCCAATGAATATTCATCATCTAGTACCATATACTCATCTTGCAGAAAATAATACTGTGTATATTGATTTATAGGTAAACCCAGTCTATGTATTCTATCTTTCGATTGTAATAAATGTACTAAATTATAACTATATTCAAAATATATTGCATCATGACATACTGTGTGTAAAGATACCGACTCCGCTAAAGTATGTGGATTAGTAATTAATACATCAACTTGATTTGTCTTAAATCTATTTATAATATTTATTCGTTCCTCTAACGGTACTTCTCCTTTTATAACTTCTGTATTTATTCCCATGGTGTTAAGTTGATCTGCTATACTCGTTATAGAATCTACAAATATACACCATACTATAACTTTTTTTCTTTGATTACATAATTCTTTTACTAATTCTATACAAGCTTCTTTTTTCGAAGATTGCTTCATTTGTGAAATTAAGTTTTTAACATCGATAGCATAATCAACAAAATCTATTTCGTCTATATCACCCTCTAAATCTAATACACTTGCAAAATCTGAAATATCAATACTCTGCAGTAATAACTTTGGATTACTCTCTAACTGAAGTAATCGAATAAATAGGGCTAACTTATTGTTCCTATATTTTTTTCTAACAATATCAAATAATTCCTGCTCTTCCTTTGTTACCGATACAGTTTCTATAATATCACTATTTGGTTCCGGTACCTCTAGTTGCTTTTTAGTTGTCCTACAAAAGAAGGGTTGTATTTTCTTATTTATATACTCTATTTCTGTTGGAGATGGATTTCGCAAAAAATTTATCTCCAAATCAAAGAATTCCTTATACTCATCATTATATAAAATATGTAATAAATTGTATAAATCTATATAACTATTCGGTATAGGAGTCCCTGTCATTGCAATTGTATAATTTGCATATTTAGATATTTCAAGTGCCGCTCCTGCCTGTTTTCCTCTTACTGCTTTAACTTTGTGTACTTCATCAAATACAAGTAATGTTCTAGAAGAGACAATCTGCTTTATCTCATCTATGTAATTATTTATACTTTCATAATTGAACAAAAATAAGTTGCAGTTTCCTGTTTCGTATTTGAGTGCAAAACGCTTTTCCTCACCTCTTAAATACTTAGAATCTTGAATACTAAATAAATTAAGACTTAGTTTTTCGCCAAAACACGCTTTAAACTCATCAATCCATGAACCAAACGCATTTTTAGGACCTATCATAATTATTCTATCAACTAAATTCTTTTCTCTTAAAAAGGCATAAACAGCTAATGCAGATGAAGTTTTTCCAGATCCAGGAACAGAAAAATTACCTGCACGCATCATTGCACACATATAAAAAGCATCTTTCATTTGCTTTTCACGCAATTTACGAACCATACTTTTATTAACGACCTCTTTAAACAGAGCATATTTATACTCCAAATTTTTAGGGTCTGTTTTAAGTTCAATTCCTAAGCTAGCTCTTTTCTCAATGTAAATATTTCGTTGTTCTATATAATCCAACAATCTATTTGTTGCGTAATATTCATATCCTAATTGGGGTATCTTCTTTTCAAGTTTTTTATGTATAGATAAATAATCTGGATATACTAAATCTGTTTTAAAAAAAATTGTATTTCCAGATATTTTATCTATCTTATGTTTCAAAGATACTTTATAAAAAGTTTTATCTATGAGCCAATCAATTCCTTTAGTATTAAATTGCAACACTAATTGTTCATTTTCATAATCCAATATTAAAACATTTTCCTTTAACAAAGTTTCTTCCACGATTACTTTTCCCTTGTTATGATTAATGATTTCTTTTAAAACAACTTCATCAACAGGCAAAACAACTAATCCTTCCTTTTGATTGCTCCATAGCCTTTCAAATTCTTCTTTTGATTGCTCTATGCCTTTTGAATAAAATTTATCCTCGCTAGCATCATGCCAACTACAAACCAATTGAAATGATTCATAGTTTGAATCAACAGCTGCTACCGTTTCATTATTTGAACCCCTAAAACAAATTGAATCACCATTAGCATCCGTTAATAATCCACACTTATCATGAAAAATGCCGTGTGGCTTAAAAGCTATTTTTATATCTACCGTTCCAGAAGCGATATAAAAAGCTAAATTGGAAATATTTTTCTCCTCATTATCATTTAGTCCTTCGCGAAGTCTATTAATTAAATCTGCCTGTATGCTATCTCTAATAGCATATCCTTTTTTTATTTCATTAAAATCCTCCTGAGTAATTTCATGAGATATAATCAATCTATATTTACATTTTCTTTGGCTAAAAAACTCCAATCCTTCTGAATATAACGCCAATGCTTTAGCTGAAAAATACGCACTTGTCCTATCGTATTTAATCGCATGATTAAGAACTGGATTATAAAATTCTTTTGCAATATCATTAGCATCTGACGTATAAAAGGGTAGTAGTTTTAGCTCTCTAAACATTATTTTAATTCCTCTTTGATGCCATCTATCAACTCTTCAAGGTGTTCTATATTTGCTCTCATTTCATCAATTTGTTCTTCTTTTAGTCTTTTAATAATAATTGGGTCAATAGCCTTTAACTTATCTATTGCATCTTTTATCATTTGATTTGGTTTGTCACGAGTTTCCTTTACCCTAACTTTATTATCAACCACTTGCATGGTGCGTTTTAATTCTTCTTTTGTCTTATCATCTTTACGAACTGTCCTTATATCTTCAGAAGTAATTTTCTTATCTGTTGGTAAACCATCTAGTACTTCTTCGGCTATTTCAGCTTCTTTTTCTATAAATTCATCAACGTACACCGACTTCGAGATAGCTTTAAGATTTCTCACAAATCTAGTCATATCCTCATCTGGTTTTACAAGAAGATTTGCAAATGCTATATATTTTACCTCTTGTCTTTTATCTTCATCGTTGATGTTATTTAAAGCAGCGTATAATTCTCTAATTGGACCATCTAATTGAAGTTCTCTCGCCAAATAATATTGCTTTGGTGCCTTTATAGATTCCAAAAATTCTACTATTAACTGTGCTATTTCTAGTTCCTTCCTAACAACAGTAACCTTCTGATTTGTGCTTTTCGCATATTCTTCGACAGTTAATAATTTATTTTCTTCTACATCTCTATATACCCCTACCAATCTATCTATAGGATCATAATCCACTCTTTCCTCTGATCCTATCTGGATTTGCAACTCTAACATTTTAATTTGTTTCGCATTACTTTCAAAATCTCGATCAAGAATAACCGTCTCAAAATAATTAAATGATTCCTGTTCCTTTGCTAAATTTCTCAAACAAGTATATCTTCTATTGCCATCAATAATTCTTCCGTCCGGCAACACTACTCCATTTTTCTGTTGACCAAGAAGTCGTATATTTTCCTGTGTTTGCTTTATCTTTTCTTCATTGCTTTTAACAATAAACGACTGTATTACATCATTATATTTCTCTCGATCAGCCTTATCTAACGCATCTTCACCATGTTCAGCTTTATACTGACTTATCCATGTTGCAATTCGATCATTTTGATCATTATAATATAAATTGTTTAATCTAACTTTATATACCGGATACGTTTCTGTAACTCCATCGACCATTAATTTTACTTTCTGATCTGTAGGTAAAACTGTTTTGCTTTCAATACCTTCTATCAATAAATTCATATACTCCTCCTTACTTTAAACTTCTTCATAGTAATAATCTTTATTCAAATATATTTTCTCCATTATATCGTCATAATACAAATCAGTTTCTTTTATTGTATATACGATTTTTTCTTTTTCTAGATTAACACCATATTCTTCATATATATATAATATAAAATCGTATATATTCATTTTTAACTTTTGTTTTAAAATAAATCTTATAAAATCAACCGTAGTAATAGCCCTTTTTCCTCTTCTGAAAACTATATTTCCTCCTGTTTTTATGAATCTTACTGTTTCGTGATTTCTAATCAAGCATGCAAAGAACCATTCTTCTAACCCAATTTCATGTAACTGATTATTGAACCCTTTTTTTTGCAAACTCTGGATAGTAAAATATCTATCTGCATCATAATTAATTGCCATTTCGGCATATTCCTTAAGTTGTTCCTTGGTTATTTTTGGATGAACTGTATGTAACCGTTCATACTTAATAAACTTCATGTCCTCATATTCTAATAAGGTATAATCTTTTCTCAAATCATCAAGTGCTTTTACCGCTGCTTGAACATATATCAATTTTCCATTTTCCAATTCCCTAAAATCCACATTATCTTTAGCAAGCAATATTTTTGTAAAAAACTCATTCGCATTTGCGAACCGTTTTTCAATTACAAAATTTGCATACACTTTAAATCCTAATTGTTTAATCGTTCTCGCATTAAACTTTTTAAGATTTTCCTCACCAAATTTTTCAATAAATATCTTCTTTAAATCTTCTGTAAAATAAAAATCTCCTTGTAACTCTCTTTTTAAAATTATAATTTCATCTTCTAATAGTAGCGGTTGATCTATCTCAAATACACCATTATGATAATACTCCGAAATTAATGGCGCTATATTTGCAATTACGGTTTGAGAAAGCATTCCATATTCACTTTCATAAAATTCTGCATATTCTTCCATTGTGACAGGAGCTATTTGGTTTAAAAGATTTAATGCTTGCTTTAACCTATCCGCTATTCCCACAGTTAACAGCGGCATTCGGCCTAATCTAATTTGAGTAAACTTATTATTTTGCCAAACATCACTCGTTTTTTTTAGTAAATTATGAAGTTCATACTCATCCAATACATTATATTCCTGCATCAAGTCTCTATTTTCATAAAATAACTTTCTTGTAGAGATTTCAACATTGTCGAATCTATCAAACTGAAGTTTTTCCACTAAATTTTCTATATCAAATTCATCAATCGGATAGAATCTAAATCTTCTTCCATATTTTAGAAGTACATATTTGGCATCACTCATTCTTGCTTCAAATGCCCTCATTGATGGAAATAATAATTTTTCATTTTTATCTATTCCATTTTCCTTCAAAAATTCAATATAAAAATTATAAAATTCTTCAAATGTCATCTCCTGATCTGAACAATATTCTTCAGCAAGTTTCTTACACAGTATTTCTCTTTTTAAAGGAACATATTCTCCGTCAATAACCACTCTATCTTGATTTAAGCGATTCATTAAAGCTACATGTATTTCGGTTGTGATATTTTTGTCCCACGTTATTTCTTCAATATTCTTTATCCCGCCCTTATAAGTCATCTTTAAATAATAATATGTCCATTCCGACTCATTAAAAATTGAAATAAAATCATTTTTTAAAAAATAATAGTTTTCAAACCAATATTTATAATCATCTTCTCTAAGTTCGGGCCTTGTCCTTAAAACTTTATTTATGATTTGTCGCACTCTCTCTTTCGTTACTCCAGCGATTTTACCGCAGGTTTCTAAAGTTCCTCCTCTTAATCGTTCAATCATTATTCTTCTTGCTTTATTATCCATTGAATCTAACCAATCAATTATTGTAGGTAGTTTTTTTCTATACCCATTTCTAAAATTCTCAATTGAATTATTATTAAGTAAAATTGAGCTTGCTTCATCTACTATTCCCAATTTAAAAAAAATCTCTGGTAAATCTTCTTTTATAACATTTATATCAACATAATCTTTATTAGAAAATACCTTTTCTAAATAAGATTGAACCGCAATTATAATATTATCCTTTTTTAATATTTCTTGAACAAAAACATCATTTTGTTTTTTAATACTTTCATTCAAAGCATCATTTATGTTTTTCTTTATTACTCCAGTTACTGACATATTTAACTCTGTTAATTGATAATCATAATTCTCCTGAAACCATGTAAATTTTTCTTCACATTTATTATCTTTTATCATTAAAATCTGAGCATTAATTTTTAAATAATCCAATATCTCTGATATTTCTCTTCTCCCTAAAAGTTGAAATGATAACAAAGTTCTATAAGCAGTTTTTGCAACCTTATTAATTGTAAAAAAACCTTCGTTTAATAAAGCCTTTTTAGTTTTTCTACTAAAATCCAAATCAATAATATTTATATCACCACAGTAATCACTGTAATAATCTTTTCGATATAAAACTGTATCTATTGCTTCCCCAATATATTCTGGAAATGCATAATGAATCACTAAACTTTCTCCACTTTCTTTTTCTATTACTTGACACGTTTGGGTCTCTTTTACTGCCATTACTTCTGCGATACTTTTTTCACCCATATTTCTAAATCCATTTATTTCATTTATAGATAAATTCATCATTTGACTTAAAAAAAATATTCCATTTCTTTTTAAAGTATTTACTGTTCTTATAGACAATCCTAATTCTTCAATTCTTTTATCACTCATATAAAATACCTTTTTCTCGTTTATTATGGATGAAATTATAAGTAATATTATGCTCCAAAAATTTGTTAAATGCTTGAACTCAATGCGAATATTTTTTAGTAACTTATTCTAATTCTGATACTATTTTTATTTTCGTATCTCTTTCTTCTCATTACTTCCCCTTACCTTTCACCTTCGTCTTGTTTAATTAGGTATTAAAAAAGTGCGCCATTTCTGATATGTACCCTCTTTACTGTGAACCGACCCCCAAAAGTTAGACCTAAACATCTAACTTTTGGAGGTCGGTTTTTATGGGAAGACAAAAATATAGTTTTGAATTCAAAAACAAGTTGTTAGTGATTATCTTAACGGCGAAGGAGGATATAGATATCTTGAAAGCAAATACAATGTATCTGATAAAAAATTAATTCGTCAGTGGGTTTCAAATTATAAAGCTTTTGGAGATAGTGGTCTATTACGTTCAAGGAAAAAAGAAGTGTATTCTTTTAAAAAGAAATTAAATGTTGTAGAGTTGTATTTATCAAGTGAGCTCTCGTATCAGGAATTGGCAATTCAAGAAGGAATAAATAATCCTTCCGTTATTGCTGCATGGGTCAATCGATTCCGAATTGCTGGGCCTGATGCATTGAGACCACATAAGAAAGGTCACAAAAAATCATTGGATAAAATAACAAAAAAATCTAATTCAGATGAGTATGAAGATCACAGTATTGATACTACTGCTGAACATGTAAAAGAACTTGAGGATGAACTCCTTAAGTTAAGGATAGAGAATGCCTTTTTAAAAGAACTGAGGAGGCTGCGTTTAGAGGACGAAGCAAAAATGAGAGAACGGCGCGAATCATCAACAGTCTCCGAAGACAGTTCAAACTAAAAGACCTTCTCTCATATACGGGTATGCCTAAAGCAACTTTTATGTACTGGCAAAAAAGATTAAATCGAGAAAACCCGGATAAAGTACTAGAAGAAACGATTCTTGCTATACGTGAGAACAACAAGGACTATGGCTATCGTAGAGTGGTAGGTGAATTACGTAACCAAGGATATAAAGTCAACAAGAAAAAAGTTCAGCGAATTATGCAGAAGCTAGGACTCCAGGTGACATCCTTTACTCGTAAGAGCAGAAAATATAGTTCTTATAAAGGGAAAGTCGGAACTGTTGCTCCTAACAGGATTAAGAGAAGGTTTAATACACATATACCACACCAGAAGATAACAACTGATACAACGGAGCTAAAGTACTACGAAGTAGATGCAAAAGGACACATGACCATACATAAACTTTATTTGGATCCTTTTATGGATATGTGCAATGGAGAAATACTAAGCTTTGGAATAGATAAGCATCCATCCGCAAAGAATGTAATGGATGCACTTGAACAAGCAATAGAAATTACATCAGACTGTCCTTATCGTAGAACCTTCCATTCAGATCAGGGATGGGCTTATCAGATGAAGGCATATTCACATAGGTTGAAACAAGAACGCATCTTTCAAAGCATGTCTAGAAAAGGTAACTGCCTCGACAATTCAGTAATGGAAAACTTCTTTGGTCTGCTTAAACAAGAAATCTATTACGGTGTAGTTTATTATAGTTACGAAGAATTGAAATCCGAAATAGAACGATATATAAAGTATTACAACGAGCAAAGAATTAAAGAGAAACTAGGATGGATGAGTCCTGTTCAGTATAGACTCAACCTCTTGGCTGCATAAAAACAGCGTAGCAGCCAAAACACTGCTACGCTTAAAAAGTCTAACTTTTTGGGGTCA
>DBWZ01000077.1 GCA_002309345.1 Pseudobutyrivibrio sp. UBA1225
ACCGTCTTCGGCCCTTCCAGCCGAGTGGCGTTGAGTACGCTGGGCTTGTTCCGTCTTGAACGGAACAGTGTCATTCTACAATTTACACGCGACAGAGGAACAACATTTTTTCGGACGTCGCCCTTGTCCGATACTCATGTTGCACCTGTCCGCACCCTGCACGAAGCAGAGTAAATAATTCACTTTTCTTTTAGGGACCGAAATCGGTTGCCCTTTTTCTAATTTCTAATACGATATTTAGGGTTGATATATGCCAATATCTCTGGCAAACCCTTTTGACTTATGACGAGGTATAGCAGCAAACACTATACTACGTTTGAAATGTGGTCACGACCGGCAAAAATTCTAACTGCAAAAACCAGGGTTGCTCCTGTTCAGCCGTCAAGCTTACCCGCAGATAAGCGAAATTTATAATAAGAGCTTAGTTCTCCTCCTCCCTATTCATATTAATAACTTAGTGATTGTGGTAATTGATGTCAAGGATTTTTATAAAAAAAGACAAGCCCCGGTATTCCGGGGCTCGTAGTTCATCTTGGGATATATCCACCTCCAGCAGGGATATCTTGGCTTGGTTCATCTGGAATATATCCATCCACACTACCATAATTACTCATTGCTCTCATATATTCGTCATATGCTGGGTTCTGGTTTGGCATATAATTAAACCCCATCATATCAAGGTAAACTGGTTGCATAAAAGGGTTTGGAGCTACTTGAGGCTGGGGTTCTTCCTGGACCGGATTCTCCCTAGTATCAGTTGTCTCCTCAGCACTCTGTGATGACATGTCCGGCTGCGTGTAGACTGGAGCAGGAACATCCTCTTCTTCATTGTACGATTGAACTGGGTCAACAACTTCATACTGTTCCTGGGGCTCTGTACTGCTTATTGCCTCCTCTGTGTTAGGCAGATCTGTTATTTCTTGCGAGCCTGTCTCTTCTACCGTTGGTGGGTCAGCAGACATTTGCTTATCTGGAAGTATCTCTTCGGCTATGCTTGGCTCAAGCACCTCTGCACTTACTGGCTCTGTATCAGGAATAACAAGCACCTGGGATTGAGCTGGAACCCCCGATTCCTGTGCAACATCCCCATTGCTCTGCTTAGGAGCAGACCCACTGTACACCTGTTGTGGCAGGTATTTAATGTTTGGATTATTTGCAATACGATAATTATTGATGAGGTACCAATAAGAATACCCACTCACCAGGTCAATCCCCAGGTCATAGTCAGGGAAATCAATCTTTATCGAGCACTCAGGGACAACCTGCTGTGGCTGTTCAATCTGTACATTTTGGTATACCATCATCAACTCAGAATTTGTGTTAGAAAATACATTGTCAACGACTTGCAGGTTGTTAAGGAAATCTTCTGCAATTGTTATTTCCTGTAAAAATTTATCCGGCGAGACTTGCCGGGTATTGTCTCCGTACAAGGCCATTCTGAACCATACAATAAGGAAATTCAATGAATAGGCCAGGTCTGCATGATATATTTTGAGTACGGGTTCTTTATCCCGGAGATGCCCTTCGTAGTTCTTAGCGAAATTTTTCATATTTTCAAATGTATCTTTTTGCAGGAAAAGGTTTATCCATTTCCGCATATTTCTGATAGCCTGCTTGATCTTTTTCTTATCAACAGCTTCGTATTTCAGCTTGAACTGAAGAATAGCCCAGCCCTTCTTCAATTTTATTTTGTATCTGGTCAGAATTCCATAGAGGCTAATTATCGCGAACATGATACCAAGCGTGATATAGAGCTCTACAGCATAGATTGTCCATAATGCAGGAAAATACAGCTCATCCATCTCTCTCCGCACTTCTCTATTACCAAAATTTTCTGAAAGTTCTACATCCCCTTCATTTAGACGGTCCTCAAGCTTAAGGTTATTCAGCCGGAATATATAAGAGTTGTTTTTCTCCAGCAAAGTCTTTGCGTTTTGGAAACAGGCATTGATTATGGTCTTATCTTGTATATGTTTACCATTTTCTATCTCTCTCAGCATACCTGTGATAGCGGTGTAACAAGTGTTATGTAAGCGTATTGCCGCACCATTTTCTACAGTTCTAGTTTCAACTGCATTCTTGAAAATGGCTATATCCTTAAAGCAATTCGCCACCCTGAGTAAATTAAAATAGAATTGGAACAAAGGCCCTATTTCTGCGTCTTCAATTAACCGCTTCTTCCCACGGCTTTCATCGACCTCGTCAGATTCTTCGTTCGTTGCAGAGACGGACTTCTCCTCAAGCCCGAAAACTTTCTTAGGATCGAGTTCGATAGGGTTCCCTGACAATACATATTGCAACGCCGGACATATTGCAATGATGATCTGTTGCATGACCAGCGCTTTTATGTATTTTGAGTTGTTGAATACCGCCGATTCTATGTTATCGGCATCTGCGATTTTCTCTAATTTTGCAAAGAAGGTTCGGAAGCTGCTTGGGTTAATATCAAAACCAGCCTGTTTTATCTTGTCGATAAAGCTCTGTCTTGTTATCTTTTGAGCTTGGTCCTGCCCATGTACCTTTTTTACAAAGGCTTTTACAAAATCCAGCACTTGCTGCTTGATTTCAGTTATATTAATCATATTCCCTCCTAGGAATAAAGTTTGCTCTAAAAAGCCATAATTAGGCCATTAGCAGAGGTTATTTATCAGCCTCTGCCTCATTCCTGCGATGCTCCTCAAAACAACTATTCCTAATCAGAAAGAATCTGATTAAAAATGTTTTTTCTCTTAAATTTCTCTACTTCTCTACACTTAAAATAATATATATATTAATAAACGAAGTTCAAGGCTTTTTTTGTCTTCCATATCATTTTTTTATTAATTCCTTTTGCTATAAAGAAAAATTTATTTAGTAAATTCTACCCCATCTTGTAAAGCTGTGCTCTGTCCACAATATCTCGACCTGGAGCCTGTCGAGGTTAGGATTACCCCTACCCTATCATCCGGGATACTGTACATGACATAAATTTTGAAGATCTCCAGGCCGCCATGGGTATCTACCATAATAAAAGCACACACACGTGTATGCTCAAAAGCCTACTCAATTCACTGTAAAAATAGGGTAAAATACCACAAAGCACATATAAATATTACATTGACTAAAGCTTTCAAATATAGTAAGATATCAAAAGAGAGATAATCAGTGAAAAGGGCGATAATTCCATTGAGGGGCTAATGGAAGTAATTCC
>DBWZ01000075.1:0-3528 GCA_002309345.1 Pseudobutyrivibrio sp. UBA1225
TCAGAGATTCCATATCTAAATGCTGTAACCAGAATATAGATAAGAGGCAAAATCAAAAATATCCCTAAAAACAGAAAGCTTATAATGATTAAAATTGTTTTTAGTATTTTGTTTTCTTTTCTAAGCTCCATTTCTTCTCCTCCTATGCAAGTCCATTAACTCTTCTTGAAACAACGCTTTGAACTATGGCATTTAGCGATAGAATAACCACCGCTATAGCAAGCATTACAAGAGCTATTGATGTAGCTGCTGAATAGTCATATTCCTGCAGCTCTGACATAATGAGAAGTGGTGCAATCTCAGTTTCATAAGGAGTATTTCCTGCAATGAATACAACACTTCCGTACTCCCCAATACTCCTTGCAAATGCAAGTGTGAATCCTGAGATAATTGCTGGTAATATTTCAGGGAAAATAACCTTAAAAAATGTAGTTCTCGAATTGGCACCAAGAATAAAGGCTGCCTCATCATATTGAATGTCAATTTTTTCTAAAACCGGCTGCACGCTTCGCACTACAAAAGGTATTCCTATAAATATAAGTGCTATTGTGATACCTATTCTTGTGTAGGCAATCTGAATTCCAAACAGCTTGTAAAAGATGCTTCCCACCCAACCATTAGTAGTTGTAAGGTGTGTCAGAGAAATACCTGCTACCGCTGTTGGCAAAGCAAATGGAAGTTCAATTATTCCATCAATAAATTTCTTGCCCTTGAAGTCATATCGCACTAAAACAAATGCCAGTATAAGTCCCATCACAACATTTATTAGCGATGCTATAAAAGCAGTGGAAATACTTACAAAATATCCAGATAGCACCCTAGGTCTTGTTACCGTATATACGAATTCCGAAAAGCTCAACTTTGCAGAAAAGACTACAAGTGAACAAAGTGGAATCAACACTACAATGCTAAGTATTGTTATCGTTATTCCTAATGAAATTCCAAAACCCGGTATTACACTTTTTCTCTTTTTCATTCTTCTAGTCCTCTCTACAAAATTTTGGAATGGGGATTTCCCATTCCAAAAAAGTTTTACTGTTTACTGTTCATAAATGCTGTCGAAATTAGCTCCATCAGCAAAGTGATCTGCTCTAGCCTTAGCCCAGCCGCCAAAGTGGTTGATGTCTGTAAGTGAGATATTGTCATTAATCCACTTTCCATCTGCTGGGACTTCTGTAATAGTATTTGATGCATCTGAAGATACATACTTGTCATAGATTGATTTTGTGCTAGGTCTGTAGTAATTCTGCGCCTCAATCTCCTGAGCCTCATCAGAATACAAGTAGCTTAAGTACTCTTTTGCGACATCCTCAGTTCCATGCTTCTTAGCAACTTCATCAACTACTGCTACAGTTGGCTGGCAAAGAATAGATACTGAAGGAACTACGATTTCATACTCTCCTGGATACTCCTGAAGTGAAAGGAATGCCTCATTCTCCCATGCAATAAGTACATCACCCTGCTTATTCTCAACAAATGATGTTGTTGCACCTCTTGCTCCTGAATCAAGTACTACTACATTTGCATAAAGCTGCTTGATAGAATCAAGGATTTCCTCTTCGCTCTGACCCTGCTGCTCAAAATAATACCAAGCTGCAAGATAGTTCCACATAGCACCACCTGATGTCTTTGGATTTGGAGTAATAACTCCTACATCACTTCTAATCAAGTCATCCCAGTCATAAATCTCCTTTGGATTTCCAGAACGAACTAAGAATACGATTGTTGATGTGTAAGGTGAGCTATCTACATCAAACTCTGATGTGAATCCATCATCAATAAGTCCTGCATCAGCCACTACCTGAACATCTCCCTCAAGTGCAAGTGTAACAACGTCTGCCTCAAGTCCATTTGCTACCTCAAGTGCCTGCTTACCTGAACCACCGTGTGACTGTGTGATTTCAACTTTCTGTCCAAACTCTTCTTCATAGTGCTTTGCAAATAACTCATTGTATGATGCATAAAGCTCTCTTGTTGGATCGTAGGAAACATTTGTTAATTCAATAACTCCATTTGAAGAACTTCCCTCATTTTCCTTTGCAGAAGATGTTTTACCACAACCAGTAACCACCGATGCCGCAAGTGTTAAGACTAACCCTAGTGTAATTACTTTCTTCATTTCCATTACCTCCGCTAAATATAAAACATACATACCTATTAGGTTAGTAGGTATATTAACAGAACTAATATTGCTGCACAATCCCCTAGGTTCAAGGAAAAAATTAGTGCTAGTTATAGGTGAATTCTATAACTAGCACTAATGCTTTAAATACTATTTTTAATTGCTTGTATGGTCTTGTCTAAATCGTCCTGAGAATGGGCATCTGATACAAACATGGCTTCAAATTGGCTAGGTGCTACATAAACGCCATTTTCAAGCATTTTCCTAAAGTATGTAGCAAAATTTTTAGTATCACATTTAAGCACATCACTGTAAGAAACAACAACTCCATCGGTGAAAAATGGAGAAAGCAACGAACCTACTCTATTGACTGTTACCCCTAAGTCTCTATAGGTAGCTTCTAGCTTAGAAGCAAATTCGTCTATACGAATATATATATTCTTATCATTTTTAAGCGCCTTAAGCTGCTCTATTCCAGCAGTAACAGCTATTGGATTACCTGAAAGTGTACCAGCCTGATAAACACTACCGACAGGTGCCACCACATCCATAATCTCTGATGTGGAAACATAGACTGCAAGTGGCATTCCGCCGCCAACTATTTTTCCAAAGGTAATCATATCTGGCTTTATTCCATAGTACTCACTGGCTCCACCATATGCCAATCTAAATCCGGTGATTACCTCATCAAATATAAGTAAGCTGCCATTGTCCCTTGTAATTTCACGGAGAAATTCTAAGAATCCCTCCTTTGGTGGAACAACACCCATATTAGCACTGACAGGCTCTACTATTACAGCAGCTATCTGTCCTTTATTAGCATTGAACAAAGCCTCTACCGACGCCTTGTCATTATAATCAGCAAGAAGTGTGGTGGCTGTATAGCCCTTTGGAACACCTGCCGAATCTGGATTGGATTCGGTCAATAGTCCAGAGCCTGCGGTAACAAGAAGCCCATCGCTGTGGCCATGGTAATTACCTCTAAATTTGATTATCTTATCTCTTTTGGTGTAGCCTCGAGCAACTCTTATAGCACTCATAACAGCCTCAGTACCAGAATTAACAAGTCTAACCTTGTCCATAAATGGCACTGCCTCAAGAATAAGCTTCGCAAGAACTGTCTCCTTTTCTGTAGGAGCTCCGTAAGAAAGACCATTCTCACAAGCTGCCTTTACCGCATCAATCACTGGCTGATAGGCATGTCCCAGTATCATAGGCCCCCAAGAACATACATAGTCTATATATTCACCGCCATCTTCATCAAAGATATGGCTACCCTTTGCATGATTTATAAATAAGGGATTTCTATCAACAGCCCTAAATGCTCTAACAGGAGAATTAACCCCGCCTGGTATCACCGTTTTTGCATCATCAAATAAAGTCTCAGATTTGTTACCCATACTTAA
>DBWZ01000075.1:3573-4229 GCA_002309345.1 Pseudobutyrivibrio sp. UBA1225
CTATCGGCACCAGCTCTCTTCATTGCTATCATATTCTCAAGGACAATTCTCTTTTCATCAATCCAGCCATTGGCAGCAGCTGCCTTAACCATAGAGTACTCGCCACTTACATTGTAAGTGATAAAAGGAACATCGAAACACTCTCTTGCCTCTTTCATAATATCAAGATATGCAAGAGCAGGCTTTACGATAATCATATCTGCTCCCTCTTCCAAATCATCCTCTATCTCGCGCATAGCCTCACGACCGTTTGCTGAATCCATCTGGTATGACTTTCTGTCTCCAAAATGAGGAGCCGAACCGGCAGCATCTCTAAATGGTCCATAATAACCTGATGCAAATTTAGCACTGTAGCTAAGTATTGGTGTATTGATAAATGAAGCCTCATCAAGAGCAGCTCTAATAGCCGCAACTCTTCCATCCATCATATCAGAAGGAGCCACAATATCAGCTCCAGCCTTAGCCATTGAAACAGCCATATTTGCAAGCAGTGGCAAGGTCTCGTCATTTAATATATGCCCCTCACATACTAGTCCACAGTGACCATGAGAAGTATATTCACATAGACAAACATCCGCAATTACGATTAAAGTAGGATATTTTTCTTTTATGTGTCTTATGCATCTTTGTGTGATGCCATTGTCATCGTAAGCTCC
>DBWZ01000075.1:4399-6755 GCA_002309345.1 Pseudobutyrivibrio sp. UBA1225
TGCTCCCTAACGAAGCTTCTCATCTCTTTTGTCTGTCTTAGTCTTCTAAATCGTCTCATTTTCCACTTCCTGCATCTTATTTAAAACATTTATAAAACTCTCAAATTCATCAGAAGAAGCCACGTCTCTATACTTGTAAACAAAGTGTTCAAAGTCTTCCTTTCGCGATTTCTTCATTACTTCAAAAGCCTCTCTGTTATTATGAAATGTCAAATCTTTTAATAAATTATCCATTTCATCTTCTATAATTGCTTCTCCGCTTTCTTTTTCCTTTGATTTAAGGCTATTATTCTCTTTTGCTATAGCTGTAAAATCATCAATAGAAATCAGCTGGCTTCCCTTGATATTTACAACATCCTCATCTATATCTCTTGGAACTGCTAAGTCTACAAAAAGTATCTTTTTTTCATCTAACCCAAGTTTCTTTAATGCTCCATAGGTGATGGTATAGTGAGGACCTCTAGTAGCTGATACAATCACATCCATATCCTTAACATAATCATATCTCTCTGAATAAGGAATGGACTTGGCATTAGGATTGCTAATGTGATGAATATGCTTAGTGGCATATATCTCACAGTCCCCGTAGGATAATAAATTCAAAAGAACCTTGTTTCCAGTATCACCGGTGGCTCCCATAACCATGACCTTTTTCTTGCCGCGCTTATAGTTATGAATTTTAGTGGCCGCAAGTGATGCTATAGAAACCGAGGTCTTAGAAAGCTTTGTCCTTGTCTTTATTTTCTTGGCGCAACTAATGGCCGCCTGGAAGATAGTGTTTAATTCATAATTCGTATATCCGTTATCCTTAGAAAAAGAATAGGCAGTTTTAATCTGACCTAGTATCTCATCCTCTCCAAGAACCATAGAATCAAAACCAGCTGTAACATGAAATAGATGAGAAACCGCTCCATTTCCATCAAAGAATAAAAGCTGTTCCTTAAGCTCATCTATATCCACCCCAGCCATATCAGCCCAAACAGATATAACCTTCGATGCCTTACCAACACCATATATCTCACATCTGTTGCATGTGTTCAGATATACAATCTGCTCAAAGCCTATTTCCTTTAGTCTCTCTAAAAGTAATATTCTCTTGTCATCATCAAAAGAAAGCTTCTCCCTAAACTCAGCCATAGCCTTCTTATGATTCAACGAAACTACAAACATAACATTTTCCTCTATACATAAAAACAAACTTCATCATCAGATAAAGTTTGTTTTTACTATAATTATAATTACCTACATGGTCAATAGGATTTTTAAAATATTGCCACATATTTATTGGGTTGTCTATAAATGCTTTGCTATCTCACTCCAAATCTGTATAGAAATTTTTTCCCCAAAAATCTAAGAAGCTTATCTGCCAATAGGCCAATTAAGCCAAGAGTAAAAATTCCTGCAAAAATCCAATCCGTTCTATAGTATAGTCGGGATGTATAAATCAAATATCCCAAACCTTCAGATGCCGCCAGCATTTCCGCTGCAACAATACAAATAATAGCACTACTCAATCCAAGTCTAACCCCTGTAAAAATATTTGGAATAGCAGATGGAAAAACAACAGTAAAAAATGTTCTTCTCTTGCTCGCCCCCATGGATTCAGCAGCTTCAATCAATGAACGATCAACACTTCTAACTCCTGCAATTGTATTTACCATAACCGGGAAAATCACAGCGTAAAAAATAAGGGCCACCTTAGATTTCTCCTCTACGCCAAACCACAACAGGAATAACGTAATAAAACCGATAGCTGGTACAAATCTAAAGAAATTTAAAAAAGGCTCAAACACATAGCTTGCCCATTTAAAATTTCCTACGTAAAGTCCCACTGGGATTGCAAATAAAAGTCCTGCTGTCCAACCTTTTAACACGCGGCTCATACTTACAAAAATATCAGTCCACAATGTACCACTTGTAACAAGGGTCTTCGCTCCATCAAGTGTAATGATAGGATTTGGTAAAAAATCCGGTGTATAAAACAATGAACCAATTGACCAAATTACAAGTAATAATATCCAAGTGATTAATCCACTTTTTAACACTCTATTAATTATCTTTTTTATTTCCATAGCAGTCACCTCTAAATATAGTACATTTCTGGATTATCTTTAAGAATCTCATTGATTAACGTATATGCGTTATCATCATCAAAGGCATATAATCTCGTAACCTTAAAAAGAATGTCATCACCCTTCTTTGCTTGGAAATCATCAATCTGATGAGCCGCCTTTAATTCAATACCTTCATATTCAATAGTAAGTTCCATACTATTGCCTCTAAATTCAGTATGTACTATCTTTCCTGGCATATATGCAGATGATTGTTCCTTGTTGCCACTGCTATGAATTACATT
>DBWZ01000069.1:0-7706 GCA_002309345.1 Pseudobutyrivibrio sp. UBA1225
GCAACACCTTCCTGAACATCATCAGCACCGTAGCACTTAACTGTTGCACGAAGGCCGTTTGAGTATGCCTTCTCTGAAACGATGTTAAGCTTAGCATCGTGATAATCGTACTTTGTCTCAACGAATGTGAAACCGTTGATACGTGAGATAATCTGAGCTGCATCCTTTCCAAGACCGTTAAGGATAACGCGAAGAGGCTTTTGACGAACCTTGTTAGCCTTTTCAGCGATACCGATAGCACCCTCAGCNNAATGACTCGTGACCTGCAAGGAAGCAGAAGCACTCTGTCTCCTCCTCGAGGAGCATCTTACCAAGGTTACCATGTCCGATACCTACCTTACGGTGGTCAGCAACTGACCCTGGGATACAGAAAGCCTGAAGGCCCTCACCGATTGCTGCAGCAGCATCAGCAGCCTTGCGGCAGCCCTTCTTAATAGCGATTGCAGCACCTACTGTGTAAGCCCAGCAAGCGTTTTCGAAGCAGATAGGCTGAATCTTCTTTACCTGCTCGTATACATCAAGACCAGCGTCCTTTGTAATCTTTTCAGCTTCTTCGATTGAGCTGATACCATAATTTTTAAGAACAGCATTGATCTGATCAATTCTTCTTTCATATGATTCAAATAAAGCCATTTTATTTCTCCTTTCCTATATTATTCCTGACGTGGATCGATAATCTTAGCAGCATCATCAACACGACCATACTGGCCTTTTGCCTTTTCCCATGCTGTGTTAGGATCATCACCCTTCTTAATGAAGTCTGTCATCTTTCCAAGAGAAACAAACTGGTAACCGATAACTTCGTTATCAGCATCAAGTGCGATACCTGTTACATAGCCTTCTGCCATTTCGAGGTAACGAACACCCTTTTCCTTTGTTGCGTACATTGTACCAACCTGTGAACGAAGACCCTTACCAAGATCCTCAAGACCAGCACCAACTGCAAGTCCGTCATCAGAGAATGCAGACTGTGTACGTCCGTAAACAATCTGAAGGAAGAGCTCTCTCATAGCCGTGTTGATAGCATCGCAAACAAGGTCTGTATTAAGAGCCTCAAGGATAGTCTTTCCTTGAAGAATCTCTGCAGCCATAGCTGCTGAATGTGTCATACCTGAGCAACCAATTGTCTCAACAAGAGCTTCCTCGATAACACCATTCTTAACATTTAAAGATAATTTGCAGGCACCCTGCTGTGGAGCACACCAGCCAACACCGTGTGTGAAACCGCTAATATCAGAAATCTGCTTAGCGTGTACCCATTTTCCCTCTTCAGGGATAGGAGCTGGTTCATGCTTTGCGCCCTTTGCTACAGGACACATGTTTTCTACTTCTTTTGTGTAAATCATTGTAGAACTCCTTTCTTATTTAACTGTATATGGAAGTACACGTTGTACTTCTATTGTATGAACAAACATCCAGAAGCTTTTCATACAATCCAAAAATGTAATTGCTACTTACATTTATGACATACTTAAATACCGCAATGCGGCATTATCGATAACATTTTCTCACTTTCCAGTGATTTAGTAAAGTATTCTTTGCGAATTTGTTAAAAATTTATCTATTTGATTTTTAGCGTTAATTTTTCTTTACAATATTATCTGCACTCTTGAAAATACTGTCAGCTTCCACCACTCCTCTTACAGGTGAAAGAGGATAAATATTTGAGCGTGGACAAACCACTGTACCTGGATTTAAAACTGAGTTACATCCAACCTCCACGTTGTCTCCAAGCATTGCGCCAAACTTCTTTAATCCTGTTTCAATTTTCTCTCCATCTCTTGATTTCACAACAACAAGAGTCTTGTCACTCTTAACATTTGATGTGATTGAACCTGCTCCCATATGTGACTTATAACCAAGCACAGAATCGCCCACATAGTTGTAGTGAGGAACCTGAACGTTATTGAAAAGAACTACATTCTTAAGCTCTGTAGAATTACCAACCACGCAATTCTTACCTACGATAGCTGAACCTCTTACAAAAGCACACTGTCTAACTTCTGCATCCTCGTCGATAATAAGTGGACCATTTAAATATGCAGAATCAAAAACCTTTGCAGATTTAGCTACCCAAATATCCTCGCCCTTCTTTTCATATACATTAGGGTCTAGGGTTGGTCCCAGCTTCTTAATAAAATCTGAAATCTCAGGAAGAACCTCCCAAGGATAATCCTTTCCCTCAAATAGATCCTTTGCAATAGTCTCATCTAAATTATACATAGATTTAATTTTAGCCTGTTCCATTGATAATTTCCTTTCTATCTCTCAATAATTTCTAATCAGTTTTATTTGGCATCTGAATAGTTTTCAAATTCAAACTCTGTTCTGCACTCCTCATTAAGCTTTAATCTAGCATCAAAGAACAATCCTTTTTTGCTTAAAAAGCCAGATATCAAATCTGTCTTTTTCTCGGTGATCAGCTTAATAAACTGCTCTTCAGGAATCTCAACCCCAGCTACCTTTCCCAAGAAGAATGGACAGCTGTCTGGATTGTCTCGAACATTGTTCTTGCATTTATAACCAAAGTGATTCTTTATAATTGGTGCACCGCACTTAGGACAAACCACTCCCTTGAGTTCGGCTTCGTTATCCTCAAAGACAAACTTGACGCCTGTGACCTTGCCCTCATCATCCTTTGCTAAGGCAAGCTTCGCATCAAACTTGCTGCCCTTTTTGGACTTGAAACCTGAGATTGTAGACGTGATGCCATCCTTTAAAAGCTCCTTAACCTGAGCCTCCTTAAGCTTGACACCAGCCACCTGACCTATATTGAACTTACATGAATTGTCAGGATCTTCTTTGTTGTAATTGCTACAGCCATAGCCGAATGGCGTGACTACTATCTTGCCTCCACACACTGGGCAAACAACATCTTTGATTTCTTTGGCTTCAACCTTGTCAAAATCAAACACAACCTCAGTTTTGCCCTCTTCGTTTTTCTTGAGCATGAGACAAGCATCAAACTTCTTGCCTGATTTGCCCTTGAAGCCGCGAAGTGTTTTGGTAATTCCATCTTGAAGAAGAGTCTTAACATCGGAATCGGTAAGCTTTTTGGAGGCTATGGTTTTGCCAATGTAAAACTTGCAAGAATTTTCATCCGCCGAGCTGTAATTGTTGCAGCCGTAGCCAGATGCCTTGATTACTATATCTCCACCACAATCAGGACACTTACAGCCCTCTAGTTTGGTAGGCTCGATTCCATCAAAATCGAATACAATAACCTTCTTGCCTTCTTCGTTTGTTTTAAGACGAAGCTTGGCATCAAACTTTTGATTAGATTTTGATTTAAAACCAGACAACACCTGAGTTGCCCCATTGTCTAAAAGCTCTTTGAATTCTTCTAATGTGATTTTGCGTCCTGCCACTTCGCCAATTGAGAAGTAACATTGATTCTCTTCCTGGAAGCGATGTTCGCAGGCAAATCCAAAGGATGTGGCAAACATTCTTCCCCCACAAACAGGGCAAGTTAGTCCCTCGATATATTCAGTAGGCGTCTCGGAGAAATCAAAAACTACGTTGAATTCTCCTGATTCGGATTTTTCCATCTTAAGAACAGATTTGAATGGCTTACCGGATTTGCTTTTGAAGCCTTCTATTAAATCTGTCTTACCTTCAAGGACGAGCTTTTTGAATTGTTCTTCCGGAAGGTCTACACCAGCAATTTGCCCAACGCTAAATCTACATTTAATTTCATCATTACTGTAGTTGCTACAGCCATATCCAAAGGATGTAGTGGTAAGCTCACCACCACATGCTGGGCACTTGATTCCAAGAGGCTTTCTTGTTGCTATGCCCTTTGAATCCTTGCCTGTAAACTGATTGATGTTTAGAGCAATTGTCTGGGTCAAATCCTGCTCTATCATGTTTTTAGTTTCTTTGCGAATGTAATCCTCTAGTTGGCTGCGATAATCTGTAAACTCAACAGTGCCGTTGATTATACCCTCCAGCCCCTTTTCCCAGTTAGCAGTCTGCTCTGGCTTTAACAGGCTAGGGGTTGTAAGTAAAACAACCTCGTATATCATCTCACCAAGACGCTCTGGTGTGATAACCTGAGTCTTGTTGTTTTGATTTAGATAATGAATGCGCACAAGCTTTTCAAGAATCTCGCCTCGGGTTGCTGACGTACCTATACCCGTTGTTTTGATTTGCTCACGAAGCTCTTCGTCTTCAATGAGTTTTCCCGCATTTTCCATCGCAAGAATCAACGAACCTGATGTATATCTCTTAGGAGGCGATGTCTTACCCTCCTTCAACTCGAAGCCGTTAACCTGAACCTCAGATCCAATTGTTGCCGCCTCTACATACTCAACAAATTTCTCTTTTGAAAACTCATCCTCCGAATCCTCGTTATCGTCATCACCATCTGAATTATCAGATGCTTTTGACTTTGGAATTCCTGCGATTTCTAGATATCCAGGTTTTCCCAAAAGCTTTGCACCTGCAAAGAATTTCTCTTGTCCTATCTGCACGGTAATCTTGACATTTTTATACTCGGCAGGCGGGTAGAATATTGATAGGAATCTACGAACAATCAAATCGTATACCCGTTGACTTAGGGCAGATAAGTTTTCTATTCCATTGCACTGTCCAGTAGGGATGATTGCGTAATGGTCTGTAACCTTGCTATCGTCAGTGTAACTAGTCTTTTCTATTCCAACGTATTTCTTGTCGGATAGAATCTCATGAACATACTTAGATGTAGGGCCATATCCTTGAAGCCTGTTGAGATTCTTAGTTATCTCTTTTGCTACCGCTGTTGTAAGCACTCTGGCATCAGTACGTGGATAGGTTGTATATTTCTTTTCATATAGTTCTTGAATTATATTAAGTGTCTGCGCTGGTGAAATCTTGAAGCGTTTTGAACACTCAGATTGAAGCTCTGCCAAGTTAAATAGCAAAGGAGCTTTCTTTTTGGAGACACCTGATTCTTTGTCTGCGATAGTCGCCTTTGCATTTGTTAATTCTGTAATTAATTTTTCAGCACTTGCCTTTTCTTTAAAGCCATTTCCCTTATCACCGTACAATAGCGGCGACTCAAAGTACTTTGAGCCCTCTACTGCTTTCCACTCTGCAGGAAAGTTGACATCAGAAAACTTGCCTATCACCTTGAAGAATGGATCTTCGTTGAAGTTGCGAATCTCACGCTCACGCTCAACAACCATGCCAAGCACGCAAGTCATAACTCGACCGATAGCAATGGCCGAATAGCTAGTTGTGGCTGCAGCATCGTTTATAAGTCTTCCATATTTAACTGATAATGCTCTAGAGAAATTGATACCAAGACTGTAGTCTTCGATTGTGCGCATGATACCAGATGCGCCCAGCTTGGCATAGTCAGACATAGGCTTGGCCTCGCGGATACCTCGAAGTATTTCTTCGTCGGTCTGGGAATCAATCCATACTCTAAGCTCAGTCATGCCCTGACGAACACCACCGTAGTTACGGATGTTTTCCTCGATTGTTTGACCTTCTTTTCCCGAGTCACCTGCCCAATAGACAGTATCGATATCTTCGCGATGAAGCAAACCATTGACGACCTTATATTGGTCTGCCGCAGATTCTACAACACCGTATTTGTATTCCTTTGGAAGAAATGGTAAATCTTCTAGATTCCAATTCTTGTACTTTAAGTCGTATTCTTCTGGATAAACCATCTGAACAAGATGACCATAACACCAGCTAACAACATACTCGTTATTTTCAATATAACCATTTTGATTGCCACTAACCTTGAGCACTCTGGCAAAATCGCGTGCAACCGAAGGTTTCTCTGTTATAATGAGCTTTTTTCCCAAACTAAGACTCCCTCTATCCGTTAAACTTTAGAGCCCCTTGCTACCTTGCAAGGGGCTCTAAATATTATAACTTTATAACTCTGTCATGTCTACTAACACAACAGTTTTATTTTCTTTTGAAAGCTCTACAAGCTTGTTATCAAACTTGTTAGCCGAAAACAAGAAAATTGTATTGGCATTGATGCGAGCCTGCTTCATAGATTCAAGAAGCTCCTCGTATCTTTCGTAGCCCATAGACTTATCCGTCCAGTTACAAATACCGACTACGTTTTCGCGATTAGAGCTTTGACCGATAACATCGATTGTGCCCTCTTTACCAACCCAAGTACCAATCTTGGTAAGCTTGATATTAAGCTGTCCCACCATGTTGAGCAGATGTAGATACTCTCTACATACATTAACAAAGTAATGCTGCAAGTACTCATCCAATGATGGCGCAATATATAAATCGTAAAACTCCTCTGGCTTTTTAGAAACCAGCTCTGACAAATGAGGATAGATAAATGTGAACCAGAAATTGATGTATGGATCAGATATCCTATAAACACCCTTTTTAGTGTTATCCCATCCGCCTGTCTCAAAGGATACGACCTTGTCTACAACGTCAAATGCTGCCAGGTTTTTCATATAAACTGAAATCTTGGCTCTAGAATAACCTGTGTCCTCAAACAAATCGTTGAGCTTTTCATTGCCCGAAGCAATTGAACCGAGAATAGTATTATAGCAAGATAACTCACGGAGCTCTGTCGAAATATATCCCTCAGCCTCTTTGTACAGGAATCCCACTGGATTGAGGATGTTTTCACAAACATTGACCTTGATTGACTTTTTGCCATCCCATCTATCAAGATACTCCGCAACACCGCCAATAATTCCGTAGGTGCTGACACACTGAGCAACTGAATACTCCGGGAATGCTCTAACAATGTCAAGGAATGTGTGATTCTCCAACTTCATGCGCTCGTCTACAACAGACTTGTCTGTGCCCGCAAGCTCGTCGAAAGTACCCTCGCCCCAAACTATTGAAGTACTAGCAAGGATTATCATGACCTTGCCAGGATATAGCTTTTGCTTTTTAAGTGAAACAAGACTAGCAAACAAATCGTTAGTCTTTTTAATTGAATAGCCTGCATCGTCGATAACAACTACAAGCTTGGAACCATCTTTAGAGCGGAAGCTCTTAAAGCATTCGTCAAATGAAGAACATGGAGTTGATTTGCCATATTCATCACATATCTGCTGGCTCATGTACTGAAGCTGCTTTGCATCAGAACACTGGCGACTTCTATAGTAGAAAAAAGACTTACCCTTTGTGAAAGCCTTTATAAGGTTTTCTTTACCGCAGCCGAGTCTGCCATACATAAGAACAAAGTTGTTTTCATTGCTTTGATAGATTGCCTCAAGTCTCTTTAGCTCGTTAGTTCTTGTAACCATTTCATATCTCCCAATCAGTAATGCTTAACTAAATAGTTCGCGTATTATAATACCATACTTCACTTTAGCAGACTACCATAAAAAAGAGTTTTATTTTAATTTAATTTATGACATTTAGACATCGAAAACCCTTGATTTTTGCCGTAATTTCGGGATAGTCCTTTAATCCAATACTGCCCTATTAAGAAACAACTTTATCAGAAAGTATATTTTTTCTCAACCCCAAAACGTGAATATTAATAAATTATTTATAAATTTTTATACACCCCTCTGCCTACCATTTACGTCATATCCAACCTTCGGGTGTGCGTTCAACTATTTACAATTCTATCGGAAAAGAATGTCCCTGACGGACAAGAAATATATTTAGATAAATAGCTCCACAAACTAGCTTAGTAGCAATTGCAGCGCATTGGAGCGCGCTTAGCGAAATAAAAAGTAATTTTTAACATATATAGTCATCAGCCGCCAGGA
>DBWZ01000069.1:7751-58532 GCA_002309345.1 Pseudobutyrivibrio sp. UBA1225
TTTTAAATTTCGCTTAGCAAGTGGATCTGCGTGCAATTGTACTAAGTCTAGTTTGTGGAACTATTTTGTTAACCAAGCATGTCCGTCAGGGACAACACTTTTCCTTCGAATTGTAAAAAGCACCCTCTCAAATTTGTGGAGAGGGTGCTAGTGTATAGAACTTTTAATAATGGCTTACTTTTTTGTGATGTAGCCTTGAGCTTTGAGGAGCTCGGCGCAAAGTACGGCACCACCTGCGGCACCACGCACTGTGTTGTGTGATAAGCCTACGAATTTCCAGTCGTAGATGCTATCTTCACGAAGACGACCAACGTTGATGCCCATTCCGTTTTCGTAATCAACGTCAAGAGCTACCTGTGGACGGTTGTCTTCTTCCATGTAGCGGATGAACTGCTTTGGTGCTGAAGGAAGGTTAAGCTCCTGTGGTGCACCAGAGAAGTTGTTGATTGCATCGATGAGCTGTTGCTTTGTAGGCTGCTTTTTAAACTTAACAAAAGCTGCTGCTGTGTGTCCGTTGAGAACTGGCACACGAATGCACTGGCTTGTGATTTTTACATTGTCAGCTGGTACGATAACACCATCTTTGATTTCGCCCCAAATTCTAAGAGGCTCTTTCTCTGACTTCTCTTCCTCGCCTGAGATAAATGGAATGATGTTGTGCTCCATCTCTGGCCAGTCTTTGAATGTCTTACCTGCACCTGAGATAGCCTGATATGTTGTAACAACAACCTCGTATGGCTCAAACTCTTTCCAAGCTGTAAGAACTGGTGCATATGACTGGATTGAGCAGTTAGGCTTAACTGCAACGAAACCTCTTGTTGTACCAAGTCTCTTCTTTTGGAAATCGATAACTTCCATGTGCTGTGGATTGATTTCAGGTACTACCATAGGAACATCAGGTGTCCATCTATGTGCTGAGTTGTTTGAAACAACAGGAGTCTCAGTCTTTGCATAAGCCTCTTCGATTGCTTTGATCTCGTCTTTAGACATATCTACAGCTGAAAATACAAAATCAACTTCAGAAGCAACTTCTTCTACTTCGTTTACGTTCTTTACAATGATGTTCTTAACTGCTTCTGGCATTGGTGTATCCATCTTCCATCTGTCACCAACTGCATCAACATACTTCTGGCCTGCACTTCTTGGGCTAGCTGCAATAGTTGTAACCTCGAACCATGGATGATTTTCAAGTAAAGATATGAATCTCTGACCAACCATACCTGTTCCGCCAAGAATACCGACTTTTAACTTCTCGCTCATTTCAAACTCTCCTTAGTAATTGTTTTTCGTGGGCGGACATTTGTCCGCGATAGATTGTATTATATACAAAATAGATAATTTTTGCAATAGTTTTTTGCATGTTTTATATAAAAAGATTTTTTTACTTAAATAATAAGATTTCCAAGCAAATAAAAAACCCTTAGACTATTCTAAAATTGAATAATCTAAGGATTTTTCTAATAATCTATCCTAAAAACTTCTTGCACTCTGATATTTCTTGGAGCATAGCATCATGTCCTGGAGCGCCAACAGTAAGACGCTTGTTAACACATGTTTCCATTGAAATTGCATCAAATATATCCTCCTCGAAGGCAGGAGAAATCGCCTTGAGCTCTTCTAGCGACATATCGTCGATGGCAATCTTTTTGTCGATGCAGTACAAAACTACCTGCCCGATGATACCGTGTGCGTCACGGAAAGGCACTCCGTGGTTAACCAAATAATCCGCGGCGTCGGTAGCGTTTGTAAATCCATTCTTGGCACTGTCTGCCATCACATCTTTATTGAAATTCATTGTTGCAAGCATGCCATCAAAAAGAACTATACAATCCTGAACTGTTTTCATTGCATCAAAGGCAAGCTCCTTGTCCTCTTGCATATCCTTGTTGTAGGCGAGAGGAATACCCTTCATTGTTGTAAGTAAAGATGTAAGAGCTCCGTAAACTCGACCTGTCTTACCGCGGACAAGTTCTGCTATATCAGGGTTTTTCTTTTGTGGCATGATAGAGCTGCCAGTAGAGAAACCGTCATCTATCTCAACAAATCTATACTCGTTGCTATTCCAGATAATAACCTCTTCAGAGAATCGTGAAAGATGCATCTGGATTGTGCAAAGAGCAGATAAAAACTCAATTAAGTAATCTCTGTCTGAAACACCATCCATAGAATTAAGAGTTGGTCCGTAGAAGCCAAGCAACTCTGCTGTCATGTTTCTATCTAAAGGATAGGTTGTGCCGGCTAAGGCGCCTGAACCTAGTGGGCAATAATTCATACGCTCACGAATGTCCTGTAGACGAAGAACATCTCGCTTGAACATCTCGAAGTAAGCTCCCATGTGGTGAGCAAGAGTGATAGGTTGAGCCTTCTGAAGATGTGTGAAGCCCGGCATGATTGTATCAATATGCTCTTCCATAATGCCAAGAATTGTTGAAAGCAGATGCTTTAAATCCTCTGCTGTAGCCTCCACCTGATCACGAGTATAAAGACGCATATCGAGAGCTACCTGATCGTTACGGCTGCGTCCTGTGTGAAGCTTTTTACCTGGGTCTCCTATCCTATCTATTAGATTAGCCTCGACAAAGCTGTGGATATCCTCGTACTCTGATGTAATATCAAGCTTGCCTGAATTGACATCTGCCTCGATGCTATCCAAGCCTTTAAGGATTTCATCACACTCTGCATCTGTAATTACGCCAACGGATGCAAGCATTTTAACATGGGCTCTGCTGCCCCTAACATCCTGCGCAAAAAGCTTTTTATCAAAGCTGATTGAAGCGTTGAAATCATAAACCATCTGATCGGTAGCTTTTGTGAATCTACCGCCCCACAACTGTGCCATATCTAATCCTCCTGAACTTGTTTAATGTTGTGATTATATATTATCTTTAGAAGCTTGTCTTTCTTTATAAGAAAAAACACAGCCACAATAATCCTGTCTGTACATGTTGTATTCTTTTGAAAGCTCTGTAGAGCGCTTGTAGCCCTCCCGCTTTTTAAAATCGCTGAATAGCCATTTGACGCCTATTTCATCACCAATGCGATTGCCGATTTCATTCAGCACGCTAGAATCCTTCATTGGAGATATTGTAAGTGTTGTAGCAAAAAAGTCAAATCCCTTTTCTTTGGCAACCTCTGCTGTACGACGTAGGCGCAAATCGTAACACTTGTGACAACGCCCACCCTTTTCAGGCTCATCCTCTAGCCCCTTTGCTATCTCATAAAAGCTTTCTTTATCATAATCTCCTTCAATAAAAGAGACACTATGCTTGGTTGGAAACTCGTTGATGAAACGCTGTTGCTCCTTGACCCTGTGATAGTATTCTTCATCGGGGTAGATATTTGGATTGTAGTAAAATACAGTGATATTAAAAAACTGAGATAGGTACTCAATGCAATAAGAGCTGCAGGGACCGCAACAGCTATGTAGTAATAAAGAAGGCACGCGGCCTTCTTTTTCAAGTACTGCTATTAATTTGTCTAGCTCTTTTTGATAATTTATTTTATTCATGATTTGCCCAAATATATAAAAATGTTATAGATAAAACATAAATAAACACCATCATAACCATAAATGGAATCTGGGAAGCTATGATACCAAGCACTATGTGTGCTATGAACACAAGGCCGTGAATCCATATAGGAATGCGGTTAAGACATGCTGCAAGTGCAGCTTCCAGTACTACAATAACACAAACAACAACGAAACCTATTTGGAATACTAAGCCCGAAACAAGAATTGCAACTAAAGCATAGATTCCAAGTACTATGAGACTAAGCAATGGAAGGTTATCCTTTGAAAAAAAATTTCTAAAATCAAACTTTGATGATGCTACTGGCTTTTTGTTATTCATTACAACTCTCCTTGCTAAAATCTGTTTTCGTTCAAGAGACATTATAATAAAAACATTTACTATTCTCAACAATTTAATTGTTTTTTTATTCTCATTATATTAAAATAATTGACGCGTAATGTTAATTGCTCCGATAGCTCAGTTGGTAGAGCACCTCACTCGTAATGAGGGGGTCGTCAGTTCGAGTCTGATTCGGAGCTCTTTTTTTTAATCCATAATGATTTAAAAATTATTCACTTTAAACAATAACCAATTTGCCAGCGCTTCGAGAATATAGATATAAATTATCGGACAATACTTCCTCTGGTTTTATCTCCTCTCGATTTACTTTGTAAATCATATCCTTTAACACTGTGGTATCCACCTCTACCCCCTCGATAGCTTCCACAATTATAATTTCATGGATTGATACCGGAATTACGAATATATCTGACTTGAGCTTCGCAGCCATAGCCCTCAAGAAATCCTTATAAAGAAGAACTGCGGCGCCATTGTAGCATTGATTGTTGGTGGCCACATACATCGGAGTATCTCGCTCCTCTTTTTCAATCATCTCTTTTAAATGAGTCTCCCCCAGATATTCGCATATGGTCGAAAGAATCCCCTGAATCTTTAATCCAAGAATTTTGGGAGTGTTTTCCATGGCATCCTTCATCAATTCATCTACGGTTATGTTCCAGCCTTGCAGGTGCTCATTTTTGACTACCATACAAGCCTTACCCTCATCTGTGTCAAACTCCTGCATATTGCAATAAAACACAATCGCTAAATCTAGATAACATATGTGAGGCACATCCTTAAGTTGCTGGCGGTTTCTCTCATAACTAATCACCTTGAAAATGATTCTGTCATGAATAGTCGAATAATCTCCAACCTCTTCTATTACCTTGCTTACAACATCAGAATTAAATTGTTTGTAGTTCATATTAACTTTATAAAGAACTAATAGGGAAAAATAAACGAAAAAATCCGCGTGGAATCACGCGGATATAAATATATCAAGTATAGTATAAAAAATCAAGCCTGAGATTTGAATTTCTTTGCCATGTCTTTCATCTCCTGGGCGTTGGTGACAACCGCATCAGTGATTGCACTACCTCCAAGCATTCTTGCAAGCTCGGATACAGTTTCGTTATCCATAAGCTTTTTGATACCAGAGATTGTGTGGCCGTTTTCTACGCTCTTTTCGATAAGGAAATGAGTATCTGCCATTGCAGCTATCTGAGGAAGATGAGTAATACAGATAACCTGATGAGCAGCCGCAACAGTAGAAAGCTTTTCTGATACAGCTTGAGCTGTTCTACCAGAAATACCGGCATCTATCTCGTCAAAGATGAGTGTATCGATTCCACCGCCTGAGGCAAGAACCGTTTTGATGGCGAGCATGATACGACTCATTTCACCGCCTGAGGCAATATCCTTAAGCGGACGAAGTGGCTCGCCTGGGTTGGTGCAGATTACAAACTGACCGTCGTCAACTCCATTTTCGGTGAAATAATCTAGTCTAGTAAGCTCCATATCAAACTCTGTATTCAAGAAATTTAGGTCACTCATAGCAGCCTGCATCTTCTTTGAGAGTTCTTTTGAAGCAGATTTTCTAATATCTGAAAGCTTGTCGGATAAATCTTGAAGCTCTTTCGTAGCACCATCAACCTTTGTCTTGAGTTCAGCTAAATACTGATCAAAAGATTCGAACTTGGTCTTCTTCTCTTGGCGCTTTGCAAGCTCCTCTAAGATTAAATCGATTGTAGGTCCGTACTTATCCTTTAGTCTGTTAATTTCGTTAAGACGAATCTCCACCTCGTTGAATCTACCTGCATCAAAACTAGCATCTGACATATATGAAGATAGTTCTCGATTGAAATCGGATATAATGCTGTCGGCGTCGTTTAACATAGCAAGAAACTCTGATGCTCTCTCGTCGATACCCTCGATATGACGAATCTCTGAGATAGCTGTACTGATGGCATCTGAGGCTCCGCCGTCAGAGGACATAACCTCGTGGGCTCTGCCAAAGGATTCCATGGTCTTGCTAAAGTTGGAAAGACGCTTATATTCCTCTTCTAACTCATCGTCCTCGCCAGGCTTAAGGTTGGCTGCTTCAATTTCATTAATCTCGTGATCCAAAAGAACTATCTCTCGTTCCTTTGAAACGTCACTTGCCTTTGCCTCATCCAACTCCTTAACCAGCTCGCGATATCGCTTGTAGCTTTCAGCCACCTGCTCTTTAAGATTGCCGATAGAATCCTTGGCGAATTCATCAAGCATATCCATGTGATTGCGAGTGTTAAGCAGCGACTGATGCTCCTTTTGTCCGTAGATATCAAGAAGGATATCTCCCACCTCTTTTAGCTTGGATGCCGGAACCTGTTCTCCATTTATCTTACCCACACTTCGTGATTCAGTAATCTTTCTGCTCATGATTACCTCATCATCGTATGGTTCTACATCAAGGGCTCGAAGAGCCTCTTTGGTCTTTTCGTCGTTAATAAGATAAACTGCCTCAACAAACGCTTCGGAATCGGAATCTCTAAGGAAATCCTTTGATGCCTTGTCTCCTAAGCTAAGATGAAGGGCGCCTAAAATAATAGACTTTCCGGCTCCTGTCTCACCAGAAAGAATATTCAACCCCTTTGAAAAGATGATTTCTTCTTCGTCAATGAGGGCTAGGTTTTTCACGTGCAAACTTGCTAGCATTTAATTCTCCTTTTCTATGCCAAACCCACGATAGGAATTGCACTTTCCTAATTTCTCTGCTCTATGATGCGCTTGAGCTTGCCCATGAGCAAAATGGTATCATCAATTGTTCGAATGGCACACATAATAGTGTCGTCACCTGCTATGGAACCAACAATCTCTGGAAAATCCATATGGTCTAAGGCTGCCGCCAAAGCCATAGCCATTCCAGAAACGGTTTTGATGACCAATATATTTCCAGCATTGTCCATCGATAGAAATCCATCAAGGAAAATGCGAATATATTTTTCATTCATGTCCTCTTCTGTAGACTTGAAAGCAACATAACGAAGCTTGCCTGTAGCGTCCGCTATCTTGGTAAGCTTCATCTCACGAATGTCACGGGAAACAGTGGCTTGAGTTGCATTGAAGCCCGATTCCTCAAGCTTTGCAGTAAGCTCCTCCTGTGTTCCGATTTCGTTTTTGACAATCAATTCTAAAATTTTAGCTTGTCTCTCAATCTTCATCTAAATCTCCTGCATTCTAGCTCTTATACGTTCTAAGAAGTTAACGTTTTCCAACATTACCATGTGACTAGTTGTAGCTGATCTATATATTTTAAGTGACTCGCCCTTTTTCAGACACTGTCTGAGGGTGCCATCATAAATGATGTTCGCCTTTGGGTCATCCTCCTCGTGACGTGCTTGTATACTAACCTCTACCACATCCGTGGATGATAAGATAATACTTCTAGAATTAAGTGTGTGTGGATTGATTGGTGTAAGAATAATGCAATCAGCGTGTGGACTGACTATCGGACCATTGGCCGAAAGATTGTATGCAGTTGACCCAGTTGGTGTAGCCAAAATCAAGCCGTCACAGTTGTGAGAATAAAGCTGAATTCCATTAACCTTTACGGTGATGTTGAGAACATAAAGACCTGCTGCCTCTGATGCAATAACAATGTCATTTAAGGCTCTAAACTTTTCAGCAGGTGAATTAGAACAATCCCCCTCTAACATCATTCTCTCGTCTATTTTGTAATTGTCGTTGAGAAGCTGGTCCAAGCAATGCTCAACATTATCAACTGACATATCGCAAAGATAACCAAGGTGCCCGCAGTTAAGACCGACAATAGGAACCTTGCGGTTGATAACATTTTGAGCCACCCTAACAACCGTGCCATCGCCACCTACGGTGATGATGCACTCGATGTTGTCATCCACTGTGACCTCAGATTCTGAGCTATCTGGACATGTATCCAAATCAAGAACGCACATCCCGCCGTGATCACGTATGTAATCTCGGATGATATTGATATATTTTTCGTGTAAATCGCTAAAAGACCTTGCAACAATTAAAAAGTTTTTCATTATTTGTCTAAGCTTCCGTGAGCCGCTGCAACTGTTGCAGCAACATCAATAGCTTCCCCCTGTTTTTCTGCATTTGATATGTGAATAAGATACTCTATATTGCCCTCTGGCCCCTTGATTGGAGAATACTCCAGATGAAGCACATAAAAACCAATTTCTTTAACGAAATCGATAATTGTATTGATAACCTCTTCGTGGACTGCTGGGTCTCTGACGACGCCCTTCTTGCCCACCTTTTCTCTGCCGGCTTCAAACTGCGGCTTGATGAGACAAACCATTTCTGCGTCGTCTTTAAGAAGCACCTTAGCTGGTCCTAAAACCTTGGTCAAGCTGATAAAGGAAACATCAACAGATGCAAAATCTAGCTGCTCTCCAATGTCCTCAGGTGTAACATAGCGGATGTTTGTCTTTTCCATACATACAACTCGTGGATCTTGTCTGAGCTTCCATGCAAACTGTCCATAACCAACATCCACAGAAAAAACCTTTGACGCTCCATTTTGAAGCATGCAGTCGGTGAAACCGCCTGTGGAGGCGCCAATATCCATACATACCTTGCCATCTAAGGTGATATCAAAATGTGTCATCGCTTTTTCAAGCTTTAGACCACCACGGCTGACGTACTTCAGCTGCTGTCCGTGGATTTCGATATCCGCATCAACATCTATTTTGGTGCCAGCCTTATCCTCTCGATTACCTTTAACGAAGACATTGCCGGTCATTATCATCGTTTTGGCCTTTTCCCTCGAAGGAGCAAGCCCTCTATCAACTAATACAACATCAAGTCTTTCTTTCATTTTACTTTCCTAATGCATCTAAAATACGTTTTGTTATGGACTCTGAATCCATTTGAAGCTCTTTGAATAAAAGAGTAACACTGCCGTGTCTGATGAACTCGTCTGGCACTGCAATCTTGAGCACCTGCCCCTTGTAGCCTAGGTCTGTCAGATATGATTGAACCTGCTGACCAAATCCACCGGTAAGAACATTTTCCTCCATTGTAACTACCAAGTCGTAGTCATTCATAAGAGATGAAATATAATCCTTATCCAAAGGCTTGGCAAATCTGGCGTTGCAGATACCTGCGTCGATATCATGAGCCTGAAGTAGCTTTTCTATTTCCTCGGCTTTTTTAACCATCGAACCAAGAGCTAGAAGCATTACCTTGGAGCCCTTTTTGATTTCTTCGGATTTGCCAAGGACGATTTCATCACGATGCTCTTTGAGACCGCAATATGCCTCGCCTCTAGGATATCTGATAGCAACTGGACCATCATAAGCCACCGCAAACTTCATCATATCTGAGAGCTCCCATTTGTTTTTAGGAGCCATAACAGTCATGTTCGGCATTGATGTAAGGAATGATACATCAAAGATACCTTGATGGGTGCTACCATCAGCGCCAACAAGACCTGCTCTATCTATTGCAAAGATAACATGGAGGTTTTGTAGACAAACATCCTCCAATATTTGATCGTATGCTCGCTGCAAGAAGGATGAGTAAACTGCAAAAACTGGTACTCTACCTCCAAGGGCTAGACCTGCCGCAAATGTAACTGCGTGCTCTTCGGCTATTCCCACATCGAAAAATCTATCAGGGAACATGTTTCTAAAACGCTTGAGTCCCGCTCCCTCTGCCATGGCTGCTGTGATTGCAACCACCTCTGGATTACGGTCGCCCATTTTGCGCATTACCGTAGAGAACACATCTGTATATCCCGGATTGTTGCTGCGCTGTGGCAAGCCAGTTTCTATTTCAAAGATGTCTGTTCCGTGGAATCTAGATGGATGTCTCTCGGCTGGCTCGTAACCATTTCCTTTTTTGGTAATGACGTGAACTAGGACTGGCCCTTGAATACTCATAGCCATCTTGAAGGTCTCAAGCATAGCCTTGATATCATGGCCATCAACTGGACCAAGGTACATGATACCCAAATCCTCGAAAACCATGTTTGGAACCATGAGAGATTTGATACCGTTTTTGGTGCTGCGAATCTTGCTGATGATTCGCTCGCCATGAGGCCAGCTTTCCAATGCACTCATGATACTATTTTTGAAGCCTACGTATTTGGAGCTAGTGCGAAGACGCTCCAGGTTAGTAGACATTCCACCAACGTTTTTAGAAATAGACATCTCGTTGTCATTTAAAACAAACAGGCAGTTTGATTGCTTGAGGCAAGATGCGTTGTTTAGAGCCTCGTAGGAAAGTCCACCTGTGAGGGCTCCGTCACCTATAACAGCAACCACCTTGTAGTTGTCTCCAGCCAAATCACGTGCCATGCAATATCCCAATGCAGCAGAAAGTGATGTAGAGCTGTGACCTGTATCAAAGCTGTCACATGGACTTTCATCTCTCTTAGGGAATCCACTCATGCCACCGTATTGTCTAAGACTGTCAAACTGATCTGCCCTGCCAGTGAGGATTTTGTGGGTGTATGCCTGATGTCCCACGTCCCAAATCAGCTTGTCCTTTGGAAAATCCAAAAGCAAATGTAGCGCCATAGTAAGCTCTACTGTGCCAAGATTTGATGCCAAATGTCCGCCTGTTTTAGACAGGTGTTCAATGAGAAACTGTCTGATTTCACCAGGAAGAAGCTCAAGCTCTTCTGGGGTAAGTGTCTTTATATCATTTGGGTTCTTTATTTTTTCAAGAATCATAGTTTTATTAGTTATCTCGGTAAACAAGGTAGTTAAGAAGCTCGTTTAAAAATTCGTTTTTGAAAGGAAGTGTATTGAGTTCTTTTATTGCCTCGTCTGTGAGACGCTTTACCTCTTCTTTTGATTTGTCAATTCCGGCGAATGTAACGTAAGTTGCCTTTTGGTTTCTCTCGTCGGAGCCCACCGGCTTGCCAATCTTTGCTTCGTCTCCCTCCACATCAAGGATATCATCCTGAATCTGGAAAGCCATACCAATCTTGGATGCAACTGATTCAACAAGCTCAATCTGCTGCTGTGTTGCACCGGCTAGAGCCGCGCCAATCATCATTGATGCCTCGATAAGCGCGCCTGTCTTTAGCTCATATATAAAATTGATTTTGTCCTCTGTGATTTCAAGCTGCTTTTTTTCGGATTCCACATCCACAACCTGTCCGCCAATCATGCCAAACACGCCAGCCTTGCGAGCCAAGATACGCATTGCCGCAGTAACAGCAGCAGGATCTGCATCTGGAGCATCGTAGGCGTTTAACGCAGTTTCAAAAGCATAGTTTAATAATGCGTCACCTGTAAGTGTGCCAAGAGCCTCTCCATATACTGCGTGAGTGGTTGGCTTGCCTCGGCGAAGCATGTCGTTATCCATACATGGCAAATCGTCGTGCACAAGTGAATATGTATGTATCATTTCTATGGCTGCCATGAAGGATTCAATGATATCGGATTGGCCTCCAAACAACACATAGGTTTCATTCATAATTATTGGTCGAAGGCGCTTGCCTCCAGCTGTGACGCTATACTGCATAGCATCAAAAATCATCCCCTGATAGCCTTCTACATCAGGTAAAAATCTGCAAACAACGTCCTCCGCAGCCTCCGCGCGGATAGCTAGTTCGTTTTTAATGTCCATTCTACTCATCCCCTTCAAAAACATCCAAGCTACCATCTTTGTTGATAGCCATAACTGCCTTTTTAGTTTGTTCGATTTTGTCGTTGGCATGCTGTAGTTCTTCCATGCCAGACTTGTATAGTGCAAAGGAATCCTCAAGAGATACATCAGAAGATTCTAGCTTGCTGATGATATCCTCCAAAGCCTGAAAGCTTTCTTCGATTGTGTTTTCTTTGTTGTCTGCCATATGTTCTCCTAAACTAAATACTAGAAAGATTGGTGATTTGACCTTCTATTGAACCATCCTTGATTCTAACGTTAAAGCTGTCGCCGACATTTAGTTGACTGGTTGAATCAACTCGATTGCCTTTGGAATCCGTAACGTATCCAAAGCCTGACGCAAGCTTTTTAGCTGGCGATAACCCATCTAACCTGCCAGATATTGCAACCAAACGATTTTCGTATCTGTCTATGCGCGCCTGCATTAGATCCTGTAGGCGCAAGTAGAGCTGCTTTAATCTGTCTGCGTTTGACTTGATTTTGTTTTCAGGGCGAAGCAACTGAAGCCTGAGCTTGTAGTTGTTGAGCCGCTCTATCATAGAATCAAGCTTGTAGTCGAAGGCGCGATTCAGCTTGTCAGAATAACGATCTATGGTATTTGCAAAATCCTCGTATACAAAGTTGGCAAGCTCTGCCGCCTGTGAAGGTGTTGCCGCTCTTTTATCTGCAACAAAATCTGCTATCGTCACATCTGTTTCATGACCAACTGCAGATATGATAGGTGTCTGCGCGTTAAAGATTGCCCTAGCAACCTGTTCCTCGTTGAAAGCCCACAAATCCTCGATGGAACCACCACCACGTCCAACAATTATTACGTCTAATTCCATGGCATCCAAAGCGTTGATACCTGCTATGATGGATGGTACTGCCCCTTCGCCCTGCACCTGTGCAGGATAAAGAATGATTTGAACGAATGGGTTTCTGTTTTTGGAAACTCGGATGATGTCGTGAACCGCCGCACCGGTAGGTGCTGTGACAACGCCTATTTTCATGGCGTGACTAGGCAGAGGCTTTTTGTACATTGGATCAAACATCCCGCTTTCAGCAAGCTCTTGCTTGAGCGCCTCGAAGCGCTGATACAAATCTCCTACACCTGCAAGCTCAATCTCGTTGGCGTAGACCTGGTAGGTGCCGTACGGCTTGTAGACGCCAACATAGCCAGTAACAACTATCTGGTCGCCATCCTTCATTTGAAATTTGAGCCCCTTGGCGCGCTTGCCTGCAAACATAACACAGGAAATAGCAGCCTTGTCATCCTTGAGTGTAAAATATATATGACCAGTGTGATTGTATTTGCAGTTGGAAACCTCTCCGCTTAAAGAAAGATTCCCAAGCATAAAATCATCACTGAACATTCGCTCAATATATGTATTTACTTGAGAAACACTATATATGTTTTTATTCATTATACTAGCTTAGCTAAAGCTCCGTTAACAAAACCTGCAGAATTATCGGTACCAAACTCGTCAGCCAATGTGACTGCCTCGTTAATTGCAACACCAACTGGGATGTTCTCATATTTGATTTCATATAAAGCAAGTCTAATAAGAGTAAGATCAACCTTTGCCATTCGAGTGGTCTTCCAACCATCGACGGATTTGTTGATTAAAGCGTCGATTTCTTCAAGCTTAGAGATGATGTCCTCGGACTTGGTTTGAATGTAGGTCTCGTCTTCCTCAGTTTTGTTGTTTTTGGCCAAATCTTCCTTTTCGGCTAAATCACGGCCCTGAAGAAAGGTTTCGATGACACTGTCCATCTCTTCTGTATCATGAAATTCATTCATGAAAACCGCCTTGAATACTTCTTTTCTGATTTCGTGTCTATTCATAAAAATATACTCCTGACAAATGTTGATTTTATAGACTAATATAGGGTGCTATTTCCAAAATAGCACCCCATAATTATACATTAATATGCATAAAAAATAAACAATTCTATATATCGCTAGTAACAACACTAACTGTTGCAATTCGAATATCTACAGCTGTGACATTGAGCCCTGTCATAGTCTCAACAGCCTGTTTAACCTTTTCCTGAACAAGACCGCTGACCTTTGGAATCTCGTAGCCATATTTCATGTTGATAGCCATGTGAACTGCAATAGCTCCTGGATCGTTGTCAACTACACGAACAGCCTTTGCAAGCTTGCCTGCTCCAGCTTTTGAAATAGTATCAGAAGTAAGATTGCCTGCAAGTGAATCCACGCCCTCTACTTCAACTGCGCCAAGACCTGCGATAATGCCAATAACCTCTTCTGAAATGTTGACACCGCCGCCTTTAACATTTATAACAAAATTTTTATTCTCTGCCATATTTGCCTCCTGAAACTTAAAGAAAACTAAATAGATTATAACAAACCAATGTTAATAGGTAAACCCTATATTATTCACGATTCCAACGGAAACAAAGTTGTTTAAGATAGCGTGGAAATCAGTGCCATCCTCAGCATGAGGGCTGTATACCCCCTCAACCATATAGCTGATTCCACCGTCCTCCAACTCCTCAACAACGTTGTAGTGATCCTTGTAAAACATTCCTGTGGAAACAGTTCTGTCATAAAGGACTCCCTGGCAATCTCCAAGCTGACAATCAGGGAAATTGACATTGTGAATGAACCCTGGTTTGAGAGGCTCATATAGAAGCTTTTTTAGTATTTCTTTGATGTATTTATCTGTAACTGCATGATAATTGCAGCCCTCTGAAAGAGCTATTGCATGGTATTCCTGAAATGCTGCTTCAAATGCTGCTCCCGCCGTTGCCGAATACTGAATATCTGATGCCACATTGTGACCAAAGTTGATTCCTGACAACACCACATCCGGCTTTTGGGGCATGACACTTAAAGAACCAACTCTCACACAATCCCCAGGTGTACCACTGCATGAATATGCATGAACTCCCTCCACTGGAAACTCCGGACATGGATATATGTTTATAGGATTGTGTAAACTGATGCTGTGACTAGCTGCTGACCTTTGCGACTCAGGCGCAACCACCCAAACATCTCCAAATTCTTTGGCAGCATGAGCTAGACGAATAATTCCATCTGCCTCAATGCCATCGTCGTTTGTGATAAGAATTTTCATAACAAACTACTCCATCTTTTTCTTTTGCTGTCCCGCTGTGATTTTCACAAGTAGCGATGTTGGAAGAAATCTCATAGACAGCATTGCAAGCTTCATGCGAAGACTTGGAACAATGATAGTCTTGCCCTTATCCAATCCCTTTAAGGCTTCTTTGACACACTCCTCCACAGAGATTCCTTTTAATGCAAATACAACATTAGCCGTATCGTTAAACTCGGTATCAACTGGTCCTGGACAAAGTGCGCAGACTTTCACCCCACTACCTGTCTCTTTCAGCTCGCGGTCAACAGCCCTAGTGAGGCTAGTAACATACGCCTTGGTTGCGTAGTAGGTTGCCATATAAGGTCCAGCAGGAAGTAAGCCTGCCGATGAAGCAACGTTTAGAATCTGCCCGCGACCTTGCTTCTCCATCTGCTGTAGAATGCCTTTGAACAAAATATGCATAGCGATGTCATTGACCTTGACCATAGACACCTCACGCTGCACATCAGTCTCGGTGAACTTGCCACACAAGCCAAATCCCGCGTTATTGATAAACAAATCAATCTGCTTGTCACTAACCTGTTCTAAAAGCTTGTAGCAGTTCTCCTCACTGTTTAAATCTGCTCCGATAACCTCAACTGGTACATCTAGCTGATTCTTTAACTCTTCAAGTCGCTCGATACGTCTGCCAACTACAATTAAACCGTATCCACGATTTGCAAGCCTCTTGGCAAATTCATATCCGATTCCTGAGGTTGCCCCTGTAATTAAAGCTGTTTTCATGCAAAAACTCCTTCAATAGATTAATTAGTTATTTGGATCATAATCTACCCCGTCAAAATCCACATCCATATCTGCGCCCATAAACTCACGACCTACAACACGCTTAGCCTCGCGCTGTTGCTCAACCTGCACAGAAAGCATTTCCTTGACCCTAGCAGAATCCTTGATATTTTTGATTTCGAATGTTCCTAGACTCTTGTCTGAAGAGCTAACCCAGATAGAACCAACTCCAAAAATTCTTTGACCCAAGCTTCTTTTGAGCTGCAAATCAAGAATTCTATAAAGCCTAACCTCGTTTTGCTCTAGGTTGAAAAAACCTGTCTCAACAAAAAGTCTATCTTCACTCAAGCTGTACTTTGTAAAGCTGAGTGGTAATCCGAAATATCTCTTACGATCTTGCCATAAAGTGTTTGACATAGTATTATCCTCCTAAAATTTAAAAACGGCGGGGAGACGAATCCCCGCCCTTATTGGACTATTGTCTTTCGACTTATCTTTAATTATTTTATGTCACTTGGCCTTATTTCGCAACCCGAATTAGTACTATTTAAGTAGGATGGTCTTTCTTATATTCACGTTTCATCACATACATTTTTTCATCTGCAACGCCAATAACTTTATCTAAATCTATATCTGAAGTGAATGTTGTGCTATAGCTTCCCAAACTTGCTGATACTGTATATCCCAAATTATAGCTATCCTCATCTAGTCTATCCATAATGCTAGAGATTATCGAACGGCTGTCACAATCTCCCAAAATTAGAGCAAGCATTTCATCTCCACCAAGTCTTACGCATAAGGTTTTCTCCGGACAAGACGCTTTAAGAGCATTGGCCACTGCTGCAATAGCCTTATCGCCAGCCCCGTGCCCAAGAGAATCGTTAATCTGCTTGAGTCCATTCACATCGCACATGATTATTGTGACTAGCTCTCCTTGATTAGATGGGTCATCCTTAAGGTCTTCAAATTCAGATAAAAATGCCAAACGATTGTATAAGCCAGTCAACGCATCGCTTTCGTACATCTTTTGCAGCTTGTTTCTAAGATAGTACTGGTACTTCATACTGATGTAGCCACCAATGCCCATGCCAAGACTGTTTGTAATACTAGGTGCTTTTGAATAATCAATAATATCTAGCCTTGGATAAGAATAACACACAAATCCAGGGCTTTTACCAAGGTACTCAAGAGCGTTGAAAACAAGAGGATATCCCTTCCTCATAATCTCGTCAAGATTTGGAACGATTGTATCTGGGTCGTATGGTTTAACAACATCTTCGTCTCTATAGGAATCGTATATAATCGACATAGAACCCTTTTCCACATCCTCTAAAAGGAAATTTCGCTCTAAATCAAAAACTGCATCCTCAACAACGCAGCACATATACTCGGTCAAAGCATTTCTAAGATAATTTATGCCCTCCTCCAAGGATTGACCGCACATAATCTTTGAAGTTAGGTACTGCATAATATGTAAATCATCCTGATGATGGTAGAATCTGTTATTCAATCCGTTTACAACAGAAAGCAAGTCCTGCCCCTGTCTAGGACATCCGCAGGAGGAATTTTCTATAAATTTTGGTGTTATCCACCTAGTGATATTTCCTGAGCCTTTAAAAAGCTTACGTATAACATCGTCAATCTCTTTTGCCAAATCCGTGCTATCGCAGATGGCTGTTGTAAGTCCTGGGTTGGCCCAGAACGCCTCATCAATTCCATCAAAGCCTGACACCAAAACATCATCTGGCACCTTGACTCCCGCAGACTGGAATACATCACATACGTTGATTGCCATGATGTCGTTGGCGCATATTACAGCATCTGGCATAACAGATCGCTTCAATAGCTTCTTTGCTGCCGCTCTAGATGGTATAGACCAGAAATTACCATAGCTCAACATGGAATCATCATATTGGATTCCATTTTCAGCTATTACCTTTTTAAAAACTTCAATTCGTTCCTTTGAATAAGGATTTCTACGCTTGCCCGCCATTAAATGCGGATTCCTGACGTGATGATACTCGATTATATGTCTAACAACAGTCTCAAAACCCTTGGCATAATCAAAATTCACCATGGAAACATTTTCATAGATTCCATCAATGACTATCGCTGGAATTTTGTTGAGATTTGCCTTGTCAATAATGCTTTGTGTCACCTCACGACTTTTGATTTTTTCATCCATGACAATAACGCAATCCACCTTGTCATAGGGAATCAAATCAAAAACAGCAACCTCCGCCATGTTCTCTCCACCGTTGCCAATCTCGGTATTAATGGCATAGATAAATAGACAGCATTTATTGGCGCGCAACAACCTATTTAGCTCCGAAACAAAGCTAAACACCTGAGAATCATATACGCGGTATGTACATAGTGCGATTATCTTTTTACCATTAATCATTCTCTTCCCCGCCCAATATGCAGATTACTACCCAACGACCTCTCTCCAAATCATTAATTGCGATAGTAACACCATGCTAAATATTTTACCCCATATGTATGTTTTTTCTGTTACTGTGAATAGTATTTCAAACCATAAAATGATAAAATTTAAAAAGAAAACTATAAATTTTGGGGGACTAGAATGAATCGACCAATACTAAACAACAAACTTTATCTATATCTGACAGAATTTTTTGCCGGTATGTCAATCATGGCAGTTGAGCTTGGTGCTAGCCGCCTACTTGCCCCATACTTTAGTTCTTCGCAGATTGTATGGACCATTATCATCGGAACTATCATGATTGCCATGGCTCTCGGAAACATCTACGGCGGAAAATCTGCCGACAAAAATCCAAATCCAGACAAGCTTTATAGTCGAATTCTTATTGCCGCAATTTGGATTGCTGCAATTCCCGTGGTGGGCAAATACATAATTGTTGGCATATCTGCCCTTTTGATATTTTCTATAAACAACAACTTTCTTGTGGTTGCAGCCTTTGCTGCCTGCATGATAATATTCGTATTTCCGTTATTTTTGCTAGGAACAGTTACCCCATCTCTTGTTAAGTTTACAGTTGATAGCTTAGATGACAATGGAAGTGTCGTGGGCAAGCTTAATGCAAGCAATACTATCGGCAGCATAATCGGCACCTTCGTGCCAACGTTTATCAGCATTCCTGCAGTGGGTACATCCATTACATTTTTGATTTTTGCTGCTATTTTGCTGATTCTTTGTGTGATATATTTTGTATCCTCCAAGATAAATTTTTCCAAGGCCAAGAAGGTACCAATTAGCATCATTCTTTTTGTTATTTGCTGCGTTCTTGGCCAGAGCACCAGCTTTGCCTTTTGGGAAGACAATCTTACTTACGAGGGCGAATCCATTTATAATTACCTGCAAGTATCACAAAGCGGTCAGCATGTTATCCTTTCAACCAACGTGCTGTTCGGTACTCAGTCTGTCTACATCAAGGAAAAGGGACCTACCGGCTTTTACTACGATCACGCTATGGCAGCGGTCTATATGGCAGAGGCTGAAAATGATGATACAACAGATATTTTAATTCTTGGAAATGGTTCTGGGACCTATGCTACCCAATGTTCTAGATACTTCGATAACGTAAACATCACCGGCGTGGAAATTGATGGCAAGATTACTGATTTGGCTCACAAATATTTCGGGATGCCTACAGATCTACCTGTTTACACCTACGATGGTAGAGCCTATCTGAACGCCTCAAAAGACAAGTATGATGTTATTATGGTGGACGCATATCAGGATATTACTATCCCATTTCAGATGTCATCAAAAGAGTTTTTTACACTTGTGGCAGACCATCTCACTGACAATGGAATTATGGTTGTAAATTTAAATATGCGAAGTGATACAAAGGGAAATATCAATGAATACTTGGCAGACACTATTGGAAGCGTTTTTCCTAATATTGTCACCACAGATGTTCAAGGAAATTCTAATAGAATTCTTTTTGCTAGCCGCAATTCGGATGTGGATATGATAAAGACTCTCACGGCCAAAACAAACACCGAATCCAACAAAGATTTGGTGTACATGATGAGCAAAGTCATCTACAATCTAGAGCCTTACAAGGCAGGAAATTTGGTGATGACTGACGACAAAGCACCAGTTGAGCTCCTTGGTATGAAGGTTATAGATGAGCTAATTAAAGATGAAGTCTCTTACTATAAACAAATATACCAAGAAGAAGGTCTCAAAGGGCTTATGGACAGTATGAACTGATTATCAAAACTGCCCCGTGTATTTATATAATAACCGCCGCAGCCATTATAAACGATACAATCTTAAACACTGCAAAGGCTGCTGGAGCAAGTATTATGCAGGCAATAATTATTAGTATTGTTCCTATCTTTTTCTTCTTTTTGGACTCGGTGACGGAGCCGTTGGCTGCCAGCGCCACTCCACCTATTAAAGAAACAATTCCAAATCCAATTAAACCTAATACAAAGCATACTAATCCAATTGCAATAGCTCCAAGCAATAAATTAACCAATAAAATTCCTATAAATGCCATAATTACTCCTTTGACTAATACTGAATAATAAAACTACGTTCGTCATCCTCTACAGGGATACTTTCTTTTGCCAAATCTGCTATGTCAATAAATCTGTCTTGCGCCAAGGCTCTGAGAAACATATATATCTCCTGCTCTTTTCCTTGCACCTCGGCAACCACAGTACCATCATATTCGTTTTTCACATAGCCTGTCAAACGAAATTGGTTTGCCACATGACTTGCCTTGTAGCGAAATCCAACGCCTTGGACTCGACCTGAAAATATCATTTTGTATCTGACTATATCTTTCATTAAAATTTATTCCTTTGCTGTAAATTATTAAGCTTTTTTATTTGTTCACCATTGCGGGCTGTTCATACTTATCTCAGATGTAATACTTTTCATAGAAGGCGAAGATATAGGTTGATTATCTGGATTATTACTTGTGCTAGGATATACTGAATCAGCAAATCCACCATTAGGAAACAAACCTATTACATCCTTATGCTCGTCCTTTTTATTTGCTGGATTTGCACTTTCTTCTATATTTTTTTCATCCCACAGCTCGTCGTTTTCATTATAAAGCGCGCGGTATTCTTGTTGAAGCTCGTTGTATTTGTTTTGAAGCTCGTTGTATTCTTGTTGAACATTCTCTTTTTCTCGTTGAAGCTTGTTGTTTTCATCCCACAGCACGTCGTTTTCTTGTTGAACCTCGCCGTTTTCTTGTTGAAGCTTGTTGAGTTTCTTTTGAAGCTCGTTGTTTCTGTTTTGAAGCTCGTTGTATGCTTTCCAAAACTCGAAGAATTTCTTTTGAAGATAGTCGTTTCCTTCTCGAAGATTGGTGATTTTCTCTTTTCTATTTTTAAGTGCATTCTGAAGCTTGATGAATCCATTTTTTAAATTTACCAATTCAGCCCGAAGCATATTGAATCCATTTATTTGAACCTCAATTTGATCTAATGACTGGCTGTTTTCACTCTTAAGCTCAAGTTGTTTTGATTCACGAAGGAGCTCGCCGTATCTGTTTTGAAACTCGTTTTTTTCTTTACAAAGCTTGTTGTTTGCTTTCCAAAGCTCGGTGAGTTTCTTTTGAAGCTCGCCGTTTTCTTGTTGAAACTCCGTAATTTTCAGTTCTTGCTCAATAATGCCCTCAAAAAGCTGGGTGTTTTCATGGTTAAGCTCGCTGAGTTCTTTCACTTTATTTTCAAGTATTATCTGAAGCTCGGTGAGTTCTTTTCCTTTATTTTCATGTGTATTTCGAAGCTCGGTGAGTTCTTTTTCTTTATCTTCAAGTATTTTCCGAAGCTCGGTGAGTTCTTTTTCTTTATCTTCAAGTATTTTCTGAAGCTCGGTGAATTCTTTTCTTTTATTTTTAAGTGCCTTCCGAAGCTTGGTGTTGTTATTTTGTTCATCTTTAAATGCTTCCTTTAGCTTGGTAAGTTCCTCGTCTTTTTCTTCAAGTGCATTCTTAAGCTCAGTGCGTTCTTTTCCTTTATTTTCAATAACTTTCTTTAGCTCGGTGAGTTCTTTTTCGTTATCTTCAAGTATTATCTGAAGCTCGGTGAGTTCTTTTCCTTTATTTTCAAGTGCATTCCGAAGCTCAGTAAGTTCTTTTCCTTTAGTTTTTAGTTCATCCTGAAGCTTAATGAGTTCATTGCCTTGATTTTTTAGTTCATCCTGAAGCTTAATGAGTTCATTGCCTTGATTTTTTAGTTCATCCCGAAGCTTAGTGAGTTCATTTTCTTTATTTTTTAGTTCATCCCGAAGCTTGGTGTTGTTATTTTGTTCATCTTTAAATGCTTCCTTTAGCTTAGTAAGTTCCTCGTCTTTTTCTTCAAGTATTTTCTGAAGCTCGGTGAGTTCTTTTCCTTTATTTTCATGTTCATTCCGAAGCTCGGTAAGTTCTTTTCCTTTATTTTTTAGTTCATCCCGAAGCTTGCTGTTTTCTTTTTCTAGAACTCCAAGTCTATTTGATGATGATTCAGATGCATTGGATACCTTTTTCTGTTCAGATACATTTTTAGTTTTATAAAAAGTTTCAAACGAATTTCTAAACTTTATAAAAAAATCATAACTATTTAATTCTCTAATTAACTCACTATTATCATTACTATTTAACTCAATTTGTAATTTATCATAATTTTTATCATAATAGAGACTTATAATTTTTTTTTGTAAAGCTGCAGCCTCTACTGTTAATACTCCAGCATTTTCCGAATTTTTACTTCTTTTATTTGATGTATTACCTATATTTGATCTTTTTCTTTTTATCCCTTTATTTGATTCCATTTTACTGACTTAACCTCCATTAAAAAATTAATCTTTAATTATACTATTCGAGACTCAACCTTAACCCAGATAAAATTTCATATTATTTAGCTCGGTTTGATATTTAGATTTTGACAGTGCATTAGAAAATTTAGTTTTTTTTGACGGTGTTTCAGAAGACGTCGACGTTCCGGAATTGTATGGCATATTGGATAAAGAATAATTCGTATGAGACATCCTCTCTGAAATTTTTTCACTCTCTGAAATTTTTTCACTCTCTGAAATTTTTTCAAATTTTCTTTTTTTATTTTGCGTTGCATTTTTTTCCTGTGTTTCTTGTGTATCCGCAATTTTTTTCAGTGCTTCTTGTGTGTCTGCAATTTTATGCCTATAATCACTATTTGACGACTCCAGCTTTCTTTTCCTATCATCCAATAAACTATTCTTTTTTTCTAATTCTGTATTTTGATTAGAAAATTTTTCGTCTGAAGACTTAAGTTCCTTTAAAATATGTAACATATTTTCAAAATTACTTTTTAATACTTTTAAATTTTCATTATGTTCACTAATCTTCGTTGTTGAATTATTTAAGTTATTTTCCAATATGGCATTTTCTTTACCTAATTTCATAATATAATCTTGTAAAAATTTAATTAACTCGTCTCTATTTTTAATGTTATTAAAATCACTTACATTTAAATCGTTTAATAATTTGTTGATTATATCGATGAGCTCATTTTCCTTCTTATTTAATGCTTCAACTTCATATATTTCTTTATCTGATAAAACAGTGTTCCCATGTTCATTTGCCGTTATTTGGTTATCATTTGTTGGTTCACCATTTGTCTCGTCAATATCCATTACTGTATTTTTAGACTCATCTTCGGGTTTATTTACGTTAGGCGTAACAACATGATTATCCTCAGACTCATTTAACGCACCATCAGATACCTGATTAGATTGGTCAATCGTCTTACCATTATCCCTTAATGTATTTTCATCATCTATTTTATCAATATTTTTATTTTTAGACTCATCTTCGGGTTTATTTACGTTAGACGTAACAACATGATTATCCTTAGACTCATTTAAAGCACCATCAGATTCCTGATTAGATTGGTCATTTGTCTCGTCAATATCCATTACTGTATTTTTAGACTCATCTTCGGGTTTATTTACGTTAGGCGTAACACCATGATTAACCTCAGGAACATTTATAGCATCATCAGTTTCCAAATTAAAATCGTCAAATTGCGTATCAATATTCATTTCTAAATTAGACCTAGAGGTACCTTGAAATCTATTATCGTCTTTTTCAGTATGATGCTTTTTAAAATAATCATCTGCAAAAGCATACACACAACTAAAATATTTTTCAGCTAATATTTCATCAAAAGGATTTTTTTTAACAACGTTTTTTAGCATAGTGTTAGCAATATTTAAAAAATAGTTAAAATCATCAAATTTGCAATTAGGCTTATTAGAAAAATATTTTTCGCAAATTTCATAAATATTATCTTTTTTAACAGCTTTTAAAAGTTCATCATCATTAACATATGCTCCAGTAAGATGCTTATCAATAATAAGTTCTTCTCTTTGGGAATCCAAAAGATTTAAAAATAGATTTGCATTTTCTTTTGCCCTCTTTGCATGTTTTCCTTTAAAAGAAGCAATAATTTTATTGATTTCGGTCCCAAAGAATTCTATATTTGGCTTTTTTTTCGAAGAATAATTAGTAATAACTTCTTTACTATTTTTATCTAAGCTATATGCTTCAACGGCTTTTGGCAATACTACTGTACCAAGCCAATAATCAAAAGGTACTTTATTACTCTTTTCTTTAATGTTCTTTTCTTTGGTACTCTTTTCTTTGGTACTCTTTTCTTTATTACTCTTTTCTTTATCCGTTCTTAATCTATCATTATCAGCTTTTTTTGTTTTATCATTAAGAATTCTTTCCAGATATAATCCTTTGAATGGATTATTTTTAAAGCAAGTTCTATATACTTTACTTATATTCGATAATTCTTCCGCTGTTTTAGATATAATCGATTTCAATTCTTCCTGAGTTAAAGATTCTTCCTGAGTTAAAGACTCTTGTTGCTCTATTTGCGGTTTTATTTCTTTAAAATATTTTTGCATCGTTTCTATCGCAAATTCTTCCGCCATTTTTAGATTGACTTTATCGACATTTTCTATTTGGGGATATTTTTCATTAATAAATTTTTTAAAATTTTTAAAATGTACTTTTAAATCTTTGTTTACGCTTTGATGTTGCTTTCGTAAATAATTTTTGTATGCATCTTTTTGCTCGTTATTTAAAAAACCATTTTTAAGCTCAATGGCATAATCATTGATTGCCTTCTTAACTTCATTATTATTAACATTATCTCTTTCTAGCAATAGGATTTCTCTTACCCACGATAGTACAGTTATATTATTATCTGCCTCTTTTTCATATAGTCCTTCAAATGGATTTTTATTAAAACACCCCATAAAAATTCTACAAATATGATTTAATTCTGCCGACACTGAATAAAGTCTCTTTTTAACTGTTTCAACATCCCAATTTTTATTTTCGGTAAGACGCATTCGGTATATTGCATATAGTTTCACCATTTCGCTATTTACATCTTCAAGAGTTTTAATATTAGAAAATTTTTTATTTTGTTTAACCAGATAGTCCATAAATTTCCTAAATTGATTAAAATAAGTTATTGTATGTTTTGGATCTGGCAATTTCTTAATATATTTATCGCATTTTAATTGCTGCTCACTAGTCAATAATTTATAAATACCCTCTTCAGCCATTTTTGATAACAAATCTGAGTTATATTTTTTCAATAAAACCATAATAAAATTTTTTATATTATACTCGAACAATTTGCTATCTTTTTTTTGCAGATTACTTTCTAAATGTTCTTTGATTTCTTTTGTAACTTGTGCATATTTTTTATTTATAGATATCTTTTCATTCACATACTCATTAATTTTATTTAGAATTGCGACTTTATCTGAATTTTCATTGACAATTTTATTAAATTCTTGCTCTAAATTTTTCTTTATTTCTTGATTATTATTTTTTTCTGTTATTTCATCAATCTTGTCAAATAATATTGTCCTGATTAGCACTTTATTAAGCGGATTACTTGTTATAAGATTTTTATCTAAAAAACCTGTAAATAATTTATCAGCCACTCGTAAACGTCCATCTAAATGGAAAAATGTTTTATTTATAAATTCTTTATGATATTTATCACCTTTAATTTTTTCTTTAAAACTTTCCATATTATTTTTACTATGTGATACAATCATTTCCGATATAATATTATCGCAAACTCTAATAATATCTTCTTCTGTCGTATTCTTTAAACGATCATCATCATCTGATTTTCTGTCCCCTGGGGGAATTATAATTTCGCTTTCCCTTTTTGTATCAATATGATTCAAAAAATCAACTGCTTGACCCCTAGATTTTGTTGTATATTTTTCTTTAATTTTTTCTTTAAATACTTCTTTAATGTTTTCTCCATGTAGTTGTTTTGTATCATATTTTGTATCATATTCTATAATCATTTTTCCATGCTCCTTAAATTATATAACCTAAATTGTTTTTAAAATTGTTTTAGAATTAGTTTAATACCAACTAAATTATGAATTATGCCTAATACCTATTTCTTGGATTAGACATTTTATTTGGATAAGACCTAGTTCTTGGATTAGACATTTTATCTGGATAAAACCTAGTTCTTTTATCTGGATAAGACCTAGTTCTTTTATCTAGATAAGACCTAGTTCTTTTATCTGGATAAGACCTAGGTCTTTTATCTGGATAAGGCCCATTATTTTCTCGCCACTTTTCATGAATAAAGTTATTATTTTCGCTCGAAGTATTACCAGTATCTTTCGTTTTTAAATTGGTTTTTTGCGAATTGGTTTTTTGCGAATTGGTTTTTTCTAATTCAGACTCTAACCTTGTTAATTCAGTACTAAGTTTTAATGCTTCTTCATATAAATGTTTTATTTCTTCTTCTTTACTTTCTTTTTCTTTAATCAAATTTTCACGCTTACTTTCATTTGCATTTCTATCATTGATTGTTTTATTTATCTTCTGAATTATCTTTTCTTGCTCAGATTTAAGATTATTTATTTGTTCTTGTATACTTAATAATTCTTCATTTTTTTCCTTTATCTTCTGCTCTAATTCATTTTTTTTACTTTGATTTTTTATACATTCTTCTAATAATCCTTTGACTTTTTCCAAAAAATCTATATTGCCCTTTTTTTTATTTATGATTTCTTTAAAATCCGCTGTTTTATCATTTTTGCTATTTAAATCTATATATCTATCTTTTAATTTCAGTCGTTTGTTCTCGAGTCGATAATCATTAAACCTTTTTCTTTTATTTGTTAATATTTTCTTTGAATTATCAGAAGCAGTTGCCTCTTCTCTATCTTGACCTTCTTCATTGGCTATTGCAGTTTCTCTATCTTGACCTCCTTCATTGGCTTTTGCAGTTTCTCTGTCTTGACCTTCTTCCGAGCCTATACCTGTTTGCTGATTTCTATTATCAGGTCCATTAATTTTCAGTGATAATTCCTTAATTATGTTACGCATTTGTTCTTCTATGTTATTCATTTCTTCCGTTGAAATATAAGATTTCATCATTAGAATCCTCCTTTCAAATTCTAATCAAAAAAACAATTATTATCCTCTTATTACTTATTCAATAAAATCACATGTTTTTTTTCCATTTCTAACAAAAAATATCTACTCACTTATTGAAACAGCAAAAGCTAACGACATTGATTCAATTAGACGAAAAAAATAGACATATAAAAATAACTATCTGTTACTTTTATATGTCCTTATTTTTATAATTAGAATTTATAGGTTGCTATATATTCAACTCCATCTGGTGCCTGAATATCTGGACTTGTAATCTCCAGTGATACACTCTTGCCCTCAGATAATAACTGCTGTTCAAAATGATATAGCGCAATTCCTAAATCGATTTTTTGCATATCAAAATCATCATTAGCATACCCCTTATCATGTCTCAGATAAAAGTGAGCTGCATTGTCTTCGATTACTATTCTCCAAGGTTGTTTGTTAACTGCCGATGGAGCAACCCTAATTGCTTCTAATGCTTTGTATAAATCAAGATTCTTTGCCGACTCTTCGCTTAATGGTGCAGTAAAGTTTTTGGTAAAGAAAAGCTTTTCAAAATCGAATCTTTTATCTGCTTTTACTCCTTTACGCATCAATTTTTCTTTGATAGACATGCTGTTTGCTGTGGTTCCAATTGGACTTACGCAAGGCAATATCTCACCCTCGGATACATTTGAAGCAGCAGCAAATTTATCTCTTTGCATTGCACCGCCAATCCAGACTGTTCCAAGTCCAAGTTCATGTGCCTTGATTAACAGCTTTTCGAATGAATATCCATAGGCCTCCTCAGCATGCTCATCCTTCTTCACTATGGCACTAATATAGAGAGTATCGCCAGCGATAACTGGACTTGATAACTTGTTTTCTTTTGCATCTAAGAAAACAAAACGAACCTTTATCCCATAAGGATTCTCGATATTCTCCCCATAGTCCTTTAGTTCGTTAAGAACCTTGTCGTCAATCATTTTGCCGTCAAAGGTTCTTACACTTCTTCTTGATTTTACTAAATCTAGAAATTCCATAATTATTATTGCTCCCTTCTAATTTATACTTATAATAATAGCAATTGCGCGCAATTAATCCAAGCCCAACCCAAAGTTTATTTCAATAATTTTGTCGTTCAAAAAGCGAAATCAAAGCTCTAGGTATTTCTACCCACAACTGGATGTGTTAATATAAATTTGTATAACTAATGGGGAAGAGTTTTATTGTGTAAAAGGAGGTTTGGTATGAAGTTTTTCGTATGTGAAGTATGCGGCAACTTTGTCGGCATGATTAAGGAATCTGGCGCTCCTATGACATGCTGCGGACAGAAAATGAAAGAGCTTGTTCCTGGAACTTCAGATGGTGCTGTTGAAAAACATGTTCCTGTATACAAGGTTGAGGGAAACAAGGTTACTGTCACCGTAGGTTCTGTTGAACATCCTATGGCTCCAGAGCATTACATTGGCTGGATTGCAATTGAAACTGCAAAGGGGGCTCAGCGCAAGGTTTTAAATCCTGGAGATAAGCCAAGTGCGGAATTCATGCTAACAGATGATGATTCCGTCATATCCGTTTATGCCTATTGCAACTTACACGGTCTATGGAAAGCATAAAATGAAGGGTGGCGCTGCCACCCTTTTCTACTTCAATCTATAAGCTAATCTTTCAATAAAATCATTATGTTTATTTTTAAAATTACAAAAATATTTCAGTTTTAGTTTACAAAATATCAAAAGTATGTTATATTACGCATTGTAACATCGTTGTAGAACTGAAAGGAGATATTATGCAAAACAAAAAATGTTTATTATTAACCGCACTCACAGTATTTTCATTGTCAGTATGTGGCAGTATTACCACTTCTACTTCTCAATCAGCTCAAGTAGTAAAAACTTCACATGAATACTCCGCAGAAATGAAGCTTGCTAGCAGTACCGCATCAGGTGGTGAAGTAAAAATAGATATTTCTGACTGCAAATCTTTTGATGATATTATTAACAAGAAGCTTACGTCAAATATGGGATATGCCAAGGTTAAAATTGGCGATGTAAATGCCCTGCTTGTAACTAACAGATGCTATGACTACAACGGTCCGTATGCACCGGCCTCTACTATTTTTACAATTAAAAACGGAGCTGTCCAAGAAATTGCAAGAGTAGACTCTGGCAGTACCGCATATCCCCTATCAATTAAAAACGGTTTGTTGTATTGTGCAGATAGCCATTCAATATTTGTATACACAATAAAAGACAATAAACTTGTTACTGTTGAAGAAAATTGGTCTGATAATGTTGGTAAATACTATCATAAATCTGAAGGCTCTTCCAACGCAAAAGAAATAGATGCAGTTACATTCTATGATTATTATAACGCATATTATAATGCAGATATTATTAGATACACTGTCGTTAAATAGTTGCTGGAGTTTGTTTAACTTAATCTAATAATCAACTATATAAAATCTGCCCAGAGTAGAATCTACTCTGGGCTTTTACTTTATTAAATATTCAATTCATATAAACTAAACTCTGGTATTTCCTCGATGCCTCGACCTAAATCATAATCTCCAAAATACGTAAAACCTTTTTTTTCATAGAGCTTTTTAGCCGGAATATTATCAGGAACAACATCTAATCTGATTGCTGGATAGCCCAACCTCTTGGCTTCGTATATGCAATAATCAATAACCTGCTTCCCAAACCCTTGTCCCTGTGCTTCAGGAGCTATTGCCAAAGAATGAATGACAAGATATTCTCCATCTTCTAGTTGTATGCTCCAATCGCCCTTTTGATAATCCCCCTGAGGATCATTATTTAAAACAAAAGCTCCAACAATCTGCTCTTTATCAAAGCATACATATAATGTCTTGTCCTTAGTTTTTTCTATTACAAAATCCTTGGATGGATATACCTTGTATTCCCACTTGGGATAGTTGATGTGAGCTTCTAGCCACGATACCACTCTGTCATAAAACTCTCCAACACAATCGATATCCGCTTCCTTACATAATCTTATTTCCATTACGATCTAATTTCCCTTTTGATGTTTAGTTTTGCGAAAAAAAATAGCTATTAGATATCTATAAGATTTAAGCTATCTGAGCTTTAAAGAACTCATTAATTGCATCCGCCATCTCTTGCAGATGCATAGTATAACAATGATCATCGCCGTAGATTGTAACAAGTTCAGCATCATTATATAGCTCGACAGCCTTCACCGAATATTCGTATGGAACAACCTCATCTGCATCGCCGTGCACGATAAAAACAGGCCCTTTGAATCGAGCAATCTCGTCCTCAACATGAATTGTTTGAGCCACACGAATATAATCTCCACTGATGCTCCAATCCTCAGATGTGACCTTTTCAGGGATATGGTTTGGATCAAAAGATACACCAAGCACAGTGCCTTGTCTGGATATTTCCGGAATCATCCAGGCCGGCGATAGAGGCAAAATAGCTTTGAAATCGTCTGCACACATGCCCCCAACAAGCATTGTTAACAAGCCTCCCTGCGAATGTCCACACAGATATAAATCAGTTACAAAATCAAGCGTCTTGGCATATTCAACTACGGCAAGAGCATTTGTCACCCATTTGTATAAGGTATGTTTTTCAAAAGTACCACCACTTCCGCCATGACCGTACATTTCTGCGCGAAGCACCGCTACCCCTGCATCGTTCATCGCCTTTTGCGCTGCAATGATATGGTCTTCCTCCATATGACCGGTGAAACCATGAATTAAAATACAAAGTGGCCCCTTGCTCATCCCCTCTGGAATATCAAGCTTCGCGTGAAGTTTGATTCCATCACTGTCAATATAAAATTCTTTCATCTCTTCTCCTTTAAATAACATAGTTACCGCTATTAAAATAAATTATAAAATTCTATAGCAGTAACAACAAGCCAATTTTTGTCATAAATAAATCATTTTTTACTTCCCAGGAAATTAAAAACAGGCACATCTTTATTTGATGCGCCTGTTGATTAACTATAAAAGCATATTATTTAATTAGTTTACGAATATATCTTTTCTGTTACCGAAGTAAATCCAGTTAACAACCATCATCACTAACGAAACAACCAATTGCCCAGAAATCGATGCATTAAATACACTGACATCTACTACAACACTTACTCCAACAACGTAAATAAGTACTGTCACTAATGCAATGACATATGTTGCACATACCAATAATCTAGTATTTTGCTTCTTTTTAATGATTGATAACGCTGCAAGAATTCCACATACAGCCGCACAAATTAGAAGAAATCCATAAGATTTATCCAAAAACTTTAATGAATCACCAAGCACACCATACACCATATCTGCAGTTGTACCCTGCTGTTCATAAACAGAACCTGTAAGGTAGGTAATTCCAAAATACGCATTAATTGCAGCACCAATCCAAAAAGCAAAATAACCTAGGAAATGAGCCCATTTTAAACCTGGCTGTGTATCCTTCTTTAAAACAACTTCCATAGCCACATTTTCTACTGGCTGCCCGCAGTTAGGACATACTGAAATGCCCTCAGCAATTTCTGAACCACATGATTTACAAAACATATTATTCCCTCTACTTTCTTTGATTTGTTCTCCCCTTTATCAGGGTAGTTATATACTACCATATTGTTTTTTATTTATCAAGCTCTTTTTTCATTTCTTATTCTAAAAATGCATTCCATATATTCTAATCACATTCCTAACGTAATCTTCGCATCTTCACAAAGGTTTCACATTAAGTTGAAATAATATTGCCAAAAGGTTAATCTATATATATCTCAATCAAAGGAGGGTAAATAATTTATGAAAAGAAAAATATTTGCATTAACACTAATGCTAACATTGTCGTTGTCATTGATGGGATGTATTGGCGACGATAAGGCGACTGACAGCACCGATAATGCTACAGTTGAATCGCAGGACAATACTACAGATGTTGAATCAGCTCCTGCAGATGAAATTGATGACACAGCCGATGCTGAAGATTCTACATCAGAGGATAAAGAAAACACCGACTCGGAAAATGAAGAAACATTTTGGTTAACTGCCACATTACATAAATCCGGCAAGGATCAGTCTCTCAAAGAGGACAAATGGGGAACCTCTCAGGCAATTGTTTATGACGCAAAAATCGAAGGAGATACACTTACTATAAAGGGTGATATGTTCTTTAAGAATGACGTCTCTCAAGATCCTGTTGGCGTATATGACAAAAAAGAAATCGTTTTAAAGCTTACCGATGATACGAAGTATACCTTAACTGGTGGAATAGACGAAAACGAAGAAATTGCGTCTGAATCTATTTCAAAAGAAGAATTTGCAAAACAGCTTACCGAACTAATTGATTCAGAACTAGGAATTGATATAGAAGTTAAGGGTGACACCGTTCTCTCAATAGATATCTATTGCTAAAAGTATTTGTTACCAAACTAAATAATTGATTTCAGCAGGTTCAATGAGCCTGCTGTTTTTCGTGCATAAATAAAACCACTGCCATATAGATGCTTCATACAGATTTAATGTGGCTTCCCACTATCTCAGAAACTTCGGATATTGTTGTAAATGTACTGCCAGGGAAATCATCTAAGAGCGCTTTCAGTTCGTGGATTTCAGCTCTAGTTACGACACAATACAAAATATCCTTTTGATTGTTAGAAACAAGACCTTCGCCCCTCATAAATGTGACTGTGCGGCCAAGCTTAGTGAAAATCTCGTCGGCTAGTCCTCTACCATCATCGGTGATAACCATAACAGACTTGGTGCTCTCAAAGCCAATTTCGACCACATCAATTACCTTTGATGATATAAAATACATCAGTAAAGAGTACATCCCCCTATCTACATTGAAAACTAGTCCAGCTACAGCAAAAATCACTACATTGAAAATAAGAATAATCTGCCCTGTAGAAATGGATAGATTTCTGTTTAATAGCACTGCCACAACCTCTGTTCCGTCCAAGCATCCACCGCCTCTAAGGACAAGCCCAACACCTAGTCCCAAAAGGACTCCACCATAGGTAATAGCAAGAAGCATTTCGTCAGTGGCATTTTCTACTGGCTCAAAGACACCTGTCATAATTGAAAACAGAGCAATGGCATAAATCAACTTGATAATAAATGCTTTGCCCATCTTTTGGTATGCTATGACAAAAAACGGAACGTTGACAGCAAAGATTATTGCGCCTAAAGGAAGCTTTAAAAAATGAGCGATAATCATACTTATACCGGTAACGCCACCATCAAAAATATTGTTGGGAACCAAAAACTCTTCAATGGCAAAGGCCGCAACAACAGCGCCAATAGTTAATTCGATATAAGAAATGATTTCGCTCTTCTTTTTCATAGCCCCTCCAAGAATCTATTTTTCAAGATCGATATAATTTGGCTCATCTTCCATGATGATGGCTGCGATGATGTAAGCAACAATTCCTGCTCCGCCAGCTAATGTAAAGATAACCCATGCAAGTCTAACAACTGTAGGGTCGATATCAAAGTAATTTGCTATACCACCACAAACACCGTCTATCTTTTTTTCTGAGCTTTTGTAAATTCTCTTTTTCATGTTCTACTCCTTTCAAGCCCAAAGCTTTATTCCTTTATTATATTCTATTATAACTTTGTTATACTTTGGAAACAAAACCCAATTGTTTTTTGCTTCAATATAATAATAGCATAAAAAAGAGCTTGAGCAAATCAACTATAGTTGAACCGCTCAAGCTCCACGAATAAGGGAGATATTTTTTAAGCTTTATCATCAACAGGGTTGATGTAAATAGCTGTATAACAATTGTAGTAACCAAAAACTCCTGGATTTAAAGTATCAATATTATGTCCTGCATAATTCATACGAATACCATTTACTGGGTCAATTACATTGATACCATTTTCATCCTTCTCAACCAAAACATAATGTGTTGGGTTAATAGATGAATCAGAGCTAACCATCAATATAGCAAACTCTCCTACTCCTAACTCTGGTAATTTGCTTATTACAGGAATAGGCGGCACTATATCATCTTCACTCATCTCCCCTAACAATTTCAAAACACAATCACTATTACATTTGAGTGACGCGGTGTATCTATCAGAATAATTATCATTAATGTATTTAACCATTTTGAATGGATTCGAGAACTCTTTATCAATATGTTCTGTTCCATGGGTAAATCTAATTTTTTTATATATATCTTCTACAACTTTCTCATCATTTTTTGGCAGAGTTTTATTCCCTTCCATCCAAAGCCAATACGCAATTGCAAAGGCTCCACAACGTTTATCCGTTAATCCAAACATCATTTGATTTATAAATGCCATAATTTCACCTCCAATTTCTGCAGCTATCTGCTGACACTTGGCGTTCGCCAGCAAATAGCCCAAATTACTAAGTATCACTCTCGTTATGTCCATCAACCATCTTCTCGATATCTTTAGCACGAACAAGAAAATTGTCTACCGTTTTATCCGTTAAGTTCTTAAGCTTAACCAATCCGGAATTTTCATCCACACCACTCACCTCAAACTCGTCCTGCTTAGTATCGTATGGTATTATCCGTCCATCAGCATGTGTTGCAGTGGACTTAAGATGTACACGATTTCCTGTTTGCAAATTTAAAAAACTCATATGCATCCCTCTCTTCTATGAATATAATCAAATTTTCTATCTGGCTTCCTCGCATCACCGTACATCAACTATATCCCGACTCGACCTTCGGCTTTTCCTTTTGTGATGTAATGGATGTAGTATTTCGGTAAATCATTTCCAAAATCACTGGCCAAGTCGTTATATCTTTCTTTGTAGACATTAACATCAAAAGATGAGCAACCTTGACGCCCTTCCTTCATTCCAAATGAAACAAAGTGGGTAAACAGCAAGTCTCCCTCTTTGCCGTAGGCTTTAGCGAGATCATCATGTTTCGCATAATAAAAATCGGGATCGAACACCAAAGAATAATTCACTCCATTGTATATATATTGTTTTGTGCTAGAGCCACTACCACCTGTCATATTGGAACAAAAAAGATCGTGTTCAGCACGGCGGCGTCTTGTCAATCCTGCTAATTCTTTGCCGCCAGCCTTGTTATAGTGAAGCATCGATTCCGCTATTTCATTTGCATTTTTATTTTTGCAAAGCTTTCTCAGGTTACCTTCTCCTGTGTTATATGCAAATGATATAAGAGCGTCACGTTGCTCATCGGAAAGAGGTATAGATACAATGTTATGGTCGTCTACAGCATTTGCGAACTTTTGCGTATCTTCACTAAGCAGTCGCTCTGCTTCTGCCTGATCAATCTTCATGCCTGGAGTTACGCCATGGGTGTGCCCATATCCGATAGTCCAAACTCCGACAGAATCTTGATAAGCTGCCAACCTGCATCCTTCAAATTGCTTTATTAAATCTAACCCCTTTTTACCTATTGGTCTTCCCATAGTTATACCTCCAAACATAGTTAATTATTTGCTTATCTGCTGTAATACCTGTGACACAGCCTGTCCTAATAACGCCACTTGCACCGCCATTTTAGCTAGTCTTCGGATTAGGGATGGGCGTTAATGATGCGTTGAGAATGTCCATAACTCTAGCTAAACCTTCTGGCATACCATAGTCCTTCGCATGTACATCAACATGATATTTAGCCGAATTATCTGTGGTTCTAGTATCACCTTGGTGAGCAGCAACCGAACCCTTGATACTGACATCCAATCTAAATGGACCTAACCTACCTTTTGCGCTAGCATCCAATTCCGCAGTTTCATCCGATGTTCTCTCTGTAGATGTGGTAGCTTTAACTTCCATATCAAATGTAATATTTGCTTGATCCACACCAAAGGTTGGAATTTTTACAATTGATAGAAGCGGAACATCCATCTTCATATCCTGCGTACCAATGGTGCCTTCATCCTCTTCACCTTGTATTGGCATAGTGTAGCTAAATGTAGTATTTCTTATTTTTCCATACTTACCATCATCGTCTTTTTCCATTCCAACTTCTTGGATGAAATTTACCGTCTGCGCTGCTAACATTGCCTGGGAATCACAAACAGCCTTAAGTGGTCCACCAATAAGCAACCCCATGTCTAGTCCGCTAAACTGATCACTAATTTTTTCACCTGCCATATTTTCACCCCCTTTTTTCTTATAAAGTTACCTTTACGAATTGGTCTCGCAACCTGAGCAAGCCTTCGGGAGGATCCTGCGATGTAAACTTAAGCTTTATACTTGCATAACTATTTTCATTGGAACGACATTTTCCGTGCGGAATGTAACCCAAAAATGTGTCTTGTTTATCGCCGTCTTGATTGTGTAAATCTACATCTCCGTATAAACGAACTTTAAAATCAACCTCAACATCATCCAACTTTAAAGACGTGATTGGAACAAGACATATCTGCGGCACTGAAATCACTTTGTAGGAAGCCACACCATTTTCATCGAAGTATGGATACTGCAAATCAAAAACCTTTGGTGTGCCATCTTCCTCAAAGTATTCCTCCAGCTTCCGAAGATGTTGCTCCTCTGACATATCGTTTACATCGATAAATGCCTGCTGAATTGCTTTGACCAAATCATCAAATGCTGCTCTCTTCGCCATAAGCTTTTCCCCTTTCTTAAAAATATTGTACCCGCGCGAATTATATTTCGAATTCGCGCGGGACCCTGTACCCGCGAAAAAAAAATTTGTCAACAGTTTTTTTCAAAAAGTTTTTCGAATGCTCTGAATCCACATACTAAAACCAAAGAATCTCTGCTCTTTCGTTGTTTTTTGGTATTATAGGAATTACAAACCAATTCCTATAATAGATTTTCCAAAAGGGCAAAAAAATGGCAGTACTCTGGAGTTATCCAAAGTACTGCCTATGAAATGTGCAAGAGCTATCCCGCACTATTACTTCCTAGCCATATTCGACAAATCAAATCAATAAAAAACAACGCCGTAATCACGATGAAACAAATATTATGAGCCTTAGAGCCACGATACTTCTTCTGCATCCGCACAAGGGCTGGTTGAATCAAACAAATCGCAACCCAAATCAGCAATCCAAACATCAAGCTCGGCTCTAATGCGATACGACCTTCAAAATTCATAAAATATCCAGTGTAATCCCACATCCTGCCACCAGACTTTGCTTCAATAATATAGCTAGCAACAAGCTCCGCCACAGTAGCAACTATGGTTCCAACAACAAACACTGGCAAATGCTTTTTTATTTTGAGCAATTTAAATATCCCAAGAATAATAAAAAAACCAATGCCATATATTGGAAGCCATGGTCCAAATAGAAATCCTCTATTTATAAAACCACGGTGATGATAAATCATACAACACCATATAGATTCATATACCCATCCGAAGAAACAATAGAATAAAAAATATTCCATGTTGTCGCGAAATTTATTCCATATCTTTTTCATTTGTTCCCCCTTTTTCAATGATTAGAATATTTAATCATTGCTCTGTTATTTGCAACCTCATATCCATATTTTTGGTATAGCCCCTGCGCATCCTTTGTCTTAAGCAATCCGCTGAGTCCCTCATATCTAGGCGATGACTCGATATAGGAAACTAGCGCTTTGCCAAGTCCCATGCTGCGATAGTTTGCATCAATAATCACATCGCAAAGATAATACATAGTTGCATGGTCACTTATAACTCGTGCAAAGCCCACCAACTCATCTTTGTTATCCAAAAACAGTCCATAGCAATCCGAGTTGCTCATTGCTTTGCTTACTAGTTCAACTGAGCGTTTATCTGCCCAATATGTGGTTTTAAGAAGATTGTGCACTTCTTCAACCTTTAAATTTTCCGCCCCTGATACAATACGATAATTCATACATTCTTCCCCCAAATTTTTTAATCTGCCTTAACTACTTTAGCTCCAAATGGTGCTAATGCTAGTCTTGCAATCTTGAAAAACTGCAATCCAAATGGGATACCCACGATTGTGATACAAAAAACCAATCCAATAACTGCATTTGCAAGGGCAAGCTCCAATCCCGAAACAATTATCCAAATGATGTTAATCAAGAATGACACAGCACTACTATCTCCAACTATCTCTTTACCAAATGGATTAAGCGAGATAGATGACAACTTAAAGCACTGAATGCCCACAGGTATACCTACAATTGTGATACACCAAAAAACGCCAGCTATCCACCAACCAATAGCACTAAATAAGCCACCAAAAATAATCCAAATTAAATTACCTATAAAATTCATAGCATTACCTCTCTTCTAACTTTTTATTCCTAACATTGTAACCTATCAAGTAAAAGCAAGAAAGACTAATCAAGGCTATCCCCGATTAGTCTTTGCAGTCGGAGTGACGTGATTTGAACACGCGGCCCCTACATCCCGAATGTAGTGCTCTACCAACTGAGCCACACCCCGACAAAAAGCTAAATTACTTGATAGAAGTTATTATAGCAAACTTTCCTTGCTCATCCAAATAAATCCTCTACATCTATAACTTTAATTCCATTCTGAATCAACAACTCCGCAAATACTCCATGGCCATCAATTAGCTTTCCTGTGAAACTTCCATCATATATTTGTTTTACTCCACATGAAGGACTTCTTGATTGAAGTATTACTAAATCTACGCTTTCCTCAAATGCTTTCTGCAGACAAAGCTCCGCACCATCTCTAAATTCCTTATCCTTGCTTTCGCCATCTTTATTTATAACAACACCTTTAACAATTTCGCACGAAAGCCTTGGAGTTGGAAGCCCACCAGCCACCTCCGGACAAACCGGAATGATTTCATGACCTTTTATGTACTGGGTAACTTTTTCACTGTAATTATTACCACCATTATATTTGCAATTCTGCCCTAGTAAGCAGGCACTAACCATGATTTTCATAATACTCCTAAATCCATAAATTCTGTCAAAAGCATTTCCCCAAACCGCTTATGACCTTCAATTGAAAAATGAACGCCATCGTATCCCATAGGAATATTCCATGTAGAAGCATCAAAAGCTACTATGCCATATTTTTCAGCTAACTCCATAAACAGACGGTTCATTTCCACACTCGCCTCTTTATATATTTGCAAATCCGGCTCGGACGCCTCTATATATGGCGGAGCAATTATAATAAATCTGCCTTTAAAATTATCCTTAACATAATCAAGCACCTGCGCCATCTTATTTGCCGCCTGGCTAGCATTAGGATTATTGGTCAACAAAACATCATTCGTACCAAGCATCATCACTACAGTGTCATCAGCATCAAGCCCTGCCAGCATATTTGAAAAATATCCATAGCTAACATCAGGCAGTTGCCGTCCATTCATCCCTTCCTCAATGACTTGGTATGAATCTGCCAGCACTTTCCTTACCATTGTAGCCCATCTTGCTTCCTCAGGATATCGACCACCTAGCAATCCTCTAGGATCATAACCATATGTATTTGAATCTCCAAATAAGATTAACTTTTTCATATGAACTCCCTATAACAAAAATTGAATTGCTAATCCCGCCAACGCGCAAACCATAATCTCCACCCCTACAATCAGTATTATCTATATTACTTGCCTACGCTATCATCTATAACCTAACAGTTTGCCACATACCTTGACTAGGATCTGAACTAAGTCGTAGAACATGGTCATACCCTAACGCCGAGAGAATATCTATAGCCTGTCCATATCCTGCATCAAGCAATTTCAAATCATGGCAATCCGAATTAATAATCACTTCGCCTCCCCATGCTTTCCATTCTTTCAGCAAGAAAGGTGCTGAATATGGTTCTAACATGTATCCGCGTGCCACACCACCAGTATTAACCTCGAGCAATGCATTTGTTTCACGCATTGTGCGCAAGGCGTCTAGTGCCAAAGCACGATATTCCAATGATTCTTCATCGTATAAATGCAGTATAGAATTGTTATATCTCACTAAATCAAAATGTCCAATTATTGATGGTTTTGATTCGCAAACATAGTCTTGAAATAACGAGAAGTACTGCTTTGCCATTTCAATACCATTACCGTCACAGTATTCGTTGATGTATTCTTGCAAGGCTTCGGAATTACCATCCACACCAATGTAACGACCGTCTGGTGTTTTGAAGTAGTGTACCGAAGCAATAACGTATTCATAATCATCTGCTTCAGAACAGCTAAACAAATCTCGCTCTATGCCTAGATATATCGCCATGCGCCCTTTATACTCTTGCTTCAGGCGACGTATCTCGTCTTTATAATCCTCCTCTTTGGATGGATTGATACAATGTGCTGAATCAAACATCTGCGGCGCATGAGAAGAAAAGCCCAACGATACAAAGCTCTTTTCATATGCTGCGTGGGCAATATCCTTCGCAGAGGATTTTCCATCACAAAACGTCGTATGTACATGAGCTGATGATAATAAATCTGTCATCATATTCTCCCCATCATTATTCTTCAAACCCATAGTTTAACAACTCATTGTATCTAGCATTAGCTTCCTCGCTAGCCTTCTTTTCCCTCCACAGCTCTATCTCACTACAGATAGCAAGCGCTTCATCAACTATCAACTCTGCAGAGTTAGGCTTTTCGTTGTATAAGTATCCCATCATACGTTGCATTGCTTTAGGGCTTCCAAGCATCTTTGCAATCTGCACTCCCAACTCATCAGAAAAACCAAGGCTTCTGATAGCCTGCACCAGTTCTTCACAACTTCTAGCCCACTGCTTGCGATAATCCATAAAATATTCTCCTTGAAAAACATCTATAGCGTGCGCGCTTGCACATCGTGTTATTGCATCTTTTCAAACACCATAGTAGCCTGAATCTTATCGCCTCCGAAAAATCCTTTGGAGCCCGATGATGTAGTAGAAAAAGTATGTAGCCTATATCCTTTAGCCGCTTGCTCGTTAATTGTGTTCTGAAGGTTGGTTAAACTTGAAACTCCTGAACCTGTTCCTATAAACTTTTCAGTCAATACAACCTGAACAACTTTGTACATATCCCCTTCGTTACCATCTGCTGTAATCGGATCTGAATCAAATCTAAAACCTGGCATAAATTATTCCTCCTTAAATATATTCTATATTTTTCTTTCTGTTTCTAGCTAATCTAATTCAATTCATAAGATTTATGCAATCAACATAAAATAGAATCCACTAAAAATTATATTTCTTAATTTCACAGTTCTTGATTCCACAAGATGAAAACTCTTCGTTATTCATTTCTCTGAAATATGATTCTACTATCCTCACAATTCCATTATGAGCTACCAAGATAACTTCTCTATCTCCTGCCTTTATATCATCTATAAGATTATATATTCTCTGAGCCAGCTGTAACATAGATTCACCTGTTCCAAATCTACTTGCCATGTCCTTTTTGGCTTCATGAAACTCGGCACCATCTCTTGGGGTAGATTCATATTTACCAAAATTCTGCTCTATAAGTCTTGGCTCTACTTCCATAGGTATTCCTGTTATCTCTGAGATATGCCTTGCGGTTTCCTTTGCCCTCACAAGCGGTGATGTCAAGATTACATCTGCAGTAATACCCTGCTCTAATATCTTTTTTCCTGTCTCTACAGCCTGCTCATGTCCTCTCTGAGTAAGCTCGATATCTGTTGCTCCACATATCTTATTTTCTACATTCCATACGGTTTCCCCGTGTCTTATAAAATAAAAGTACTGCATGCTTATTATCTCCACTCTATTTCAATAAATACATTTCAAAAACCTTATGAACATCCAGATGATTATTAGTTCGTTCATAGCTAGTCTTCTCATAATATTCTTTAACTGACATTAATTATACAAAATTCACTCCTCCAACAAAAGAAGAAACTAGCATAATCTCGTCGTACTATGATAAGTCAAACAAAAAACTTCTATCGAAAAAACCGATAGAAGTTTTCTTAAATTCTTTCATAAATTTCCATGTTCGGCGTCTAACTCTTCCATGCGATGATTCATAAATTCATCGTTTTCTTTATTTAACAAGAAAACACCAAATAAGTCGTCAATATAGTCATTACCAGAATCATGTCCTATCTGTGTACACAAATAATCAGAATCATTTATTATGTTAGACTCATCAGAATCATATGAATATGTAGCCAATGGCTTTATTTCCATTATAGTGCCATCTTGCTCATAGGATAATGGAACTGCAACTATCAGCTCATCTATATCTGCCTTAACATGATATCCAGCCACCATCCTTATATCATATCCTTTTTTCATGCTGATATCGTACACACCTTCTAATTTTTCCTTCTCTTTTTTTGTCAACGGACTTACTGTTATTGCCACATCCTCTAAAGTGCAATAGCGGAAACCATCATATTCATATGTGTAAACCTGCTCAAAGTATGGTTCATCTGAGTATGGTGTCACGTAAAGGTATTGATTGATATAAGGCATAATATTATCTAAATCATAACCAGAACTACTGATAACATAATGTGTATCTACAGGCATCTTTTCAGTATTATTATAATTTATGATACATATGCTATCGCAATCAAACCTATCAAACAATGGCTGGTAGTCTATGGTATATACATCAGTGTCACATAGTTTTAACACAAAATCTGATTGCTCAATAAAATCCGAGATGTTTTCCCCTGTGTACAGCTCTTCAAAATAAACTCCATTATGCTCTATGAATGGCAGACTAACATCTACTACATCAGGATACATTTTTTTAATATCTTGCTTTATAGAGGATAGTATCTCAGGCTTTTGATATGAATCAGCCCCTTCTGTTGTCTTCTCCTCTCCTGATATTTCGACAGCAAACTCTTTATCTTCATACTTCATCGAAACAACCACAAGTCCATTAGGATCTGGAATATAAGGCACGGGCCCACCTTCTGGATATTGAGCTTTTGTATCAGTGACTGAAGGAATAAATCCGTACTTTTCTTTTATATAATTTACAGCATTTTCTCTGCCTTGAATCTCGTATTTTTTTGCTTTCGCACGACTTACAGGACTTAATCCACATCCAGCTAAAATTAATGACATGATTAGTCCTAGCAGTATAATTCTTTTTTTCATTTTTCTGATTCTTTTATTTCTCCCTAATCTTATTCCACTCATTTGGTGTGTTCTGATATACGTAATAACACTGGCACGAATTTTTCAAGGCCGCTCCTACAGCGGGCTAGAATGGCTTTTTCAAAATCGCGCTCCATTGCGCTCCATTTCTTCATCCTTCTTTTGTAAATAATAGAATTCTTTTTGGGTTTCAATCTCAGCTCGTAATTCTTCTTCTGTTGGTAAATATAATTTATATTTTGATGCAAACAACTGCTCATTTTCATGAAGCACAGAATACTTGGCAATATCCTCATCTGTTTCTGAACATAATACTATTCCCAATGTTGGATTATCATCTGAAGATTTCTTTAATTCATCATACATGCGAATATACATATCCATCTGTCCCACATCCTGATGAGTGATTTTTGTTGTTTTTAAATCAATTAACACAAAGCATTTTAAAAGATAATTATAGAAAACCAAATCAATATAATAATCTTCCTTGTCTGTATGAATATGTTGCTGTCTTGCAACAAACGCATACCCCTTTCCAAGTTCCATAAGAAATTTCTGTAAATTATCGATAATGCATTGTTCTAAATCAGACTCATAATAAGAAGTGTTTTCTTGCATACCAAGAAACTCTGCAATGACAGGATTCTTTATAAATTCAAGTCTATCCTGCATCGGTCTTGTTAATTCTAGCATTTCATTTTTAACGCCATTCTTATCTTGCGATTTCAGCAATCGATAATAATACTGAGTTGATATATTTCTGTTCAAAGTCCTAATGCTCCAGGTCTGCTCATAAGCTTCCTTTGCATACCACTCACGAGCTTCCTTATCATCAACCTGTAATAAACGCTCGTAATGTGACCATGACAGTAAATGTGCCGACACTGTTGGCACAATTCCTTGTTCTTCAGATTGTGCCGACACCGTCGGCACAATATCTGGAAAAGTCTTATAAAACTGCAAAAATTTATAAACCGTTCTTCTGCTAAAACCTTGTCCGTATTTTTTTGTGAGAGAATCAGAAAGCTTTTTTACTACTTCCAAACCATATTCAGCTCTATCCTTGCCATTTAATTCTTCCTCAGAAATACGTTTTCCCAAAAGCCAATTTCTTAATACCAAAGAAATATTAGCTGACTGAATTGCTACTCGCTGCGCACTATCAATGATATTACACGCATCCCCCATAATGTCATTTGTTTTTGTATACTCTATTAAATCGTTCATAAAAACAGCTCCTACCATAAGTCATTTTATCCATTTACTTAATTATAACAGAATCATAATTATAAAAACAGAACAAACTTTCTCTTTTTTCCAGACACAATCTCATTAAAGTACAAAAGCCAAGCTCAACGCTCGGCTTGGTCCCAAGTGTTATTCGCACCTGATAACTCTGTTAAATTTACTATAACTAAAATCATCACTTTTTCAACATCAAGAGTTTTTATAAGCAATAGCATCAATCTGGAATAAAATACCAGATCTTATAAAATCAGTTGTATATGCTTTTCTTGTTGGATACTTTCCGGCAAATCGTTCTTTCAAAACTGCTGATAAACTATTCAAGTCCTCTATATTCTTAAAAAGGCAATCCATTTTCACAACGGATTCCAAAGTTAATCCCACCATCTTCAAACGTTTTTTCAACACATCAATAGCTCCGTGAATCTGTTCATCAATAGATTTTCCTTCGTTTCCCATGCAATAACCTACAAAGATGTAATCGCCGGCCTCAATAATTGTAGAATCGGCCCAAAAATCGTCTACTTCAATCCTTTTAATCTCTGCCATGTTCTTTCTCCTATTTATCTTCTTACCATATTATCCTTAACCATAAAGTGTCAACAAACTCGAATTGGTTTATTTCTTTTTCCTTGGAGCAGGTAACTCATCAACCATAGCATTCAATAGTTCGTTCATAAAATCTTTGTTATCTATGTCATCAACCAAAAGCATTTCTTTAGCCCCTTCATAGGGAATTTCATATTGAGCTTTCGGCATCAACTGCTTTGCAGATTTTGTTGGCTTCACAAGAAATCTATCATCATATATTCCACCGACAATCTTCCCCTGATAATAGATGATATATTCTCCCATCATTGACCTGTATGATATTTCATCAAGTGATGCTAACTGTTCTAAAACAAATTCCAAATAATCTTTACTTGAAGCCATTGCAACCATCCTCCTACTAAAACTCCAAATTGCTACACTTCCTTAATTGGATGTCTAATTACTGTCTTCCACTTCTCCGGAGCAACCTTTCTCGCGTCTGACATGTAAATCTCGTGATGAAGTCTTGTATCAGTGAAATCATTAACATATCCATTTTCAGCTAAGTATGAATCCATAAGAGCGACAGTTGCTGGCTCATCATCAAATGAACCTAAATGCATAATCTGAACACACAATCCTTCCTCAAGTGTCAAAAACTCAGCAGAGGAGCAATCAAGCTTTTTCTTTTTGGTTGCTGTTTCTACTGCCCATGCAAAATCTTTCTCTGAAATGAAATCAGGTAATCTTATAACTGAAATCCAATTAAAAGCTGATTTATCAGTATAATCTACTTCCTCAACATCATCCTGCCACCAAAAACCTTCAAGTGGAGGAACTACATATTCAATGAAACCTTCAATTTTATAATCAGTTTTGTAACTCATTTTTAATGTATATGCGACAGCATACAAAACACTAATTGCCTTCTGATAATCACCATCCGATTCGTTTGGATTGCCTTTACCTCTAACAGCTATATAATTAGCCTTAGGAACATTCACAATCTGCGGTGTATTCTTAGGCATGTAGTATTCCTTGTATTCTTTCTTAAAGTCAAATGCCATGATATTTTCCCCCTTAATAATTCATCCTCAATATTATATCGTATTTACGTTAGAAATAAAAAACTTCTATCGGAAAATCCGACAGAAGTTAATTCTACAAATTATTATTTAATTAAGCTTTGCAACGGCAGATTTAAACTCCTCTCTATCTCTTTGTAATAGTGTCATATACTCAGTCCTCCATTGCTCCTTTGCACGAGCATTAATAACCAAATCTCTTATCTATATTATTTTGCAATTATCGAATCCGTGGTGTTTCCCTCCATCATTTCTTCTATGCTGTTCCCGTAAAAGGCGCAGACAGTATCCTGAAATTTATTGATTGCCATATACCCAGCATCATCATTACCAGGCTGATGGAATACTATACAGGTGCTTCTACTTATGCGATTTCATCCTGAATAGTCTTTTTAGCTTTATCCTTTGAATCTTCTTTTCCATACATAATCTCCGGTTAAATCAATTTTGAATGTAGCAAACTTACTCACCGGTTTTAAGCGAATTTAAAAACTCATTGTATCTGGCATTGGCCTCTTCGCTGGCCTTCTTTTCGATAATCCATTAATCTGCTCCTAAAATTTTAATCCACTATAAGCATAATAATTGTAGCCAATATTGCAATAATGCTCAACAGCTCAAATAAGTGTGCAAAGTCTTCTGCAATGGAAGAGCCCTTTTTGCTGGTTGCACCTCCAGATGACAAACGTTCCTTTTTCATGACCTGATCGAAGGTATCGCAATCATGCAAAAAACATTCGGCACTGTCTCTTTCAGAAGCATCAAGATGCCCATCATGATTAGCATCAAACATTGATTCTCCACCAAAACCTGAATCATCAAACATAATGAACCTCCCGATTATTAAATCCCATCAAAAACAACATCTGTGCACTCACCATGATTATTGCAGTCATAACCTGGCCAATCATCATGTATCTCCTCGATATGGTCATCATAATTGAAATCTGCCGGCAAAATAGTTTTCTCGATAGTAGCTTCCTCATAAATCGTTGTTATATCTTTTTTGATTGCACGCAGTTCTCTTGTGGTACATGTTCTGGTAAATTCTAGTGCATCCTCCTCGTTTGGTGCATCAAGGACATATTCAACTGTTTCAGTCTGGCGAATTTTGTATCTCATAAATAAAACCTCCACTACCATTTCATATAAAATGAAATTTATTAACTAAAAAAGCTCTACACCATACTGATATGTACCAAAAATCCTGGATATATATCATACATATAGAGCCTTTATTATTAGTCTGGTATTCTTATCTGCGCAAAAGCGTTATAAAAATATAATTTTATGATATTTGGTGGAGTTTTATAATACCAAAACTTTGTGATTAATATTCGAAAAAAGCGTTTTAGATTTATGAACATCGAAAAAGACTGGTTTTTTTGTACCATTCCTATTGATGAGGTAATTAGTATTTTTATTTCTCATAAATTGTTATTTCGACAATACTCTTCTATCCTAGCATTTCTCTTATTCAAAAAATCTAATTCTTTATCTAAAAAATCTAGGTATTCATACACCGTCTTTGGCCGTGGATTCTCTGAAAAATCTCCTTTACCTTGCCATATATTTACTTTCTCATAGTCCGGCGAAACACAATCTTGTAAGAAAAAGAAATCTACATATCCTTTGAAATCTTTAAATAATTCAAAAAAACCTCGATCCGTTTCAAGTACTTTTTTGAGGGGACTTTCTTCGTTTTTATAAAATCTTCGTATACATTCTAACGTTAAATCCCACCGGTCTGATATTATTTTATTTTTACCTCTAACCTGATTAATGCTTTCCTGATGCTTTGGGAAAATAATAGTTCCACCAATAGTACAAGATTTATGTAGATAATCTTCGTAAAACTTCTTATAATCTCCAACAGCTTTCTTTACCTCTTCTATCATTTTTACATAATCTTTATACCTAAAACTTACTATGATAGAATCACTACCAAATCTATAATCATTCCAGTAAAGGTAATAACTTCCTGAACCTTTTTTCAAATTCATTATTTGACCATTGGGTAAAGGTTTGCTCCAGAGAATTCTATGATATTCTTGTAACATCGGACTAGATTTATCTGGGTCAGATCCGCCTTCTCCCATTACATTATTTCTTTCCCAAAATCCATCCCAATACTTGTATGAATCCATAGTAAAATCAAATTTCACTTCAATCTTAGGTTGATTCATATTTAACACCTCCATAGCTATTTAATTATACGTTTTTATCCAACGTATATCAAAATAAAAAAGGCTGTCCTACAGGCAGCCTCATCCATCTCTTCTTGTTCTTATTTTTTATATTGACATACAAACATACTTTCGGTACCATATTATTCAGTGCTACCATTTTCGGTAGGCGGTTAGCTTCCCTCGGGAAGACTGTGACTCCCGTTTAAATATATTTCAATCACCTTTTGGGTGAAATATATGACGGAGGACTTGCTTATGCTATCAACAACGGACCTTATTGCAGTCATTGGACTGTGTGCGACTTTCTATAGTCTTGGTTACGTGCGTGGCAAGCATGATTCCAAGACACAAAAATAACCGCCCCAAAGCCTGAGAAACTTGAGCGGTTATTAAAAACTAATCTTTTACTCGGCTAACCGTCTATCGGTAGCACTTTTTTGTATATACATATTATCATGTCTATTCATTATCGTCAAATAGCACTGCCGCTAGGCAGTCCCTTCATCGGCGAAGCCGATTACAATCCCACCTTGCTCGCGTCAGCGAGTGGTCTGTGGAGCTCGGGCAGACCTGCGAGTGGAACGAGCTGCTAGGAATGGTCCCATAAAAAGCAAAAAAGGTGCCTGACCCCCAATGGGAATCAGACACCTTCTAAATTTTTAAGCTTTACTCAACTATATAGTTAATTGTGCTACCTACTTGACCCCTTCCAATAATACCAAACTCTGTAGTCTGGCCGTTTGTAAGTGTTGAGTTCCATGACATAGGTGTGAATACATAGTAATCACCTTCCTGTGAAACATTTACGCACCAGCTCTGAGTAAGATTAATATCACTCTTCTTTACCTTTACCTTCCAGCTATTCTTTGTGCTTCCGGATTTGTTGGTAACCTTGAAGCTTACCTGATATCCATCTGTCCAGCTGTTGATTGTATAGGTAAGATCCATGCCTGTCTGAACTACAGGAGGATCTGGGTCAACTATTGGCTCTGAATAAGCTGTAGCCTTCCATGAATATACATTCACGAGACCAGAACCAGAGTTTACAAAGTAAATAGTCTGCTTTCCGGTAATGTTCTTAGAAGCCGTAATAGTATATTCCTTTGAATCACCACTAATTGTTGCTGAGCCAAGAAGAGGACCAGAAGCTGAATTTAATCTAACCTCAATCTTGCCTGTAGAAGTTGATGATGCTGTAATTACAAATTGTGAAACGCCATCTGAGAAGTTGACGTTTTGAGTTCCTGCAGAACCATTTGGAGTAATATTTACAGCAGTCTTGCTTGGTGTAACTAATGCACCGCTAAGTAGTGACGCTGTTGTAGCATCAACGCTGCTATATGGATCTACATTTGTTGCAGGTGGATTTACTGGTGGCTGCTCTCCTGCTTTAGCTGCCTGCCATCCATCAAATGTTACCGGGCCACCCTTTGCCTCGAAGTATACATAGTGTACGCCTGTAATGTCTGATGAAACATTGATTGTCACTGGCTTAGTGATATCTGTACCAACTGCTACTGTTCCTGCTGGAGTCTTTGAATCATCAATATATACATTAAGGTTTACCTTTGGCTTAGATGCCTGAGCATATACGTTGAATGCTGAAACGCCCTGTGAGAAATCAATATTCTGTACAAGGACATAACCATTTTCATTGATTACCACCTTATCCTTTGATGGTGCAATCATAGCGCTTGTAAGCTGCTCTGGAGTAGCAATCTCTGCCTCAACCTTTGCATAAGGATTGATTGTATCGCCTACTGGTGGTACTACTACCCCACCTCCTGGAGCTGTTGCTGACCATGAATCAAGTGTAATACCTGATCCTGCTGCAACTACAAAGTACACATCATGTGTTCCTGTAACGTTAGCAAGTGCCTTAGTTGTCTTAGTCTCAATTGTACTATTTTGGCTTAGTCTAAATGCTGCAACCTTGTCGCCTGTAGCTGAATCGAGTCTGACCTCAAGCATTGCTGCTGTACTTGCAGAAACATTTACATTAAACTCTTCTACGCCCTTAGCGAAGTCTACATTTTTGATTGCAACATATGAGTTAGCCTGTGCAAGACTTACAGCATCCTTCTTAGGAGTAACCATTGCGCCACTCATATCAGTTGCAGCTGCGTTTTCGGCCTGATTTGTACGGTATGGATCTACTGTATCGCCTACTGGTGGCTCTACTGGTGGCTGGTCGCCTGCTGCAGCTGCCTGCCATCCATCAAGTGTTACTGAACCTCCCTTTGCTTCGAAGTATACATAGTGTACACCTGTGATATCTGTTGAAACATTAATTGTAGTTGGCTTTGTGATATCTGTGCCAATTGTTACTGTTCCTGCTGGAGTCTGTGCATCGTCAATGTATACATTAAGGCTTACCATTGGCTTTGAAGACTGAGCATATACATTGAATGCTGAAACGCCCTTAGAGAAATCAATATTCTGTACAAGGACATAACCATTTTCATTGATTACCACCTTATCCTTAGATGGTACAATCATTGCATTTGTAAGCTGCTCTGCAGTAGCAATCTCTGCCTCAACCTTTGCATATGGGTTGATTGCTCCTTCAACTGGAGGCTCTACTACTGGTGGCTCTTCACCTTCTGCAGCTTTTGCTGTCCATGAATCAAGTGTAATGCCTGAGCCTGCTGCAACTACAAAGTAAACATCATGTGTTCCTGTAACTGTAGCAAGTGCCTTAGTTGTCTTTGTTGTAATTGTTCCATTCTGATCTAATCTAAATGCTGCAACCTTATCGCCTGTAGCTGAATCAAGTCTGATTTCAAGCATTCCTGCTGTACTTGCAGAAACATTTGCACTAAACTCTGATACGCCATTAGCGAAGTTTACATTTTTGATTGCAACATATGAGTTAGCCTGTGTAAGACTTACAGCATCCTTCTTAGGAGTAACTCTTGCATTACTCATATCAGTTGCAGCTGCGCTCTCTGCCTCAACTGCGC
>DBWZ01000085.1:0-7094 GCA_002309345.1 Pseudobutyrivibrio sp. UBA1225
TACAAAGGCAAACTTTCCAAACTTAAAATACTCTCCCAGCACTGGATATCTATCTTTAGTCCACTTGAAATTGCCACTATCTGTAAGAATGCCGCTTATTGAATTACTGCTGCCATTTATATATTTAGAAGAAGAATTGACTACAATGTCTGCTCCATGCTCTATTGCCTTTACCAAATAAGGTGTTGCTGTTGTGTTATCAAGAACTAACGGAACACCATGGCTATGGGCAATCTCTGCCAGCTTATCAATATCAGTTACGTCCAAACAGGGATTCCCGATGGTCTCTGCAAATACCACCTTGGTTTTATCCGTAAATGCGTTTTCAATCTCATCCCAATCATTGTTTTTTACATATATTGTCTTTATTCCAAAGGCCTCTATATCTCTAAACAAATCGATGGAGCCACCGTACAAACTGGCGCTTGATATAATCTCATCTCCAGCCTGTAAAATATTTAAAAGAGCCATTGATATGGCAGCCATTCCGCTGGCACAAGCCACAGATGCAAGACCACCTTCTAATTTATTGATTCGCTCTTCAAAAGCTGAAACCGTTGGGTTCGCAACTCGTGTATAACAAAACCCCATCTTTCTTCCGCCAAAAATACCTGCCAAGTCCTCAGAGGTTTCTTGTTCAAAAGCACTGCTTTGATATATAGGTGGCAATGTTGCACCTTTGGAGTCTTTGATTTTTCCTGCATGTAAAAGATCTGTGTTGAATCCCACCCATGTCACCTCTTTTCCTTTGAACTATTTACCTATTGGGTTAGTAGGATATTACCAAAACATAGGTGCCCGGTCAATAAATGTAGCTCCTACAATAAATGATTGCCAGCTATAAACTAAATTTATAACCGGCTATTATCTAGATATAATCTCCTAAAATTGCCGTATCTCCGTGGATTGAAGATGCTCTGTAGATAAATGAAGCCACCTCTTGAACAGTCATATTTTTATCAAACCAGTTTGAATAATAGCCTCTTGTGGTATCAAATACAGATGTATCTATACTGCTATTTGCAGCGAAAAGAACTAAGATTCCTGCATCATTAAGATGTCTGATTACACCCTTAACCCCGTGAGAGCTATCTGGAGCGTACAAATATGTATGGCGTCCCTGATTAGATAATTCTCTTTCAACCTTTTTGACAAACTCTAAATCAAATCCATCTTCAGAAAGAGGAATTTCCACAGTGATAGCCCTCTGGCCCTTCCACTGACTTCTAGTCTCTCTGTCGATTTCTGTAACTGTATTGGCATTATCTGACTTATATAGCTGTGTAACCACACCACAGGCAGATGTCATATTAGAAACTCTGTCAATGAGAATAAGCTCTCCTAGAGTCCTATGCTTTTTAAATACATCAATTACAATGCTGTCCGCTAGCTTCAACTCGCAAACAGCAATCTCATTTTTATTTAAAGAATTGACCTCTCTCTTTTCACCAGTATTTACATCTATAGCGTATCTAATGCTTGTTACAACACCTGGAATCAGCTTTGTGCCTAGCTTTACAAAAAAGTTCTTTCCAAGCTCTAGCTTTTCATCATCCATCCATAAAAGAGTTACTTCAAATGATGTAGCCACCTGAAGAGATGTATCCTTTGTAAGAACGCAGCCTCTTGATACATCAACCTCCCTATCTAGCTGGATAGTAACAGGCTGCCCTATGGCTGCCCCATCTACTGTCTTATTTAAAAGATGAATGCTTTTTACATTCGCCTCTTCGTTGCTAGGTAAAACAGTGATTTCATCTCCAACATTTACACTGCCGGCTTCAACCTGTCCCTGAAATCCTCTAAAAGTATGATTTGGTCGGCACACTCTTTGAACAGGCAAATAAAAACCTTCTTCTTTTTCTTCATCGATAGGAACTGTCTCTAGATAATCTAAAAGTACTGGTCCCTCATACCAATGAATATTGTTTGATGCCTCTGTCACATTGTCACCCTCTGTAGCAGAAACAGGGATTACCACAACATTAGGAAGGCTCAGCTCATCTACAAGCTCATTAATCTGATCTGTAATCTCATCAAATCGCTCCTTGCTGTATCCAACCAAATCCATTTTGTTTACCGCAAATACGAAGTGCTTGATACCCATTAGTGAACAGATTCTAGCATGGCGCTTTGTCTGCACAAGCACTCCCTGCTTTGCATCAATAAGAATAATTGCAAGGTCAGCAAATGATGCTCCTACCGCCATGTTTCTTGTATACTCCTCATGGCCTGGTGTATCAGCAACAATAAAGCTTCGCTTATCAGTTGTAAAATATCTATATGCCACGTCAATAGTGATGCCCTGCTCACGCTCTGCCATAAGACCATCAAGCAAAAGTGAATAGTCAATTTTACCTTCGCGGCTTCCTACTTTTGAATCAAGTTCAAGGGCCTTCTCCTGATCAGCATATAAAAGCTTAGAATCATATAAAATATGACCGATAAGTGTTGATTTTCCATCATCAACACTACCGCAAGTAATAAATTTAAGTAATTGCATTTAGAAATAGCCCTCCCTTTTTCTTCTTTCCATTGAGCCTGCTGCCTCATTGTCAATTACACGGGTAGTACGCTCACTTGAGATGGCACTTAAAGTCTCATCGATAATCTCATCTAGTGTGTCTGCATCAGATTCAACGCCACCTGTAAGGGGATAACATCCAAGTGTTCTAAATCTCACCTTTTTATTTACAATTTCCTCACCTGGTAAAAGTCTATCCTTCAATCTGTCATCATCTACCATGATGATGTTTCCATCCCTGTAAATAACAGGACGTTCCTTGGCAAAATAAAGGGAAGGAATCTCGATATTTTCTCTTTTGATATACTGCCAAATATCCTTCTCTGTCCAGTTTGAAAGCGGGAAAACTCTTACCTCCTCGCCCTTAAATAGCTTTGTGTTGTAGAGCTTCCACATTTCTGGACGCTGATTTTTTGGATCCCAAGCATGCTCAGTATTTCTGAAGGAGAAGATTCTCTCCTTGGCTCTGGATTTTTCCTCGTCTCGACGTCCACCACCGAAAGCTGCAGTAAATCCGTATTTATCAAGAGCCTGTTTAAGAGCCTGAGTCTTCATAATATCCGTATATGCGCTACCATGGTCAAAAGGATTAATGCCAGCATTCACACCTTCTTCGTTAATGTATTCAAGCATATTAAGACCGTATTTTTCAGCTACATGGTCTCTGAATTCAATCATTTCTTTAAATTTCCATGTAGTGTTTACATGCAAAAATGGAAATGGTGGCTTTTCAGGATAAAATGCCTTAAGAGCCAAATGAAGCATAACCGAACTGTCCTTGCCAATCGAGTAAAGCATAACTGGCTTTTCACATTCAGCCGCAACTTCTCTTATGATATAAATTGCTTCTGCTTCTAGTTTGTCTAAATGTGTCAAATTGCTCATGTTAATCCTCTCTTTAATACTTATTTGATTCAAGGGAATTGATGTCTATTGTCCTTATTTCCTTTTCACCTTTAGAAAAAATCCAATGCTTAATTGGCCCCTCTTCTTTAAAGGTAAGAATTGTACCTCGTCCACCTACATCTGCACCTAAGAAAAACTCAATAGCCTGTGCCTTGCATTCCTTAAGACATGATGTGCAACCCCAGCAGTCTCTCTCCCTTTTTATAAAAGCTTTTTTATTATCTAGCTTTATTAGATTTCCAGGACATGCCTCTATACATTTCCTACAGCCAATACATTTATCCTGATTTATTTTGATACTCAAAGAACCACACCTCCTGCATAGCTAATACTGTTATCTTCATTAAAGGTAAACTTAAGTGGCTCATATTCATCTACCACAAGAGGTCTTTTTATGATTCTAATTCCATCAACTTCTTTAATAGAGTTAATATATAGCCTATAATTTTCGTCTTCGTTTTCATGAGTCATGTTTTCTGCAAAGCTATGCCATCTGGTTTCTTTTCTTGCAAGCAAATGCTCAATCAAAGATAGGCATACAATCAGCCTGTCCCTTAATTCGTATATCTGAAGTAGCTCATCAGCATCATTTGCTCTAAGCTTTTCAAATACTTCAAAGAGACCTAGGATAAGCTTTCTTGCTATGACAAGACCTGTGTCATTGAACTGATAATGCTTTGATATGCCTCCTGCATATTCATCCATTATCTTTTGCATTGCTTCCTCAACCTGCTCTATTGAAATATCTGAATCTGAATTGTTAAGATGCTTATTGTAGTTGTTGATGATTGCTTCATAGGATGAGTCGAAATCTGCACCATTGTCATCATCTAACAATTTAAGAATGCCCTCAGCTGCTATCTTTCCTTCTACAAGTGCTCCTGTAACATACTTTTGAGGAGCGCCACCTGCCACATCACCAGCTGCATAAAGCCCCTTAACAGTTGTGGCTCTGTCATCATCAATCCAGTAGCCACTCGCTGTATGGCCACCTACAATGTATGGCTCAGTGCCTTCTATTTCTACATTTTGCTCAGCAGGACCCTGTCCACCTTCTATCCATTTCAAAGTTTGGGATGGAGCCATATTAAGGTATGCCTTGTATAAATCCTCCTGCTGCTCATTTGAAATCTCATCAGTTTTTAAATAGCAAGGTCCACGACCTTCCATGTTTTCCACAGTGGTACCATAGACTCTCTCACATGTAGCCACACCGTATTTAGTCTCATATATCTGACCTACACCATTCATCTGCTTTGCTCTAACACCCTGAGCGATTGTGCCAGTTGGTGCTATGGTATCCTTACATCTAAGGGCAATAAAGCGCATCTCCAGTGTGGTCATTTCTGCGCCTGCATTAATACCCATGGCGTATCCCGCCCCAGTGTTAAATGGTGGATACCACATCTTATGTCTAGAAAAGCCAGTATTATTTGGTCTGTATAAACCTGAGGCTCCGCCGGTTGCCATCAAAACTGCCTTAGCCTTAATCACATAGGCCTTCTCATCATTTACATCAAATCCAACAGCACCAAGAACTCTATTTTCCTTTACCAGCAAATCAGTGATATTGATATGATTAATTATGCTGACATTTTTTGAATCCTTTGCCATCTTTGCAAGGATAGGCTTAATGTTTTCTCCGTTTATTTTTATATTTCTATTTCCTCTGGTAACATAGTCACCATTCTCATCCTTGAGAATTACAAGTCCGTTATCCTCAAGAGTTTTGGTAGCCTCATTTAGCCCTTCTGAAATCGATAAAAGTAAATCTTCTCTGACTATTCCCTTTGCGTCATTCTTGCAGTAGTCCACATAATCCTGTGGAACTCGCCCCTTAGTAATGTATGCATTAATTGCATTTACACCTGCAGCAAGACAGCCACTGCGCTTAATATTTGCCTTTTCAGCAATAAGTACCTTGTATTTGCCATTTAGTCCTAAAATATAGGCTCCGTAACATCCCGCAGTACCTCCGCCAATTATAAGTACATCAGTATTTAATTCTTCTACTGTAATATTTTTCCCCATTAAAACTCCTATTAAATAACAATTGCTTCCTCTGCAATTGAACTGTTAATTAAAAGAGAAACTTCGTCATTTGTAACTACATACAATCTGTATATGAATACAAAAACTTCCTCTCCAATCTCCACTGCTGGATCATTAATGCTTCTAATAGCTGAAATAAGATTGCCGTGGATTCTTGTTTTTACTTCCAAGTTGCTTCCTCTGAAAATAATGTCTTCGACGATTGCTTCCTCAGCAGATTTTTCAAACTGAAGACTCTCGCCCTTTTTGAAGATACTTACAAATTCTGGTCTAATAAAAGAAGTTTGATTCTCATCTTCCTTTTCAAAGCACTTGAATTCATCAAAATTTTTAACCTCTGTTGACTGTCCAATGAACTGAGCTACAAATGGTGTAGCTGGATTCTTATAAAGTTCCTGAGGTGTGCCAGTCTGCTCAACTCTACCCTGATTTGTAACTATGATTTCATCAGCTACTTCTATAGCTTCATCCTGATCATGGGTTACAAAAATACTTGTTATGTTAAGCTTTGTAATCATCTGTCTAAGCCATGAACGAAGTTCCAGACGTACCTTTGCATCGATTGCCGCAAAAGGCTCATCCAAAAGCAAAATCTGAGGATTTGGGGCAAGAGCTCTTGCAAATGCCACTCTCTGTCTCTGACCACCAGATAGCTGACTTGGAAATCTTTTCTCAAGACCAGAACAACCAATTAAATCTAGCAATTCTGTTACTCGCTCTTTTATCTCATTTTCTGGAGTCTTTTTAACCCTAAGACCAAATGCGATATTGTCATATACAGTCATGTATCTAAAAAGTGCGTAGCTTTGGAATACGAAACCTATTCCTCGCTCACTTCCTGGAACATCATTGACCACTTTCCCATCGATAACTATTTCTCCTGAATCAGGATTCTCAAGACCAGCAATCATCCTGAGGATTGTTGTCTTTCCACTTCCTGATGGGCCAAGCAATGCCACAAGTTTGCCTTTCTCAATAGAAATATTTATATCCTTTGATGCATGAAATTTTTTAAAATGCTTATTTATATCGTGAAGCTCTACATATGCCATAATTTATTCACCCTTTACTTATTTAAATCCAACTCCTTCTTGCCTTTCTTTTCAATCACAAGACGAAGTATCAATACAACAATTGCCAGTACAACTAAAATTGAAGAAGCTGCAAAAGCTCCTGTGAAATCATATCCCTGATACAAAAGCTCAATGTACAGTGGAAGTGTGTTGGTCTTGCCTCTCAAGTGTCCTGAGAGAACAGATACAGCGCCAAACTCTCCCATGGCTCTGGCTGTACAAAGGACTACTCCATATAAAAGAGCCCACTTGATATGAGGAAATGTTACCTTCTTGAAAATATGAAAAGTACCTGCTCCCATTAATGCAGCCGCCTCCTCCTCATCACTTCCCTGGGCTGATAGAACCGGAATTAACTCGCGGGAAATAAATGGGAAAGTGACAAATATTGTTGCAAGGACAATACCAGGAACCGCAAATATAATCTGTATTCCATAGGAATCCAAAATCGGATATAAGAAACTCTGTCTTCCAAATGTAAGAACATATATAAGACCTGCTATAATCGGAGATACGGTTACAGGCAAATCAATAAATGT
>DBWZ01000085.1:7131-7253 GCA_002309345.1 Pseudobutyrivibrio sp. UBA1225
CCAAAAAGTGTATTGATTACAACAGCAAAAAGTGTAGCCTCCAAAGTAAGTAATGCTGCCTTAATTGCATATTCATCAGTAACGGCATTTATATATTCAGAGATTCCATATCTAAATGCTGT
>DBWZ01000046.1 GCA_002309345.1 Pseudobutyrivibrio sp. UBA1225
AAGATTGCCGATATGCCGACTGGCTGGATTTGTGGGCAGACGGCACGAGACTTTGTGAAGACCAAGACAGGAAGGAATGACAGCATGGATATACAGGAGTCTGAGGAGTTCCAGACTTCCAAATTCTTCTGCAAGACCAATTTTGATATGGTGGAGATTTCGAGAGAAGAAGCCGACTATGCCAATTATCCCATTCCTCAGTTCTATCATTTCGACTCCCCAGAGGTGCGGGAGCGTATCTTGTATTCAAATTTTCTTCAAGTCAATCAAGATGTGAAGGACATGATTAAGGAGATNNGATACAAGAGTTCAACAAAAAGTAAGCTGGGGAAAAAGAGGAGTGGTAACTTGATTATGTGATATCATATTTGGTACATTGTAACCGAATCGCTTATAAAAATTCTTATATCTCAAATATTTCTTGGAGAAACACTCATCAATGCATAAAAATGTTTTAAGTCAATGGATAAATGACCACAGAGCTTCAATATTGACCTCTCATCTTTTGTGTCTTACCGCTTCCCTTATCTCATGTTGTTCCGCATTTATGGCAAAAGTCCCGTTTTTTTACTATTGTTCTTGCCCTATAAATAACTAATACAGGCAGTCGCAGAATTGCATCATACTTTGTTTTTTCGAGTATCTGTTAGGGCTTCAATCTTTACCAGATATAAGAACTCGCTTATCAACTTCAAACAACATTGCAATTTTATCTAATGTGTATCGGTTAGGGTGAAACACATTTGCACAACACTTGCTTGCAATAGATGGATCCTTTCCCCAATTCTTCGGCAAGCCACTTAATTGTTCGTTTATCTTCAACGAGCATATCTTTGATGCTTTTCAGAATCCTATTAGCAAATCTATTCTATTTGAATGTAAAGAGACGCAATCAATAATAAAGAGACTTCGGCATTATAAGGTTATTATGAGATTCGATATCATAATAACTACAAGAACACCTAATATCTAGAATATTATTTTGCAAGTTAGTCTTTCAGACCAAACTTGAAAGTGTTACTTTATTATATTGATGGTTTTCAAAAGCTAAATATATCTGTTCACCCTTTTGGTTTGCAGGTTTCCAATGATGAACTTGTTGCCATTATTCGTTTCATACACAACAACGCAATTATCTCAATTTTTGTTATCAAAAAAGTGTAACTCTAGGCAAGATATGCAAAAAAATGAACTAAATGATGTTTTTGTAACGCATTTCAGGAAATAATAGTACTTTTGTATAATACAATATGCTTCGTAATTATTTGATATTTGAGTTGAAATCATAAAACTGAAGAATAGTGACAGTAGAGTTATGGTTGTTTGTGGATTACCTGATAAATTTAATAAAAAACATGGTCTATGCATCTTATGAACCTGGTGGATTCGCTGTGAATATAGAACGGATAAATTATGACTTAATAAAAGGGCAAGTATCTAAGGATGATTTCCCGAGCTTTATCCATGAATGGTGCCATTACTTTCAAGAGATAACAACTATTTCAGCGCAAAATGGTTTTTATCTGTGGATGAGAGATTTAGTATATCTGACGAAAATAACTTGCTCGACTTCAGGAGCTCAAATAGAAATACCCATGCGTCCCCATGACTATGGAGGTTATTTGAATAAATATCAGCGTCTATATCGCAAGTATTGTGAAAACATTAAAGAAGAAAATATTGAGAATCCCATAATTACAGCTCCTTACAAAATAGAGGCTGAGGAAACGGATGAATTTACCGAAGACTCGAGAGTATATGCAAGATGTCTCTGCTATGTAAACAACAAGCAATTTGTGCTAAGTCTCGTAGCATTGCAAGAGATAAATGCTTACTATGCGCAGAAGGTAGCTGAAGAGCTTCTACCCGATGTGGATTCCAATATTAAGGGCGATGACATGGATACCTACCCTTATCATTTTGGAGATCTCTTATTTGACGAATACCGAATTATAAGTGATGTCAGGATGAAATTCTGCATTACCTATATGTGCTTGGACACACTTCAGCCGACAGTGCTCTTTCTAAAAACATTAGAAAAGTTACAGGGTCAATCTTTGCTCTTCTCGAACTGCGATGATGTCAACAAGGCTGTTGCTACTATCAAAGAGCTGACACCACTGTACGCTCATTCGAACGAAGAAGCTTATACAGAGATATTTAAAGATTATGAACAATGGCTCGATGATGGACATGAGTGTCTCAAGACAGCTCTAAAATGGTATGTTGAAAAGATAAAAAGGGCTGTAACCACAAATAAAGCGGGAGAACAAATGCTCCCCTTCATGGTGTGTGAATCGCTTCAATCGTTAAAGTTCGTGGTTAATAGATATCCTGTGCCACTTTTCAAAATAGATGGGTTAGTAACTCCAGATGCAAGTGCAGATGAGCGAGAATCATTGTCAGCCATGACATTCTGGATGCTGAAGAAGGTCTGTGCTTTGTTGACTTGTCAAACTGTAGAAGATATTAACAAATATGCTGAATGTCCTTTCTATAAGTATTGTCAATATAAAAAGGATGTAGGTAAGGAGTATGAGTGTAAAACATCATATTGGAGTATTCTGCAGGGAGAGACGAAAGCAAGATGCCCATTTGGCATTGCTTTACACACAATGGGACTATGGCAGAATGAGTTGGTAGTAACGGTATGTTAAAAACGATTAAAAAGCTAATTGATAAGATAAAAAGTTGTACTTTTACAAATTGTTTTTGTGATACGGTAGTTTTTAGTATTGATGGAATACAGAGTGCTGGATAGTTTACATCGTCCCTTTCACAGGCCATTATGGATTGTGAAATGGGTGTGCTATTTCATCATCCAGAAGCAAAAGAATCGCAATGGATATATTCATTGCAAAGAACAGACTGCTGACTTCTACTTCACTTTGCTTGAATGGTTGCATAAAAATTATCCGCAAGATAGTGACGGGTTGCCTTCGAAAGAATCTGTAGAAGAAGTCTGGAATTTTTTTTCTCAGATAGTGAACCAAGAGAAGGAAGAAAAGCTTAGAATGGTTCTATCGTCAGATAGAGAACGGGGTGTTGAGACAAAAATCTATACGACATACAAAGCTGCCAGTTACTATATAAACTTGGCAGATGACAAACTACATTTCGTGGGCAGCAACAGTATGTTGCCGAATTGGAACCCAAACCAACTAACTAAGGCTGTACTTAATAGCAATATCTCAACCAAAGACAAAAAAAAGTATGTCCAGCATATATTGCAAAACGACGGCCATTTTTTCTTAGCGATGTGCCTCCTGTATAAGCCTGTTACTAAATACGCTCTGAAGATGGACGAGGAGGTTTTCAAGTTTATGCAACGGTATTACCCAGTATCCAACTTCGACTATACCAAGAAAAGTCATGGTAACTACTATGTGGTCCGGAAACGATGGGTTGAATTGCTGAAGGCAGTCAACGAAAAAGGGACATTGAGTAGGATTCTGACGAACAGCATCAAGGAAAATAGTGAGACACAGGCCATTTTCTTAGATATTGAAGCTAATGTAAAAGAGTATACTGCGGAACTTAGAAAACGTCGCAGATTCATTGAGCAAAAAAGTATTTTTGTGGCGACCTATCTGCGCTTAGCAAAAAACAGCGAAGACAAGAGCGGCTTTGTAAACCTATATGACATCAGCAAGGAGATGGGGATGAGCTATGACCGCTTTCAGTCTTTTCTCACCCAGTTTTATCAGGAAGAAAAATTGGTAAGGAACATTTTCTTTATTAATATTGTATCGACAATAGAGCAACGGAGGCGTTTCTATATAGGGAATGCCCCTGTTATAAAAATTAAGATGACCAAGAACTATGGAGTATAGAGAACTTTGGAATAAATTAACCATTGATCCGCAAAAGATGGAGATTATCAGGAAGGACTGGACAGAAGGAAAGGTGCCAGACCTACCCTTTGTGATTATTGACCAGCAAGGTCTGAAGCAACATATCGGAGATAAGCTCAAAGGTATAGACGGAGAACGGATGACCACAACCGTTGTTAGGGCTCAGTATGGTGATGGTAAGACCAATGTGCTAAAGTACCTTAGCCTATACTTTGAAAGTCATCCTGAGTTAAACATCCACCTGCTTTATTGCCGTGCAGATGTAGACCAGACGGATATTTTTATATTCTTGCTGCGGCATCTGCAGAACAACAGTATAAAGGAGCTTGTGGAGGGTATTAAGACACTGCGAGAAAGAGAAAGATTCGACCCTGCTTCGCTGGCCAATAACTTCAAAGAGGACTTTGCCCATATACATGAATATACGGAAAAACTCTTTGAGAAAGGACAGGACGACGATACCGTTAAGAACTTGGTATATTTGGGAACCGGAAGACTCTATTCTATTGGGGCATTCCAGAAGTATGGTCTGGAGAAATTGACAGATTTCAATCGTCGTGAGGTTCTCGTGCTTTTTTTGAACATTTTAGCAGAGATTGGCTATCGTGTAGTGTTTGCTGTGGATGAACTGGAAAAGATTCACGATAAGTCAACACGACGTATGGCCTATTTCTTTAATTCCTATCGTGAACTGGTTGATTTGTTTAACAAGATCAAGGGGCATTATCTGATAGCAACGATGACACAAGCTGTCAATATTGCACAGATGAGTCAACCCCTATGGGGACGGATAGAACAAGACGTTGTGGAAGTAAGCAAAATCAGTAGTAAAGATGATTTGGCCGAGTTGGTTAAGCTTATGGCTGAGTTGCTACAAGTGGAAGTTAATGATTCAAAGGTAGATGAGGTGGTATCAACAATATCACGCAAACCTTTGGATAGTAATCGCTTTGCCATCCGTGCCATCGCCGAAGCCTTACGCGAGAAACCTACATTAAATTTTGAAGAGGAACTGAAGAAAAATGGACAGGTAGAAGAATTATACAAAAATGCTTACGTAGCTGCGGAGCAGGCACATGGCTTCAAAAACCTCTCACGAAT
>DBWZ01000044.1:0-696 GCA_002309345.1 Pseudobutyrivibrio sp. UBA1225
GCTGTCTTTGGATTTCTATAAATATCTACAGGAGTACCAATCTGCTCCACCTTTCCCTCATTAGTGATTATCAATTCATCGGCAACCTCTACAGCCTCATCTTGATCGTGGGTAACAAAAATACTTGTAATTCCAAGTTTCTCTATCATATCCTTTAACCACCTACGAAGGTCCTTTCTTACCTTTGCGTCAATAGCTGCAAATGGCTCATCCAAAAGAAGCACTTGAGGTTCTGTAGCAAGAGCTCTAGCAAAGGCAACTCTTTGTCTTTGCCCTCCTGACAACTGATCAGGGAATCTTTTGCCAAGTCCTTTGAGTCCCACTAATTCAAGTAATTCCTCTACTTTGCTGTCTATTTCATCCCTAGACTTTTTTCTAATTTTCATGCCGTAAGCGATATTGTCATATACAGTTAAATAAGGAAAAAGCGCATAACTTTGGAATACGAATCCAATCCCTCGGTCTTGAACTGGAATGCCATTTACAAGTTTTTCATCTATATAAATATCTCCAGAATCCTGATGCTCAAGACCTGCCAGCATCCTTAAAATTGTTGTTTTGCCACTTCCACTAGGTCCTAGAAGCGCTACAAGCTTACCCTTTTCAATCTCTATATTTACATTATTTGATGCTTTGAAATTTCCAAAAGTCTTATTTATATTTTCTAATTTTATGTACATATGCCAGTCCTACCTT
>DBWZ01000044.1:761-4489 GCA_002309345.1 Pseudobutyrivibrio sp. UBA1225
TCAATATTTTATTCATAACAATTATTCCTTACACGATTATCATAAATATGATTTTTTCTAACTTCTATGTAATAATAAAAAATGATAATAGATATAGCTCCTACAAAAACACTTAACGGGTTTGCAATTAAAACAGCGTATTTTCCTAAAAATGAAAACATATTATAGGCGAATGCAACTCTACTTATAATGTTAAAAACAAAGCTCAATATTACCGGTCCCATCATCTTTTTTCCGGTAAACATACCAATGAAACATCGAAATACAACCATAAAGAACATCATCACAAGAATTGAAATCATGTAGCCCATGCCTTCATTTACTATTTGATCATCCGGTTCAGCTAAAAATAACGAAATCATATATCGCCCCTGAAAAACAATCAAAACTACAAGAATTAATGCTAAAGCAAAACATAAACCCATAGCACTTTTTAACCCTTTCAAAACTCTTTCAGGTTTGTTAGCTCCTATATTTTGAGCTGTGAAAACAGATAAGGCTTCTGCTATAGTAACAATTGGCATTGATGTTATTCCATCTATTTTTCCACCTATAGTCACACCAGCAATCATGGCATATACGCAGCGATTTATTAAAGCCGATATGGACACAACTCCAATTGATAAAATCCCCTGTTGTAGCATTGAAGGTAGGGAAACTTTTAAAATATCTATAAAAGTATTGGACTGAAGCTTTAACGTTTTGCTTTCATCCCTATCAGTTTTTAGGGTAGCCATATATGTTCCTATAACAATTACTGCCGATATAAATTGAGCGATTACTGTAGCAAAAGCAGCGCCCTTCACCCCCATCTTAAAACCTCTAATAAAAATCAAATCCAACACTACATTACTAATTGTGCTTATCAGTAAAGCTATAAAAGTTATAATTGAATTTCCTTTAGACTGAGCTAACGCTATTCCATAGTTAAAAACAAATACAAGTGGCAATCCAAGTACAATAATCGAAATATAATTAGATGCATCTACCCTTATTTCCAAAGGAACGCTTATTAGTTTTAAAAATGATTTAATTAATAGAAAACCAACACTGGTACAGGCTAGCGCCGCAGTAGAAACAAGTATTAATCCTGCTCTACTGCAAACTACAAAACCTTTTATATCTTTTCTCCCTACGCACTCTGAACATGTAACTACAATTCCAGCTTTCAGCCCCATAATCACAGCATTAAAGATAAAAATCAGTTGGCTTACAGATCCTACAGCTGCAAGTGCATCATTACCTACATATCTCCCCACTATGTAAGTATCAATAATGTTATAAAGCTGTTGTAAAATATTGCCTATTGCCAAAGGAACTACGAACCATAATAGAGATACCATTACATTTCCTGATGTCATATCTCTTTTCATGTCTTAATGCTCCTTTTAAACCAAGTCCTCAGCTTTAATCTCTACCTGCTTTTCCTCTGAAGAAAAATCAAGCTTCTTGATTCTCTCAACATGAATCTTGTAAATAACATTAATCTCTGAATTGTAATTAAGCTGTGGTCGTCTTTCCTTAATGAGCTCTACTGCCTTTTCAACTTCATCACCACTCAATTCATTAGCTTTTCCATATACTGTAATATTCTTTAATGATTGTTGTCCTTCATGTTGAAATACTGCTGCCACAGAAGAATTATTTTTAATATCTACAGTCTTGTCCGTTCCCTTAGAAGTTTGAAATACAATATCTGTTCCATCGATACTATAACCGCCAATATGTCTAAGATTAGGTGTGGTATCTTCTGTTACAGTTGCTAGTACTAAACTTTTATTATCATACAAATAATTCTGATATTCTTTTAATGTAAGTCCCATTTTTTGCTCCTATTATTCTGTTGCCTTCCAATCAACTCTATCAGGGAAAGCTTCTGCCAAAGCATCTGTGTTAATGTATCCTTCAATCTTGTAGTTTGTATCAAATCTGCCATTCTCATAGCACCAATTCTTTATTTTCACTAAGTCATCATATGCTTCTTGCTCAAATGAATAGTAATGACGTCTTGAATTCCACTCTGCCTTGAATATTTCCTTATCAAGCCCAGTGTCCGCTGTAACCCACTCAGCAAACTCATCAAGATTTTCATCAATGTATTTAAATCCTTCTTCGCTGGCTTGTAGATATTTTGCAACTTCATGCTGATGTGCCTGCAAATAAGATTCATCTGCAACAAGGAATGTGTACATGTAAATTCCTAAATCATCAATACCAATAACAGGCTTCCAGCCTTTCTCCTCAAACTTTCCATAGTTTGCAGAGCCAGTCCAATATGCATCTCCACCACCGTTTGCTGTAAGTGCAAGTGCTTCCTGAACACTGCCAACATTTGTAATTGTTACATCCTTTGGATCAATACCATACTGATTGAACAATTCACCATAATAATATTCAAATACTACACCAGCTTGAGAAACACCGATATGACCTACCAAATCCTCAGGTTTTGCCACGGTATCGGGATTAGCATAGAGCTTGTAATTTGATGATTTGTCAATCATTGCAAATGCACGCAACTTACTATCAGAAAGCGTATTTCCAATTCTATTAACACCTGCATAAGTGGCAAACAAACCTATGTCTACTGTATCTGTTGTAATTGCATCAATTGTATTAATACCAGCTGAAAATTCAGTTGTTTCAAGGGTAATCCCCTGATCCTTTAAAAATCCTGTATGATTATCTAGAATTTTTAATAAGAAGTTATTATCTAATGAATTAACGCCTATACGAATTGTAAATTCATCTGGATTGTCAGAACCAACCCCATCATTTGTTTTTGCTGAAACACTACTAGCATTACTACCGCAGCCTGTAGCTGAAATTGTCAAAGAAAATGCCAAAAACAAGCTCACTATCAATTTATATATTTTCATCTATATTTCCTCCTATGCTGTCTTCTCTATAGTTGCAGAACCCTCGCCTTTGCTTGCAACTGAATCTTCACCTACAAAATGAACTCTATCTGCCTCATGTCTTGGAATATCAAGGTGATCCCCGTCAAGATCATAGAAATAATCAAAGATTGAATTTTCTACATTTGCTGAGTGATATAAGTCCTTATGTGTCAAACCATTTTGTCGTAGCAAATTATATGTTTTCTGGTACAAGTCAAAATACCATTCTGGTGATGGAGCTCTATGACCCTCAAGTTCAGAACCAGGATTTGGTGTCCAATGAAGTGGAATAGCCACTACGCCAAGTTCTGTTAGGTACTGAATGCCTTCTAAAAGAGTGGACTTAGGCTCGATACCAGCTACAAAGAATGAACGGACATTACCTTTTCCGAATACCTCTACCTCTTTTTTTAGAGCATTAATCCAATTTTCTCTTCCACCGCAAATCTGATCTTTACCTGGGCAAATTGTCTTAAAGAAGTTTGCATCCCAAATTTCAAGGTTAGTTGATATGGCTCTATAGCCTGCCTCCTTATATTTTTCAATAACATCCAAATCACTTGGAGCACCTACACAAGCTGTACCACCAAAATCTGTAAGTCCTGTCACATCCTGAATTGCTTCAGCTACATCAATGTAATATTCTACCTCCCGTCGCTCAGGAACGAATCCGCCTGTAATAGTAATAGATTCATATCCCTCTTCTCTTGCCTTAGCATAAGTTTCAGCTATCTGATATGGTGTCTTCCAAGAGATGCCTTGGATATCAGCAAAGCGGCTCTTAGTTGCATTTATATTACAGAACTTGCAATCAAGACCTTTATCTTT
>DBWZ01000044.1:4545-14103 GCA_002309345.1 Pseudobutyrivibrio sp. UBA1225
ACACCATCAGATGTCTTAAAATTATAAAATGCAGGCTTCTCAACAAATGTTATTTCACTAATTTGGTTTCCCTTTTCTGTAAGATAATACTTTCCATTTTCGTGCTCTACAGAAAATGGAGCATCATGTTTGTATGAAAATCTGATTCTGTAATTGCTATCAAGTCTTATAGCTGTTGGAAGTTTTGACTTTAAATAAGTTTCATGATTCATATCAAAACATGTTTGCATCTGCTCCTGAACTTTGTTCTCGAAATCGATTGTAGACACAACCTCTGGACTGATATAAACGCCCTCATTAGTTATCCTATTATCAAGTTCCAACTGCTTAAATAACTCTTCTCTTGTAATTGCTCGTGACATTTTTTCCTCCTTATACATACATGTTTAATTTTGTCATGCAAAAAAATATTTACATAAAAAACTAGAGGCCTAAGACCAGGATTTTATCCCAAGTCTTAAACCTCTAGTTGTCTAGTCAGTATTAATAATTACCTGTGGCCTATCGCCTATTCTTTTCTAAAATATACCCACAACAACAAAGGGACTGACAACACTCCATTACTACAACTGTATTCTTTTTCATCATCTTAGTTGTCTTCATAATAAATCCCCTTTCTTTCATTGCTGCTGTTTATTTTGATTGATTGAATTATATTTTAGGATATATTGCAAGTCAATAGTTCTAGTTAATGAATATAATAATAGCCAGTTATAAATAAAAACTATATTATATATTCTATTTCGTAATCTACATCTGAGTCTTCAAAGAAATAATCGTAAATCTTTTTCTTATACTCAGCAAATTTAGCGCTACCACGCTTTTTTGACTCCACAGGGTCTGTCTCTATTATTTCCTTAATCTCCCCAGGACGAGCTGACATTACCACGATTCTGTCTCCTAAATATATTGCCTCATCAATATCGTGTGTAACCATAACCATGGTAGTCTTTTCCTTTTCCTGTATTTCAAGAATCTCCTTTTGCATCTGAATCCTTGTAAGTGCATCCAGTGCCCCAAATGGCTCATCAAGAAGTAGAATTGTTGGATTATTAGCAAGACCTCTGGCAATAGCGGCCCTTTGGCTCATTCCTCCAGAAAGCTGTGCTGGATAGCTGTTTTCAAAGCCTTCAAGGCCTACCATTTTAAGGTGGCTAAGGACAGTTTTTTCCTTCTCTTCCTTTGAAAGGTCTTTTAATCCAAAGCCAACGTTGTCCTTAATTTTAAGCCATGGAAGGAGTCTGTGATCCTGAAAAACCATGCCACAATTTGGGCCAGGACCATCTACTGGATGACCATTTCTTTCAACAGTTCCATCTTCATAATCTACTAGTCCACACATGATTTTAAGCAGGGTACTCTTTCCACAACCTGAATGACCTACAATAGTGATGAATTCACCCTCTCTTATGTCAAGGTTAATATCATTCAACACGCGTATTGGATTCTTATCAACAACAAATTCCTTATTCAGATTATGTATTTTTATAATGTTATTATCCTTAATGCCCATGGCTGTTCTCCTCTAATCTCTAGTAGACTATCCCCTACCATTTTCATCAGCCAATTTCTTCTAAAAAAGGAACAAGCAGTTCTGTAGGTCTAATTTTTAATTTCTTGTCTATCTCTTTTTCTTTATCATCGATATTATTGGCCTTTTTATTTTCAATAATTTCTATTGACTCATCATTGGCCAAATCAGAAAAAATACGCAATGCAGCAAACTCCACATTTTTTGCAGTAGCCACTTGAGCTATAGCTGCTGTTTCCATATCAAAGGAAACTGGGTCATAAGTCTCGATAATATTTTTTCTTTCAGTCTCATCACTTAAAAAGAAATCCCCGGTTGCAAGCTTTCCTGTGATGTAATCAAAATTGTTTTCTTTAGCAGATTTTTCAAGTCCATCTATAATCCAGTCTTCTGTGTCTTTAATCTTAGGATAGTTGTCATCAATATAAGGATGAAAATCGGTCTGAACATAGCTTTTTCCGATTGCAACCGTTCCTCTTTTGGCATTAGATGCAAGCCCACCTGAAACGCCTATATTTACAATGAAATCCGGATTGAATTCGCTGATAACATCTGCTGTATTGTATGCTGCATTTACTTTTCCCACTCCAAGAACTTTTACATAAAGATCAATGTCCTTTTTGTCATGTCTGTATAAATTTTCCTTAGTCCTTGACCATCCTTCTCTTTTATCGAGATACTCATGGATGTACTCAGTTTCCTCATCCATTGCGCTTACTATTGCTACTCTTTTCATTTATTGTTCTCCCATGGTGTAATCTTTTTAAAGATTTTTGATAGAATCCAATCAGTGCCAATACCAATAAATCCAATTAGAATAATACAAAGAATTACCTGATCCGACTTAAGCATGCTTCTTGCATCATTTAATCGATATCCTATTCCAGATGAAGCACCTAACATTTCAGCAGCCACTACAGCCATCCAAGAAGCTCCCATTCCAAGCTTTAAGCCTACTAAAATAGATGGAAGTGCATTTGGCAAATATACCTTAAGAAAAGTCTCCCATTTTCCAAGTTTATAAAGGCTTGCCACTTCAAGCAGCAATTCTGATGTTGATGAGACACCACTCATAGTGTTAATCATTATTGGAAATGTTGCGGCGATAACTATAATAACCACCTTTGAGACCTCGCCAATTCCATACCATAGAATGATAAGTGGAATCCAGGCAATAATTGGCACCTGTCTAATGGCAGTTGCAGCTGGCAATATAAGCTTTCTAACAAATGGAATCATACCAGCCAAAGCACCCAAGGCTACTCCTAAAAATGAAGCGATTACATATCCTTGGATTACTCTTAAAAGGCTTGCAATAATATCCTGCTGTAGCTGACCATTTTGAGTTAGATTTTTAAAAGCTTCAAAAACATCACTAATCTTTGGCAGAATTGCTCCTGACATATTGTTAATTGTTGTGGCATAGAACCATGCCACAACAATCAAAAATGGAATTATGAAACTTATATTAGCGTCCTTAACTTTGTTACTCATAATTGTCCTCCTAAACAGCTAAGGCAGACTTATTCTCCTTCTCGCTTTCGATACCTTCCTCCTTAAAGATAGGTAATCTTTCTTCTTCGATTCTGTAGAAATCAAGTACTAAGAAGTCTGGCGATGGAGAAACATCCAAATACTGCTCGTATGTAATACCAGCCTGCTTATGTAAAAGATAAGTCTTCTGTGCCATATCGTAGTGCCACTCATAAGTAGGTGTTCTGTGTCCCTCAAGTTTTGAGCCTGGATTTGGGCACCACGCATTTGTTAAGCAGATAACACCTTTCTTTGTAAGAATTTCAACACCTTCAAGAGTTCTTTCCTTTGGCTCTATTCCAGCTACAAATCCAGTTCTTACACGTCCCTTACCAAATACAGAAACTGCCTTATCAAGTGCAGCAATCCAGTTTTCTCTGCCGCCACACTCTTTTTCCTTTCCAGGGCAAATTACTCTAAAGTAGTTTTCATCCCATACTTCAAGCTGAATTGCAAGTGTTCTAAAGCCTGCTTCCTTGTACTTTTCAATTACAGATAAATCTGCAGGTGCTCCAATAACAGCTGTTCCATTGAAATCCTCAAGTCCAGTCTCATCTTGGATTGCCTCAGCCACATCAATGTAGTAATCAACCTCACGACGCTCTGGAACAAATCCACCAGTAAGGTTTACATGTCTGCCTTCGCCAAGTCTAAATGCCTCAGCTACTGTCTCACCAATCTGTTTAGGATTCTTCCACTGGATGTTTTCCTTTTCAGCATAAGTATCCTTTGTTGCATTTGCATTGCAGAATAAGCAATCTAAGCCCTTTTCCTTAAGGGAACATTCATTACTGTATGCAATACTTACAACACCATTTGAATATGTGGCTACATGTGACATTTCTGTTCCATCAGAAGTCTTCTTGCTATAGTACTCAGGTCTGTGATCAAATTCGATTGGGAATTTCTCAACACCGTTATCAAATAAAACAAACTGATCATCAATATATTTAATCTCTACTGTAGATCTAGGATCCCATGAGAATGAATATCTAAGACCGCTTGGAGAGGTAAAATTGCAAGGGAATAAAACTTCAGGGTGAGCCACATGGTCCATTTCAAATAGAGCATGAATCTGCTCCTGATATTTTCCACCCAAGTCAAGATTCTTAAAAATCTTTGGATCCACCTTGATTCCATCAATATTTACCTTAGCCTTAAATTTCAACTCGCTATATAATTTATCTTTTATAGTGCTCATTATTCTCTATTATCTCCTATTTAATTACTTGCCTTCTTCAAGTTCTGTTTTAGCCTTTCCGTAATATGAAAGGTCATACCATGAATCCACATCAAAGTCTCCATCAGACAAATCATTATCCTGAAGGAAAGACAATGTCTTTTTAGCATTTGCTATAACATCATCTGTAGCCTCGATTTTTGAATAATTATCGTGTAATGGATAAGCGTAATCATAGCTTTCAGCTGAATATCCTGCTGCAATCCACTGTTCCTTTAAAGCATCTTCATTAGCTTCAATGTATTCATTAGCTCTTAAAATTGCTTTTAAATATGCCACTGCCACATCTTGATTTGCATTTAAATACTCAGTTCTGATTTCTGTAATAGAACCAGCTGCCCATCCTTCATGATCATTGCTAAATAAGATTTCCTTAAATCCATTTTCCTTGGCCAGTCTGTAACTTACATCGTTAGGCTGTACAACTGCTGCATCAATACTCTTTGCCTCAAGAGCAGCTAGTGCATCCTGAGAAGTCATCGGAACGAATTCAATATCATCAATAGTAAGTCCCTCTTCTTCAAGTGCATATAAGAGTAATCTGTGCATAAATGCACCCTTTTGTGTAGCGACCTTTTTGCCCTTCAAATCCTTTACAGAATCAATTCCTGAATCTGGATTTGCAGATATAACAATAAAATTGTTTAAGCCATTAAATGCAATTACTGTTGTATCAATTCCGTTAGCCTTTCCGTTAACTGCAGGCACATCACCTAGAATACCAATATCAAGACTTCCAGATGCTAACGCCTCATTAATTGCTGGGCCTGCCCCTGACATAGGAACAAGATTAACCTTTACACCTATCTTTTCGAATTCTTCTTCAAAATATCCGTTATCTCTTGCAATGCCTTCGCTTCCCAAAAGAATATTGGAACCTGAAGTATCAACAAATCCAATATTTACTTCTCTGGTAACGTCACTTCCTGCTTCGATATTTTCTTCTTTATCTACAAGACCATTATCAGCAGTGCCACCACAGCCTGTAAGAGCTGATAATACAAATGTACCAACTAAAGCTGCCAACACAGTTTTTTTCAATTTCTTCATTATTAGTCCTCCTAATTACCTATATAGATTCTTTTGATGCCAGTTCTGAAATTAAATTTAATTGTTTTACTTGGCCCCTTTTAGAAGAATGCTCTTGCCAGGTCTTCTGTCCCTTTAACTGTTTTAAATAGTTATAAAGTTCTTCTGTTTTTTCTTTTTCATCCTGTTTTACTGTTGTAAGATAATTGCTTACAAATTCCACAGCCCCTCTTACTCCTGAAGTAGACTGATTAAGAATGCTCTTGTGATATATAGGATATGAGGCTTCTATCAAAGGAATTCCGGCCTTGTTAGCTATATTCACCTCAAGCGAGCTTCCTATTACAAGTTCAGCCTTAGACTGTCTGATGATATCATCAATGTCCTTTTGATCTGATGTCTTATATACACTACTTGTGATTGAAGCAAACACCTCATCATTGTTCAGCTCATGCTCCTCATCTTTCTTCAATGAATCAGTAAGAATCGCTGCAACGATTTTTGCTCCAAAGACATCCTTTGCTATTCTTCCAAGTCTAATTACCTGCTCTTCGTCACCGACGATAGCTACAGACTTTCCAATAGCATGCTCAATCACTTCATCGCGAATTCTTCCGTAGTAGTTGCTTTCATAAGCTAGTTCCTTATTTAAGAACTCATCTACCACATCCTGCTCTAGAGAAATCACTTTGCCAATTTCATCTATTAACTCTTTTTCCTCTAGTGCATTTACTGGAAGTGCTGCCTTTTGGATTACAGGTATATCAAATTTTTCATTAAGCACCTTTGCAGGTAATTCTCCCCAACGACCAAACACTATTGACAGTGCTGCATTCTTTGCATTATCAATATCTTCGATGCCTCCGGTTACACCAAAGAATACATTGGCCTTTATTCCTACACCCTCTAATATTCTCTTAATCTCTTCAATGTTTCCTTGCCAATACGGATCCTTTTCAGGGATGATTCCAAAGATATTTACAAGGTTTGAGTTTTTATTAGTCTCAGATAGTCTCACATCATAAACAGATTTAAATACATCAGCCAACACATGCTCATAACCAAAGTGTGCTCCACCATTGAAACCTGCAATAAGTGTATCTACAACTGGCTCATGTTGCTCCACTATCTCCCTAGTCATGGCATCAACATCATCTCCAACCATAGCTGACTCACAGCTGTTAAGGATTACATAAAGAACTCCATCAACCACCTTAATAGTGTTTTTAATCTGCTCTCTAAGTCTCGATGCTCCACCAAAAATTACATGTCTTTCTTGAGCTGCTGTACCTGGTATGGAGTATCCTGAAAATCTAGCCGAGCCCCCTGTAGTCTTTGAATTTGCCAGATAGTTAATCACTCCACAGCCTGCGTTTGCATGAACAACTGGTACAACACCGTTTATTTCCTGAACTGTCTGTAAAGCACCATGAAGGGCACATCCATTTCTAGGATTCTTGATTATATCTGCCATTTAACTTACCTCCTGCTTTACATACCAGTTTCCGCTACGCTTCTTAAAGCTCTCTTTGTAGCTGCTCTTTAATCTGTATTTTTCCTGGAATTCTTCAACCTTTTTTATAGTGTTAGCAATAACCTCCACACCTTTAAAGCCATATGTAACCTTATTCTTTGTGGAAATAACAACTGCTCCCTCATAAGTAGCAAATGAGCTTCCTGATTTTTCACTAAAATATATATCTATGTTGTTCTTAGCTAGCTCGTTTGCCTTTTCAAACTGCTGTCCATTTCCAATGATTGCTATAGTAGTCTTTGGTAAAAAGTCTAATTTCTTCAGCTGTTTTCTGTTGTCTAAATCCACAAATGAAGATGAAAATCCAACCACTTCTCCACCTAAATTTTTAAACAATCGAGCATAAGCAGAAACTTTACTAAGAGCTACATCAACAAAGATTTTCTTATCCTTTAATACATCCTTTATAACCACCTGAGATAACTCAGCTTCCGCTTTATCAATGTATTCAATCACTTCATCTTCGATATTAAAAAATGCGGCAAGCTTTAAAAGAAAATTCTTTGTCCCTCTAAATCCCACAGGTACATCGGTCTCTATGTAAGGTACGCCAAAAACTTCCTCAAGCTCCTTAGCTAGATACTCACCCTCTTCTGGGTTAAGCACTACAGATGCTCTTGCCTTTGATGCTCTTTTAATCTCATCCACATTTGAGAATCTTGGAAGTATCTGGAATTTGATATTAAGCTCTCTAAAAATATCAGCTATAACTGCTACGTCCTCAATATCTTCTGAATAAGAAATGATATTTATGAAATCTTCCTTAACATCCTCATTGTTTGAAACAAGATATTTCAATAGACTATGTGTAACGATGTCATATCCTGTAACAGGTGTTTTAGTTTTAAAACCATCTGTATAAATGCTGATAATTGGAATACCTATTTCATCCTCGAGCTCCAATATGACTGAATTAATGTCATCATTATTGATAGCAACTACAGGTGTTCCAACAATAAAAATTGCCTTTGGATGCTTTTCCTCATAGGCTCTAAGAATAGCCTCAGAGAGTTTATCATCTCCACCTAAAATGGTGTCTCTTTCTACGAGATTTGTTGAATACCAGCTAAAGTTTTCATTATTATTTTGAGCAATTCCTATAGCTCCACATCCAATGGAGCCATTTACTATGATTGCTGTATCCTCAATTGTAGAAAGGACATCAAATGCATAAATCGTTTCATCATCATGTATTTGGGAGAAGGTTCTGATTCTTTGCTTTATCTCCTCACCTGATGTTTCATCAATTAGAGCTTCCAAATTACCATGAAAATGGCTAAGGGAACTTAAGCGTTTTTCTCTTGTTAACGCTTTTCTTTCATCTAAAAAACTCATCTTTTAGGTTCTCCTTTCTTGTAGTGTTAGATTGCCTCAGCAACTCCTACTACGCCACTTTCGATATCGTATATACGGTCTCCCCAATTTCTAGCCCAATCTCTAAGCTCTGATGAACCAAGTGGATTTGGAACCACAAGATTTTCATTTTCAGCGATATGTTTAGCTAAGTTTCTATAAATATCTGCCTGAGCGCTGTTTGGCTTAGCCTCGATAACTGTCTTGCCGTAAAGCTCTGACTGCTGTACATCAATTGAACGATTTACATATCCTGCAATGCTAGTGCCTGTCTTTGCAACGAAGTCCTCAACAATTTCTCTGTGATATCCTGGCTTCATGCTATTTGCAATAACGCCGCCAAGCTTTGCTCCGCCTGTAGGTGCATATTTATTAATGGCCTTGAAAAGATTGTTAGCTGCATATAAAGCCATAAAATCTGATGATGATACAACGTAGGCTCTGTCTGTAATTCCATCGCGAATAGGAACAGCAAAACCACCACAAACAACGTCGCCAAGTACATCGTAAAGTACGTAATCAGGCTTGAACTCCTCAAAAAGATTAAGCTCCTGAAGAAGATTAACTGCCGCGTTAATACCACGACCTGCACATCCAACACCTGGTACTGGACCGCCGGATTCAATACATAAAACTCCACCAAATCCCTTTACAGAAATATCATCAAGATGAATCTTGTTACCTTCTCTTAAACTATCAAGAACTGTAGGAAGATAGTTATTTCCTCTAAGTGTATTTGTAGAATCACTCTTTGGATCACAACCAATTTGAATTACTCTATATCCAGCCTCTGCAAGTGCTGCACTAATATTTGATGTAGTTGTTGATTTTCCGATTCCACCTTTACCATATATAGCTATATGCTTACCAATTTTCTCTGCCATTTCCTTTTACCTTTCCTTATACTGTTGTAGCTTCCTTAGCATCTGAAATAAACTGAACTGCGATGTCTACCTTGATGTCATCAAAATATTTTTTAATCTCATCTACCTTATCTAAATGCTCCCAAGGAAGGTCAACATCTGTTCTTCCGAAGTGGCCATAAGCTGCAGTCTGCTTGTAGATTGGCCTACGTAAATCAAGGGCATCAATGATTGCTGCTGGTCTGAGGTCAAATACTTTTTCAATAATGCTGACAATCTTTTCATCATCTATTACTCCCGTGCCAAATGTATCTACTGCAATAGATACTGGCTTTGCTACTCCAATGGCATATGCAAGCTCAACCTCAAGTCTCTTCGCCACACCTGCTGCTACCAAATTTTTTGCTACCCAGCGAGCTGCGTAGGCTGCAGAACGGTCAACCTTTGTTGGATCCTTTCCTGAGAAAGCACCGCC
>DBWZ01000044.1:14146-14628 GCA_002309345.1 Pseudobutyrivibrio sp. UBA1225
AGACCTGCGTCTCCCTGTGGACCACCGATTACAAATCTACCTGTTGGATTTACATAGTAGATTGTATCCTCGTCCAATAACTCTGCTGGAATTACCGGCTTGATAACATGCTCGATAATATCAGCTCTTATTTGTTCAAGAGTTACATCCTCGGCGTGCTGTGTTGAAATAACAATGGTATGTACTCTCTTTACAGTCTGTCCATCCTCTGCAAATTCTACTGTTACCTGTGACTTTCCATCTGGTCTAAGGTATGGAAGTGTTCCATTCTTTCGAACTTCTGTAAGCCTTCTAGTAAGGCGGTGAGCAAATGAAATAGCTGGCGGTAAAAACTCTTCTGTTTCATCTGTTGCATATCCGAAGATAATTCCCTGATCTCCTGCGCCTGTTCCAAAGTCCTCTGTCGCTCCTTCCTGTTTTGATTCAAATGCCTTGTCAACTCCAAGTGCAATATCTGCTGACTGCTCATCAATTGATGTAAG
>DBWZ01000044.1:14801-16071 GCA_002309345.1 Pseudobutyrivibrio sp. UBA1225
TGATCTGCAATTTTGTCTGGATGTCCCTCTGTTACCGATTCTGATGTGAATAACTTTCCCATGTTCTTTTTACTCCTTTTCTTATTACATTTTTTGTTTTATAAAAAAGAGGCCCAAAGTCACAGCTAATGAAACCATAACCTTGAACCTCTAGTTTTCTAGTCAGTTCGATAAGTCCTACAATCTTATCTTTTCACTTTTGTCAATTTGGATGATTTTTCCATCTTGGATGATTATATTTACCGAGCCATATTTTATTGACTCTATATAATCTTTGATTTGCGCTAGTTGATTTTCACTAACCTCTTTTAATGTTGCCATTTTTTTCTCCTTTTACTTTTGTGTAAACCATAAGTGGTGCTAGTTGGATTCGAACCAACAACTTCAGTGCTGCCGCACCTATGCCATTCCAGCGGCTATAGCACCAAAAAACCACCGCCTAGGTGGTCCCAAGCAGTGGCTCAAAATTCGTATATACGAATTTGTTCATCATGGTGCAAGACAACAAGCCATGCACCCTTCAGCACTCACAACCTGGGAGTATAGCATTCTACACATACACATATTCATACAACAACAGTTCTCGGATTTTAATATATGTCTCATTGTTGTCTTGCTCCTTTCTTGTTATTTCTGATTCGTTGTTGATACTATAACTTTAATTACCTACCCAGTCAATAGGTGTAATAATAGTCAAAAATAATAGCTAGTTATAAATCAGATTTATAACTAGCTATATACTACCACTTCACTTTCCAGCGATTGGAATACTCGCCATAAGAACCATCTTCACATAATGTTTTAATATGCTTTTCATGATTGCTATTTTTGATACTTTCTTTCATTATATTCCTCTACAAAGTCATATTAATGGCCCCAAGCAACTCTTCTATCTCCTCGTCTGTTGGGATGCCATCATAGCAAAGGACATAGTCAATAAGCTGCTCGAATGCACTCTTGCGACTAGACTCCAGTGGGAAAAGCTCCTTGATTGGCTGACGCCAACGACCAAGAACTTCATTAAGTTCACCAAGCCTAGGTGTAAGTATTTCTTTTTCTTTATTTCTTAGATATTGAGTAAGGGCAGGGCTATTGCCTCCACTTGAAAATGCACCTACAAGATTCTGCTCCTTGATATAAGAAGGAAAAATAAAGCTGCATTTTTCCTGGTCGTCAACTACATTTACAGGTATTCCACCCTCTGAGCACATCATATAAATCTGCCCATTTAATTCATTGTCGCTTGTGGCAACAATAACCAATTTTCTAT
>DBWZ01000044.1:16184-17408 GCA_002309345.1 Pseudobutyrivibrio sp. UBA1225
TTAACCTTTCTAAGGGCTACAGAGCCTCCGCCTACGACAAGACAATTGGCGTCTGTCAAATCAACAAACATTGGAAAATAAGCCATACAATCCCTTCTCTTATATCAATTCCAAAAGTCCCGAAAGACCCTTATCCTTATATATTCTTTTATAATAATTTACTTCATCCACGATAATTTCGTCAATTATTTGCATACCTAGAAGCTCAACCGTAGCTTTGTCATCAGTCATAATCAAATCCAAATTTAAGTTACTGTAAATGACATGCCTCGCAGTCATGATCCTCTGGGAAATCAGCTGGATCATATTCGATTCCATTCTTGTCATAGTAATCCTTTACTGCTGACTTGATTGCCTCCTCAGCAAGTACTGAACAGTGAAGCTTGTGAGGTGGAAGTCCATCTAACGCCTCTGTAACAGCCTTGTTTGTAAGCTGTAATGCCTCAGAAAGTGGCTTGCCCTTAATGAGCTCTGTAGCCATTGAGCTAGATGCAATGGCGCTACCGCAACCAAATGTCTCAAACTTTACGTCGTTGATGACCTGCTCATCGTTAATCTTTAAATAGATTTTCATAATATCGCCGCAAACTGGATTTCCTACTTCTCCAACTCCATCAGCATCCTCTATAACTCCCACATTTCTTGGATTTCTAAAATGGTCCATAACCTTTTCACTATAAAGTGCCATTTTTCATTTCCTCCTTATACTGCTTTATGCTCTGAAAAAACGTGTGGTCTCTTGCCAGTTGTTAAATCACCCCAGAATGGTGAAAAGCTTCTAAGATACTCTACAACCTCTGTTACAGATTTGATGATGTAGTCTACCTGCTCCTCATCTGCATCCTCTCCAAGAGAAATTCTAAGAGAACCATGAGCCACCTCATGTGGTCTTCCGATAGCAAGAAGTACATGGCTAGGATCAAGTGAGCCTGATGTACAAGCTGAGCCTGATGACACTGCAATTCCCTTGTCATCTAAAAGAAGAAGCAATGACTCTCCCTCAATTCCCTCAAAGCAGAAGTTAACATTTGACTTTACTCTCTGGCGTCTGTCACCATTGAGCTCTGAATAAGGAATCTTTGAAAGTCCCTCAATAAGTCTGTCCTGAAGCTTCTCGAATTTTGCATTGTTCTCATCCATATGCTCAACAGCATCCTCAAGAGCTACTGTCATACCAACGATGCCTGCAAGATTTTCTGTACCTGCTCTCTTACCTCTCTCCTG
>DBWZ01000044.1:17469-19220 GCA_002309345.1 Pseudobutyrivibrio sp. UBA1225
TTTGGTCCGTGGAACTTATGAGCTGAGATTGAAAGCATATCAATATTCTGCTCTACTACATTAATATGAATATGGCTAACTGCCTGAACTGCATCTGTGTGGAAAAGAACTCCCTTCTCCTTGCAGACAGCACCGATTTCAGCGATTGGCTGAACTGTTCCGATTTCGTTGTTAGCGTACATGATTGTTACAAGTGCTGTATCCTCACGGATGGCATCTGCTACCTGCTCAGGTGTAACAACACCATTCTCATGTACATCAAGAAGTGTTACTTCAAAGCCTTCCTTCTCAAGAGCCTGAAGAGTATGAAGTACTGCATGGTGCTCAAACTTTGTTGAGATAATATGCTTCTTGCCCTTCTTCTCTCCAAATCTGGCAGCTGATACGATAGCCTGATTGTCAGCCTCGCTACCACCTGATGTAAAGTAAATCTCACGTGGCTTAGCTCCTAAAATCTTTGCAATTCTCTCTCTTGATTCCTCAAGAATCTCCTTAGCCTTCTGTCCTACTGAATATAAGCTAGATGGATTTCCATATACTTCTGTGTATATTGGAACCATTGCATCTAATACATTTTTACTAACGGCTGTTGTTGCCGCATTATCTGCATAAACAAACATTATCTCCTGTTCCTTTCACATTTTTTATCTTAAATATATTTACCTACTGGTTAAATATGTGATTACTATAAAAAGAATCGCCTATATAGTCAATAGGCGATTCCACTTTTTTCAATAGATGAAATATTTTATCAATAATGGTCTCTTATCGAGAAAGTTTAGTAAGCAAAGGATAAAGAAGTTTGTATTTTCAACCGCCCCTACCCTACCGCAAAAAATAATAAGCCAAAAGACAACAAATGATATTCTTATTTAAATTTCCTATATGTTATACTTAAAGCATATCTGGGCAGTGTACTGGCAAATATAAATGCCCAGCAGACTATTAATTTTATGTAAAAGGGGGTCACTATGGCAGAAAGATATTTCGGTGAGAACACACCAAAGCTTGGATTTGGCTTGATGCGCCTTCCAAAGGAAAAGGACAATCCAACAAAGATTGATATAGAACGTACTAAGGAAATGGTAGACATGTTTATGAAGGCAGGTCTTACCTATTTTGACACCGCTTTTGTATATGATGGCGGCGAATCAGAGAAGGCAGCAAAGCTTGCTCTCGTAGATAGATATCCACGTGAGAGCTACACACTGGCAACAAAGCTTGCTTCATTTGCTGCAACAGATGAGGCTAGTGCAAAGCAGGAGCTTCTTACTAGTCTTGAGCGTACTGGAGCAGGTTACATCGACTACTATCTTCTCCATGCTCTTCAGGATGGCAACTATAAAAAATACGACGAATGGCATCTTTGGGATTATGTAAAGGAAATGAAGGAAAAGGGCCTGATTAAGCATTGGGGATTCTCATTCCACTCTACTCCAGACCGACTTGATGAGATTCTTACAGCACACCCAGATGCTGAGTTTGTTCAGCTTCAGATTAACTACGCTGACTGGAACAATCCAGATGTTCAGTCAAGAGCTTGCTACGAAGTTGCCAGAAAGCATGGCAAATCAATTGTAGTAATGGAGCCTATTAAGGGTGGCACACTTGCCAATCCTCCAAAGGCAGTTAGAGATTTGCTTACAAGTGCAAGGCCAGATTTAAGCGTAGCTTCATGGGCAATTAGATTCGTGGCATCACTTGATGGCATTATCACTGTACTTTCAGGTATGTCCACTGAGGAGCAGATG
>DBWZ01000021.1:0-2904 GCA_002309345.1 Pseudobutyrivibrio sp. UBA1225
GCGAAATGCTTCGGCTCCATCATCAAGCCTTTGATTTTTCCTCCTTTGCTTACAGCCACCCCCATGAGGTTGGTAAGCATAGAATCTTCAGAATAATACTCATGGTTACGGGAGCAATATGTGGCACGATGGTTATTGAGTCCAGGACCAAAGATGGAAGAGGCGTTTGCCCACAAGGAATCCTCCCCAAAAAGTTCACCCTCTCGTTCAACCAACTCAGTATTAAAGGTTGCTGCAACAACAGGTTCCGTGGGCATCACAGGCATCTGCCAAGTTGCATACTCATCGGTTTCTGCTACATAAGTAGGCTCATCAGCTTCTCCAGCCGTCCAGTTCACGGAGTAATTTGCCAGTTGATCCGATACAAATCCAATTGGCCCATCATATGCAGTAACAGCACCAAGACCAATCGATTTTATTGGATCGAAATTATCTCCTGCTTTTTCCATGAAATTGACAGCCTCTTCCAAAGTAACATTTTCTAGAAGCGTATCCCATAGTGTATCGTCTAACCCTACAACACCAGAAACGCTACCATCATCATTAGTAAGTAGCATATCAATCAACTGAGTTCCATTGCTGGCTCCCCAAATTTCGCCATTCCCATTATCACTAAGAGAATAGTTCTGATTCTTTAGACCAACGAGCATCTCTTCAGTTGCGGTAATTCCGTATACTCCACTCCATCCCTTGCTCCAGTCAGAACGGGTGAAGTATTCTACTGATTCAGGTATCAATTTGTTGATATCAGCATCTTGCAGTTGATTTTCCACACCCACAGAGTAGGTTTCAATGTCACGCTCCTCTACAGGAACCACTTTCACGCATGCCTCATTGATCACTTCATAATCATTAGCTTTTATCAGTTTATCTGCATCGCCAATCTTTACAGCTAAAATATTATTAATCGCCTCATGAGCACCATTTCCAAGAGCAAAATAATAATCGCCATTGTCCAGCACCCATGCTCCAATTGTTCCATCTGCTTTAACCACAGATTCATCATAGCTTGCAACATATCGTGCATCAAAAGGAATCGTCAATTCTTCTGACGCTCCGGGTTGCAAGATAGATGTCTTACCAAAACCTATCAACTGAACTGCAGCTTTTTCAATACCACCTTCTGTGTACGGAGCTTGAACATACAATTGTGCAACATCTTTACCAGCAAAATCTCCAGTGTTTGTAATCTTCACAATTGCTTTACTTTCTCCGCCAAAATTGAAGTCAATATTAACGAGTTCTTGTTCAAAAGTCGTGTAAGACATTCCAAAACCAAAAGGATAAGTAACTTCTGCAGCATAGTCCCAACCATTCTTTGAGGCAAATGTACCAGCATCAGAATTTGCTAATCCTCTGCCAAGAATTACATCCTCATAACGGGTCTCATAATACTTGTACCCAACATAAATACCTTCGGATTCCACTATATACCAATTTGCTTTATCATTTCCAGGATCAAGGTCTTCATTTGTATAAAAATATAGTCCGAAATTCTGCATAGAGGGCGCAGATGTGGAATCTGCCGCATAAGTATCGGCAATATGTCCAGAAGGATTAACATTTCCAGCCAAAACGTCAGCTACACCATAAAACCCATATGCACCGGGAAGCCCTGCCCAAACAATGGCTGAGATATCATCGTCATGCTTAAGGTCATCAATTTCCATTGTAACGTCCGCATTAATGACAACAACAACTTTTCCATTAGAATTCTCTTTTGCCAATTCAATCATCGCACGCTCGTAATCAGACAATCCAAGCGGGTGATCAAATGTATCTCCATTCGGATCTTTCATAGTAGAAACTGCATAGTCAGAAGCTTCTGAACTGTCTCGAGAAAGGAAAATGATTGCAGTTGTATCCTTTGCAGAATCCAAAACATCCTCAGAATAAAGATCCGGTGGTAATTCACCGATAATATAATCCGTTGCACTCTCAAACATCGGCCAGAAAACAGGAATTAAACTGTGCCCAGGAACTTCTTGTCCAAAAAAGGCCGCTTTTCGATAATAGTCCACTGCTTCTTTACTCTGATAGAGGTCGATCATTTTGGTATTGATTTGAAAACCGCGATCTTTCATAGCGTCAATTAACGACACTGTTTCCTGTCCTGCATCATTATTTACTGATACAGTCGAGCCTATTAGTCCTCCATAAGTAGGCGCAAGACTGTTAAGTCCCCAAATCGTTATTTTTTCTGTTTCTGCATTTAGAGGAAGTGTTCCGTCATTTTTAAAAAGCACTGAACCTTCCTGAGATATTTCAATAGCCAGTGCTTGTTTCGCATCTATCACTTCTTTTAAATTCTTAAATTCTGAGTCAAAATAGATCCCATCTCCGCTTTCTCCGCTCTTCTCCACTCGATAGCTTGATGTCCCTAAAAACGAGTTGACTTTACTTGCATTTGCCTGTGCAATGTTAGTCAGAAACAGCGATAGCACCAGTAAAGATGCCAGCAACACAGTAAAGCCTCGCCTTAAACCAATTTTTGCTTCCTTCATTTTTTCCTCCCTTTATAAATATTTTATATTACCGCTTTTAGCTTATCGCTATTTCGCGTAATATTCATATTATAGATTATAATGCCATAATACAGAATATTATAGCATAATAACCATAATTTGTAAAAATATTTTTTTATTCACATTTGAATATTGGGTAAAATTACCTATTAATAAGATTCCCTATATATTATTTATTCTGCTGAAATTCAAACGAAGTGCATCCGCCAGCGCTCTTTATTCAGTGTTCTATCTTTTGCAACAAGGAGCAAAAAATATTTAAATAACGAAACACTGTTTTAGCGATCCTACAGTGTTTATAACGCCTGAATTTCATGGATAATAATAAACTATACTATTCCTTTTTTCTTTACCTTTTTCGCAAACGGTTCAATTATCA
>DBWZ01000021.1:2956-3084 GCA_002309345.1 Pseudobutyrivibrio sp. UBA1225
TTTATGTTTACTATTATATGTTATTTATATTATGTTACTATAAAATTTTGTACTGTAACAATGAAGGAGCTGTTACCCTGAACGAGAACTGTTCCGTCACCGCGAACGATCGAAACCGTATTTCCGTC
>DBWZ01000035.1 GCA_002309345.1 Pseudobutyrivibrio sp. UBA1225
GGTTAGTCACCGCCTCCTACTCTATTTAATAATATATTCAACATCATTGAATCTCAAAATATGGAGTGATATAATAGTATCAAATATTCAGACAATTCTATCAAAGCAAGTGGTATAAGGGGTTATAGCTACTTGCATCGCTATTTTAGTTTCAAGTGAATATCAAATTTCGGGGACACAAAGGAGAGGGTTTATGTTAGCTACATTAGTACCACTTTTTTACGAGGATATGTCGGTAGCGTCGTATTGCTTATATGCGCAGAAAGAGAATCTGTATGAGCATCCACATCTGCTTGGAGCGGGTAAGTATGATGGTGCAGGTTCAATTGTTGGAATTGAAGTTTTCGATAGCGTATCAGAGGATGATTTGGTTGCAAACTGCACTATTGTGATTCCTATTAATAACATTTCTTTGTTTTCTAATATTGAGCAACAACTTACAGGCTTTTCTGGAAGAATAATGTTACTCATAGATCAATCAGTCAAACCAGAAGATTCATATTTCAAAAGGATTGCCGCTTTAAAGAGCGAAGGTTTTAAGCTTGCTATCAAGGATTTGCCTCTTGCAAGTGTTGAAGTTTTTAAGCCTATGTTAAAGGATTTTGATCTATTTCTTATTAATAGTGACACAGGTGATGTTGTTAAGCAGGCAAAAGAATTTAAAAAGGTTTTACCTGATATAGATTTTTGTGCTGAAAATCTTCATTCTAAAGAGGAGTTTGAGGCGGCAAAAGATTCAAGGCTATTCAAGATTTTTGAGGGGACTTTTTATCGAATCCCTATCAACAAAAAGGATACTGAAGTTACACCAATAAAGATTAACTACATGAAGTTGATGAACGTAATTAATCAAAAGGATTTTGATCTTGAGGACGTTGCTGGTGTTATTGGTCAGGATCCGGCTCTTTCCATTGAGTTATTAAAGATAGCTAATAAACTTACTCTAAATTCAAATATTCGCTCTATTCAACAGGCAACAGCTCTTCTTGGCCAGAAGGAGCTTAGGAGATGGTTGAATACGACATTGTTTAATGGTCTCGCCGCTGGAAAACCAAACGAGATTACCAGACTTTCACTTATCAGAGCTAGATTTGCTGAGAATCTTGCGTCTGCGTTTGATTATGCTATGCGCAAGGACGAGTTGTTTCTCATGGGTTTGTTTTCTTTATTAAATTTGATATTGGATATGCCTATGGATGATGCACTTTCCCAGGTTGGCGTTAGTAATGAGATTAAGAGAGCGTTAGTAAATGATGATGGTATATTTTCTCCACAACTACAGTTCCTGCTTAGCTATGAAGCAGGTGATTGGCAGGAGGTTTCAAGATTAATGGTGCTTCATGATATTGAAATGCATGAAGTATATGATGCGTACGTTGAAGCCTTAAAATGGTACGGAAGTATGTTCATTAATTAATCACATTTTGTTTATGGATAAATGAAAATAATTGTCGCACAAAGCCCTATTTAATTACCAAGTGGGGCTTTGTTTTTAATTTTATACAATAAATTTTTGCCGAAAATTGGTTGTTTAGGTAGCAAATAGATACTCTTATAAAAGGGAAACCAATAAAACATCTTGATAATACAAGCTCTGTAAATTCAATATATTGTGGAAACTTAAAATGCTAGTTCATGTTTTCTTCACTTTTTATAATTTGAAATTGTGTTCAAATCCGCGTAGTTATAGGGTTGATAAAGATAATTTGAGGCGCAAAGCTCCGTTGACATACGTAAATGTAGATGGTATAAAATAATCGAATAGTTCTAGTTCGTTGTGTTTTTTTATAGGAGTAATTTTTCAAATGTTTAAAATAAGATTAGAGAATACTAAGGATGCAGAGGAATTTGTTAGAGCTGCATCAAAGTGCGGCGGAGATGTAGATCTTCACAGTGGTGTTGTCTATATCGACGGCAAGTCACTTCTTGGCGTTCTTGCTATGGGAATAAAGAGGGATATGGATGTATCCATTAACACTGCAGAAGTTAAAGTACTTAAGCAAGCCGTTGCGAAGTTCGTTGTTGCATAAAACAGAATAATGTATAATAAAGCCTGTGAGTACATCACAGGTTTTATTTACTTTATAGCAATCACTCAATATGAGAATGAAAAAAACTAGGAATTTACACAAAAAACACTTGATTAATTGGAGAGTAAATTGCTTTGCAATCTCCTATAAAGTAAAAAACACACTTCGTGCGAAAGATATGTCTCGGCGACAGAAATGATGTCGTCGGTACGATCAAAAGAATGATAAGCCGCTTACCTGGAGGGGCCTCGACTTTGGAACAACCATAGTGGAGATCCACAAAGCCTTGGAGCAAATCGATAAATCTGTTATCTACGAAGGATAATTACTCATTTATAAAATGGGCTATGGTAGTTCTTACTTCTGTAAGACTAAGCCCTTTTTCTTTTGCGATTTTTGATAAATCATCAAACTCTACTTTAGATTTTTGGACTCCATAGCCACTTGATTTTTTAACACGAACAGGGCCTAGTGGAGTATTAATAGTTTCTATTTTTCTATCAAGAATAAAGCGATTACAAATTTTTTCTCTGATGCCAATAGTGGTAGTGTTGGCAAAAATAGATTTTACTACAGCATCCTTATCTGTAGTAGTTGTGATAACTGTAAGCAATACGCCAGGACGGTTTTTCTTCATTTGGACAGGTGTGAAAAATGCCTCCCTAGCTCCCGATTCATAGATGGCATCAAGAGCAAATCCCAAATCTTCTCCAGACATATCATCTATATTGCAGTTTAATTCTATTATTTCATCTGTTGAGCCTATGGTGTCACCTAGGAAAATGCGGACACAGTTAGCCACAGGGAAATCTTTCTTGCCTATACCGTAGCCAATTTTTTCAGTAGTCATAGTAGGCATAGATTTAAATTCCTTGCCGAAATGCTTGAGAATTGCAGCGCCAGTTGGAGTACATAGCTCGCTTTCTACTGTGCCGTTGTATGTTGGCAGGCCCTTTAGTAGTAGAGCGGTGGCAGGAGCAGGCACAGGTAAAATGCCGTGGGCGCACTTAACAGTTCCGCTTCCTACATTGATAGGAGAAACTATGATATTTTTTACCTGTAGCTTATTTATCAGATAGCATACGGCAATTACATCAGCTATGGCATCCATAGTGCCTACCTCATGAAAATGAATTTCACTGACAGGCTCACCGTGGACAGCTGATTCAGCCTCTGCTATAGAATTATAGATCTCGATTCCATGCTTTTTTACTTCATCATTGATAGCAAGATGCTCTATGATATGGGTAATGTCTGCTAGGCTGCTGTGAGAATGATGATGGTGCTCATGATTAAGGTTATGTTCGTCGTGATGGCTGTGTTCTATTTCTTCCTCTACACCATTTATTGACACAGTAACATGAGTTCCATTGATACCACATTTATCCGCAGAAGAAGCGGTATATGTAACTTCAGGAATGCCTATTTTATTAAGCTCCTTTAGAGCCTCATCTTTATCATCTACTAGTTCAAGTAGAGCAGCAGTAAGCATATCCCCAGCAGCACCCATTTTACATTCAATATAGAGAGTCTTCATAGTTCCTCCTATAAGTTTAACGATGGTTAATTAGGCTGGCTTGGTAGGCAGCGCCAAAACCATTATCAATATTTACCACGGAGATTCCGTTGGCACAGGAATTTAGCATGGATAAAAGTGCTGATATTCCACCAAATGATGCACCGTATCCTACAGAGGTAGGAACGGCAATTACAGGACATTCTGCAAGTCCGCCAAGTACGCTGGCAAGAGCTCCTTCCATGCCAGCGATGGCAATTATTACATTGGCATCTACAATATCATCAAGGTGGGAAAGTGTGCGATGTATACCGGCAACTCCCACATCGTATATACGTTTTACATTGTTGCCAAGAAACTCTGCTGTAAGAGCAGCTTCTTCTGCAACAGGAATATCGCTAGTACCACCTGTGGCTACTACAATTGTGCCCTTGCCATTGGCCTTTGGCATGCCGCCTATGATAGCAATTTTTGCATCTTCGTAGTAGGTAAGGTCGTGAGCTTTTTTGACTTTATCAGCCTTTTCTGGTGAAATGCGAGTAATGAGGATTCTATCTTGATTTGATTCCTTCATAGTATTGATAATGCCAATTATTTGCGCTGGTGTTTTGCCGGCACCATAGATGATTTCTCCTACACCAATTCTCAGGGCTCTGTGAGTATCAAGCTTAGCGTAGCCGATATCCTTAAAAGGTTTTGTTTTTAATTGGTGAATGGCATCATCTACATCTATACTTCCGTTTTTGACGCCTTCAAATAATTCTTTGATTTCATCATTCATGGCCTAATTATCCTTTTTTGATGGTAGAACTTCGTTAAGACTGCCTGTGCGATATCCTTGTAAATCCAGTGATATATATTTGAATCCAAAACTTTTGAATTCAGTAATTATTCTGTTTCGATTATCATCCTGAAGGAGAATAGGAAAATCCTCAGGAAGAGTCTCTATGCGAGCTGTATCCTTTTGCAGGCGTACACGGAACTGCTTAATCCCAAGTGAGGAGATGAGATCCTCAGCTTTTTCAATCATTACAAGCTTTTCAGGAGTGATTCGCTCGCCGTATGGAATTCTCGATGAAAGACAGGCAAATGATGGCTTGTCCCATGTAGGAAGTTCTAGCTCCTTGGAATACTGACGGATTTCTGCCTTTGTCAATCCCACTTCTCTAAGAGGACTTAAAATCTCTAATTCCTTTATGGCCTGAAGCCCTGGACGATAGTCACCTAGGTCATCTAAGTTAGAGCCCTCTGCTATGTAAGCAATGCCATTTTCTGCAGCCATCTTTTTCATACGAGAGAAGAGAATGTGCTTGCAGATATAGCAGCGGTTGGAAGGATTCTTAGCGAATTCTTCATCCTCCACCTCGTGGGGATAGAGGATAAGCTGGCGGATGCCCTCTTTTTTGCAGAATTCAGAAGCTTCATCCTGCTCCTTGTGAGGGAAGACTTCGCTGATTCCTGTGATTGCTATGCAGGAATCGCCTAGGGTATCGTGGGTTACCTTTAGAAGAAAAGTAGAATCCACCCCAGCTGAATAGGCGATGGCAATACTGCCTTTCTCCCTTAGGTACGCTTTTAAGTCATTTAGTTTATTGTCGCTCATGATTGTAATCCTTTTTATTCGAATGCAGCAGCACAATCCTGNNACACCCTCGCACTGACCACACTGAATACATGCACTGGCCATTCCTTTATTTGATACAGCCTTGTCGTAGTCAGCCTGACCTGCCTCTTTTTGCTCCCAGATAAGCTGCTTGTTTCTTGCAGAGAAAATCTCTGGAATAGGAATCTGCATAGGGCAGCCGTCTGTACAGTAGTGGCAAGAGGTACAAGGGATAGAATCGATGCCATCCAAGATATCCTGAGCCTGCTTAATAACTTTCTTTTCATCTTCTGAAAGTGGCTTAAAGTCTGCCATATAAGAAAGATTGTCAGCCATCTGCTCCTCAGTAGACATACCTGAAAGCACAGTGATAATGCCATCAAGTGATGCCACAAATCTAATTGCCCATGAAGCTACACTGAGATCAGGCCTTGCATTTGTAAGTAAATCACGAACTGCCTTTGGAGGATTGGCCAGTGTGCCACCCTTAATAGGCTCCATTACTACAATTGATTTGCCATGTTTTCTGGCAATCTCGTAGCAAGCTCTTGACTGAACATCTGGGTTGTTCCAGTCAGCATAGTTGATCTGAAGCTGAACAAACTCAGCATCTGGGTGTGCTGTAAGAATTTCATCAAGTCGCTCTGGAGTAGAGTGGAATGAGAATCCCCAATGCTTAATCAGGCCTTTTTCCTTCATTTCCTTTACATAATCCCAAAGATGCCATTCGTCGTATTTTTTATAGTTGCCATCCTGAAGAGCATGGAGAAGATAGTAGTCGATGTAACCTGCTCCAGTACGCTCAAGACTAGTAAGAAGCTCCTGCTTTGCACTAGCCTCATCTGTTGCAGCAAATGAAGCAAGCTTTGTTGCTAGGGTGTAGCTCTCACGTGGATATCTATCTACGAGAGCAAGCTTTGCTGCCTTCTCTGATTCGCCGCCATCATATACAAATGCCGTATCAAAATAGGTAAGACCTGCCTTCAT
>DBWZ01000091.1:0-67182 GCA_002309345.1 Pseudobutyrivibrio sp. UBA1225
AAGAATATAATTAGAATCAAGTTTAGAGTATAACTGGAGTCATTATGTTTAAAAATACAAAGAGATGGTTAATTGCATTACTTGTGGTGTTCGTGATTTTATCTGGTGTGATGTCCAGTGTAATTATCGTTATCGATCCATATTTTCACTACCATGGACCACTTGAGGGCTATTACTACAACTTAGATAACGAGCGTAGCCAAAACGATGGAATTATCAGGCATTTCGATTACACAGGCATGATTATCGGCACATCCATGGCTGAGAATTTCAAGACCAGCGAAGCTGAAGAATTGTTCGGCGGCAAGTTTATCAAGGTTCCTTTTGCCGGTGGCACATATCGCGAGCAAAATGAAAATATCGAAAATGCGATAAAATATAATTCAAAGCTTAAGACTGTTATTCGACCTTTAGACTATGCGTACATCATCGATGATGCCAACCGTCTGAGGGATGATTTGGGTTCGTATCCAGATTATTTATATGACAACAATCCTTTTAATGATGTTAATTACATCTTCAATAAGGAGATTTTATTTGATATTTGCTTGCCAATGATAAAGGCAAAATCATCAGGGGTTCCTGGCGGAATGACAAGCTTCGACGACTATTCCAATTGGATGGATGACACCAAGTTTGGAGCTAAGGCGGTGCTTCAAGACCGCAGAGAATTCAAGGCTCCCGATATGAATCAACCATTTGTAGATGAAATCAAAGAGCAGGTCAAAACAAATATTACTAAAAATGTTGTAAATCTTGCCAAGGCAAATCCTGACGTACAGTTTTATTATTACATCACGCCATATTCAGTGGCTTGGTGGGGTTCTCAAATGGAGCTTGGCACGGTAGACAGATTAATTTCTGCCGAGCAGTACGCTATCGAGCTGATGCTAGAATGCGACAACATCCATCTTTATTCATTCAACACCGAATTTGACTTAACAGCGGATTTAGATAATTATAGTGATGAGTGCCACCACGGCGATTGGGTGAACTCCCAGATTTTGGGCTGGCTTTATTCTGGTACAGATCAACTTACCAAGGATAATTACAAGGAATATATCGTGGTGGAGGCAGATTTTTATAAGAATTACGATTACAATTCACTTATCAAATAGTATCTTTCTCTTTGATAAATGAGACGAGTAAATGGATACTATAAACAATCAACTATTGCGCACTAGTAAGCTTTTCTTACATTTAAAAAGGAGCCTACAGATGTCAAAAAGGATAAGTGGAAAGGGAGAAACAATGATTGAAGTAAAACACATCAACAAAAATTACGGCAAGCACAAGGTGCTTCAAGGGGTGGATTTTACCGTTGAACCAGGACAGATAGTTGGTATCCTTGGCGAAAACGGAAGCGGTAAATCCACGCTTCTTACAATTCTGGCCGGTCTACAAAAAGCTAATTCCGGCTTCTTTAATATGGATGGGAAGAATCTTATTAAAAACACCAAATTGAGAAATGATTTGGTGGCATACGTTCCTCAAGAGACTCCTCTCATCACCGAGCTTACAGCTTGGGACAATCTTAGAATGTGGTATTCTTCAGATAAACTGAAAAAAGAATTAAAGGACGGATTTCTGGCTATGCTTGGCATAGACCAGTTTATCAAGGTACCAGTTAATCAAATGTCAGGGGGCATGAAAAAGCGTCTTACTATTGGATGTGCCATCAACTCTAATCCAAAGCTTTTGCTTTTGGACGAGCCAACAGCTGCGCTAGATTTGGTTTGTAAAGAGCGTATCTACACATACTTCGAACAGTTCAAACGTCAGGGCGGTTCTATGATAATTGCCACCCATGAAGTCCAAGAGATTGAACTTTGTGACAAGTGCTATATTCTTAAAGATGGAAAGCTTGACCCATATAAATATGATGGAGACATTCCTCATCTTATTGGAAGGCTCTAGATTCTTGAGAGACATTCCTCAGAAAACTTCTGATTACTAATGCTATATTTCGATTATAAGAGATTATTTAAATGATAAGATTTAAAGATTATTTACTAATTCAATACAAGCGAATATTCAAGCTACTGCCAGGCATAGTGGCGATGATTCTTGTGGTGGCAACGCTTCTTGGCGCAGCAGGAATTGCCATAGTTAACAGTGATGCATACAAGGCTGAGCAGCAAAAGTACAAGCTCGGTGTAGTGGGCGATACTGACAACGAGATGATATCACTTGGAATAAACATGATTACCACCATAGACGAAAGCCGATTTATGATTGAGTTTGTGGAGTTTGAAGACATGGAATCGGCTCAGGAGGCACTTCGCGATGCAGATATATCAGCATTTATCGTAATTACGGATGAGTTTACCGATGCTTTAAATGCTATGACCAACGATTCTAAGCTAAAGTATTACGCAACCTCAGGACAAAAAGGTATATCAAACGTCATGATGGATGAGATTGCAAGCATTGCTACCAATGTTATCGTATATTCAGAGACGGGCATCTGTACCTTGCGTCAAATTATGAAAGAAAAGGGCTATGCCAAGGATGTTAGACACACATCAATCAATGATTTATTTATGATTTATATGTTTGCCTTGGTGTCTCGTACAGAAATTGCTGATATTACTGAGCTTGGATTGTCCGATGGGCTTTCTACACCTGCATATTATTTCGCGGGAATTCTATTGTTTTTTATGATGCTGCTTTCGTTTTGCGCCATATCTTTTTTCTTGGGACAGAAGAACGCGCAGTTTCAATTTATGAGCTCAAAGGGAATTACTCCACCTTATCAAGTGGTGGCAGAGTACATCCCATTTTTAACTATCAACGCAATCTGCACAGCAGTGACAATGGGATTGATATTTGCAGTAACTCGCATGGGATTATTTAGCATGGATGAGATTTCTAGCGATCAAAGCATGGGAATTTTAAATATTTCATTTCACCTAATCCCTGTGTGCATAATGTTCTCAGCTTTAGGATTTATGATTTTTGAAATCTTAATAGGAGTCATCAACAAAATCCTTGTAGCCTTCATGCTCTACATTGGCATGGGATATGTTTCAGGATATTTTTATCCCAAGACAGTATTCCCAGGAATTGTGCAAACTATAGGAGAGCATCTCCCATCCGGGGTAGCCTTCTCCTACATGGCGGATGTGCTCACAGATGAGAATGTAGGGCGGCACCTGTTGATTATGTTCGCATATACGATTACATTTTTGCTTATAGCAATCTTAGTACGAAAACAAAAACTAAAATAGGCTTGAAGCTGACTGATGAGGGGCACTCATGACAAGATATTTATTATTACTTAAAAGGCTAATAAAAAAGAAAAGCTACATATTCATGCTACTTGTAGTTCCACTTATGGTTATGATGCTAAATGCCATGAGCTCCGCGGATGCGGGATTGATGACTATCGGTGTATGCATCCCAGGAACAGATGAAAGCTCAAAATTTCTTAGAAATGATTTGGAGGAAAATCCAGGCTCACTGCAGTTTGTTTTTTTTGACACCGCAGATGAGGTTACTAAAGCAGTTGAGTCTCAGCAGGTAGTTGAGGGCTGGATTGTGCCAAAGGATTTAGATGCTACAGTTGCAAGCATGGCAAAGTCAAGTAGAACTAAAGACAAAATTCAGATTATAATCCGCGAGCCGGGACTTACTCATATGCTTGGCAAAGAAGTAATATGCAGCAGAATATATCCGCGTATCGCTAGAGACATGGCAATCGATTATGTAGGTAATAAAGTATATGGAGACAATCCTTCAGATGCAGATATAAAGCACATAAAGGATGTTTATGACAACTACGGTATCAATGGCAACCTTTTTGAAATGGGATACGTAGATGAAGACGCCAACCCAAGTCAGGAGGAAGTCAACTACCTTATGATGCCTCTTAGAGGTATACTAGCCCTCTGGCTTTTGCTCTGCGCAATCGCAGCATCAATGTATTATCTTGAAGATGAAAAAAACGGACTGTTTATTTGGTGGAAGGTCAAGCTTCCGCTAATAAGAGATTTCTTATATTATGCAGTGATAATTGCGATACCGTCCATAATGGTGCTGATTGGATTGCGCTATGGCGGTGTGTTTACAAATATAAAAAGAGAGTTGGTAGCTCTACTTCTATACGATTTTGCAATAGTATTTTTTGCAAATATTTTGCGACTTTTAATTGGAAGTATAAAGGGTTTGGGAATCATCACTCCAATACTTATTATGGCATCCGCAATATTCTCACCAGTCTTTATCGATTTCAAAGAGGGAAGGTCATTACAAAAAATTTGTCCAACTTTTCATTATTTGTATTGCATTCATGATAAATATTATGTACAATCATTATTGATTTATAGTATTATATTGTTAGCTACTTGGTATTTATTTAATACTTTAACACGACGCATCAAATAGGGAGGATTATTAATGACAACATTTGAAGACAACAATATTATTTCAGAAGAACAACCTGTTAAGAAATCTCGCAAGGGTCTTATCATCGGAATCATTGCGGGGCTCATTGCTATTATTGCTATAGTTGCCGTACTATTTTTCAACGGCACCTTAATGCCAGCAAAGATGATGCTTGGCAAGGCAGTCAACAAAGGCAAGGGCGAGTTTTTAGATCAATACAAGCAGGGATACGAAGTCATTCAGAAAACTAGCAAAGATGTCAATGGTGATGGCAAGATTTCTATGAAGGTTTCTATTGGCGAGCAGACTAAGCAAGTGCTTGCTTCTACAGGTGTAGATTTATCATGGTTCGATAGTGCACAAATTAATGTAGATACAGATGTCCAAAAAGAGCAATTTGGAGTGAAAATTGCCGGCAGTATTAATGACACTTCAATCACCTCAGCAGATGTAGTGCTTGATTCCAATTCTGAGAAGGCATATGTTTCATGTCCGGATATCTTTGGTGACAAAGCTATAGTCACAGATACAGGTATACAAGGGCAGCTGCTTTCCAAAAGTTTGGAAAAGTATTCAAATACATACTCGCAATTAGCTGACAAGTATCCTACTCCAGAAGTGATGGAGAAAATTGTCACTAAGTATTCTGATGTTCTTGTACAAGATTTAAAAGATGCTGATGTTAAAAAGTCTAAAAAAGAGGTCAAAGCTGGGGATGTTTCAGCAAAATATTATCAACTCGAGATTGCGCTTGATACAAAGACTGTAGATCAGGTCACTCTCGACATAATCGATGTGATAGAGAAAGATAAAGACACAAAGAATGTCTTTGAAAATGCTTTAAAAGATCAGTTTGAATATGGTGCGTACAGCTTTATGTATGATAGCTTTGATGATTTTTGGGCTGATATGATTAAGAATTTGGGCGAAACTAAGACCAAGCTTAAAACCGAGCTTGACGCAGTCAAAAAGAATCCAGAGAAGAATGAAGATATGGGAACACTTTATGTGTATATCGACAATTCAATGGAAACTAAGGGTATGCATCTAGATATAAAAAATCTATCAACCAAAGATTATAGTTTTGAATATCTCATTACTGAAGATGGTAATAATTCAGGACTTTTAATCAATGGTAAGAAAGATGGCAAAAATTCCTTCGTAATGGAAGGTCAAGGCGAAGATAAGAGTGATATATTTAGTGGTCAGTACAAAGTTTCTGTAAACGACAAAGATGTTTGTACACTTGCTGTTGAAGATTTTGAGTTAACACCTTATGAGAAGAGCAAGGGTAAAGTTAAAATTAAGCTTGATAGTTTTGCTACGGATAGTTTTAAAGGTTCGCCAATGGAAGCATTTACTTTGGCAGATTATGTGATTACTTTTGATACAAAGTCCAATAATGCGAAAATGGATTTAGATGTCAAGTCGGGTGACGCATCATTGCTTACGCTTAATATTGCATATTCGTTTGAAAAGATTGAGGATATGTCAGTTCCTACAAATGTGGTAGATCCGAATAATCTTTCTGATGAAGAAGCATATAATGCTATTAAATCTCTTAATCTTACATCAGTCTTGGGCAATCTTGAAAAGGCGGGGGTACCCGAGATATATTACAAAAAATACAAGTATTTAAGCGACGCACTTGCAACAGGTGATGATATGGAGATTGCAAACGCGCTTCACAATATTCATGGTGGAAGTGATGGATGGGACGGCGCTGAGCCATTAGATGAATATGGTGAAGATAATCCAGACGACCTCGAATCAACTAAAAGAGTTTTGAAGGCGGCCGCAGATATGCCTTTTGACGATTTTGCAGAATTGTATCGTATGACAGAAGGTCATGAGAATGCGACTGATGAGGAAATTCGAGAAGTTCAGGAAATGCTGAAGAATTTATAATTGAAATCATATATTATTTAAGCATGATTAAGTTTGATGCTTAATCCAGTGGTTGAAATGCAGCAGATAGTTGCATTTTAACCTGAGTTGGAAGGAATAAAATATCTTAGATAGGGAGGAATAATATGTTTTGTTCTAAATGTGGATTTAAACTACCGGACAATATAAACTTTTGTCCAAAATGCGGAACCCCAGTTCCAAAAGTTGCGCCAGTTGTACCAGCGCAACCAGAACCAGTAGTAGAGGAGCCAGTGGCTGAAGCTCCTGTAGTTGAACCAGTAGTTGAAGAAGAGCCAGCAGTAGAAACTCCTGTTGCAGAGCCTGAAGTAGAGGAGACTGCACCAGTAGTCGAAGAACCTGTAGTTGCAGAAGAGCCAACTGTGGAAGCTCCTGTTGTAGAATCATCAGCAGAAGAGAGCACAGTTACAGAGGAGCCAGCTGTAAAAACTCCTGTAGTGGAGGATACTGCAAATGTAGCAGAGCCAGTAGTGGAAGAGACTGTAGAACCAGTTACAGAAGAACCAGCAGTTTCAGAAGCACCAACTGTAGAAGCTCCAACAGTGGAGACACCTGCAGCAGTTGAGACTCCAGTAATTTCCTCGCCAACTCTAGAGGAGGATGCAGATATAGAGATTCCAGAAGAGGATGGTTTGCTTACAGTGGATGATGTTCTTGCAGCTACTGCTTCTGAAGAAGCACCTACAGAAGAGCTATCTCAGCCTACAGAGGAATTATCGCAGTACGCTCAGCAGGAGGCACAACCACAACAGCAAGCATATCAGCAGGATATGGGTTACGGGCAGCAAACACAGCAGGATCCTTATTATCAGGAGCAACCTGTACAGCCAGCGCCATATTATCAAGAGCAGCCTGTGCAGCCAATTTCTTATTACTCACAGGAATCAGGACAGAGCGTTTATGGTGATGCCTACGACCCTCACAACATCCCAGAGCCAAAGAAGAAAAAGGGTAAGGCTGGTCTCATAATCACAATCATAATAGTTTTCCTTTTGGCAGTTGCAGCAGCTGTAGGATTCTATTATTACACCAACATCTACGCTGGACCAAAGAGCCAGTTAAAGAAAGCGGTCGTTGGCTATGTGGACAAATCCTTCGAAGAAAACGGCACTGTGTACAACAAGTCATATGCTGAGCCACACAAGGAAAAGTCTAGTCAGGTAATAACTGCTTCAATCGATATTGAGGATGGAATTCAGCAGATCCTTGCTACAACAGGTATGGATCTCAGCTGGTTGGAAAATGCTAGCATCACAATGAAGACCGGTGCAGATTCTGAGCATATGTCTATGGATTTAATAGCCGGTATTAACGGCACAGATGTTGCAACCGGTGTCATGGCTGTGGACTATGCATCTGGCATGATATATGTACAAATCCCTGAGCTTTCTAGTGCCTTCATTTCAATGAACGCAAATGGCGAGGATGGAAATGCATTCCAAGATGTTATCAATGCATATGCAGCGTTGGAGAAGGGTGAGGACAAGGTCCTTAGGGCAAATGAGATAGGAAAAGTTACAAAGAAGTATGCCAGCCTTTTCATAGACAATCTTGATGAAGTAGAAAAGAACGATGATAAGGAAGAAATAAAAGTAGGTAAAATCTCACAGAATGCAACAGGTTACACTGCTGTTATAGATGAGAAAACTCAGGCGTCGATTGATATCGCTATCGAGGAAGAATTCCTTCAGGATGCCGAACTTAAAGAGGTTCTTCAGTTGCTTACAGCTAATTCATCATTCCGCGATGAAATCGTAATTGCGGATGTTGCAGCAGCTGATTATGCAAAGACATCATTTGATTTTGAAAAGTGGTATGGCGATGTTAAAGAAGCTGTAGAAAAAGATGTTAAAGCAAAGAAAGAAAAGGTAAAAGCCCTCGATAAAGAAAAATCAAGAGGTGCTGAAATCGGAACATTAACATTTTACACAGACAAGAAGAACGAGCTTATCGGTGTTGAGTCAGAAAATGTTTTAACTCCAGACACTAAGGAATACGTATATACGTTGAAAGACGGCGAGGACTTTGCTATAGAGTATTCTTGCGATGGCGAAAGTGCTAGCAAATCTATCACAGCAACAGGTTCAAACGATGGCAAGAAGGTTAATGCCGACATTTTAGTTAAGGAAAACGATGAGGAGTCGGTTGCAATACAAGTTGTCGACTTTGATTACAAAGAGTACCGCAAGGGTAATCTTAAAGGCGAAGTCATCGTAGACCCAGCTGAAAAAGGTGAAGCAAAGGATGCTTTCGAAAAACAGCTTGAGCAGATGAAGTACGACATCACATTTGACACACAAGGCAAGTATGGCAATATCGATTGCAAGCTTGCTACTGATGCAATTACCTATGGAACAATTCATATCGTTACATCAGATGCAGATGTTGATATCCACGATATCCCATCATCAGCAATAGAAATCAAGGAGGGCGATTCTGTCGGATTGCAGCAGTACACGGAAACAATGACCTTTGATCAATTGTTCGCCAACCTTCAAAATGCAGGTGTACCAGTAGAGCAGTTGTTCACTCAGTACATGGAACAAAGACTATAATCTAGCAAATACTATAAGTAAATCAAAAACTTCCAGCGCGGTGCTGGAAGTTTTTTGATTATCTATATTCCCTCGGTGTTCGCCCATATTTTTTCTTAAAGCTTCTATTGAAGTGGGATAAGTTTTCAAATCCAACTAGTTGGGAGATTCCAAGAATACTATCCTCGGTAGAAATCAGCAGTCTTGCTGCCATGGAAAGCCTGTAATCGTTTAGATAAGTCACAAAGCTAACTCCAAAGCATTCCTTGAAAAATCGCATAAAATGAGACTCGGAAAATCCAGCCAAATCAGCCATTTCGGCGACAGATATCCTAGTACTATAATTGTTTTCTACAAATTTAATAACAGGTTTTAGTCGATCAATCCGACGGCTGTTATCCGCGGATGCGGGCATCTCGTAAAGGGTTACCAAGTCGAAAAGGAGAAGATACATATTGCCCTTGATGGCAAGCCACCAAGCTCCTTCACGATGGCGGGAGATGTTGTCGTTGGCGTCCAAATATCTGCGAATGCTCTCGTAGCCAGTAACGCCCTGCCTAAAAATCCGCGGAACAAGCACCGTGTTTTGAAAAAATGGCAGCAAAAACTTGTCATAAAAATCGTCAGTAGTAGAAGAAAACATCTTCCCATCAAAGATGATGTTTTCATACTCCATAGGCTCGTCCTTGTACTGATAAATCCCATGCACGATGCCAGGTATAATCAGTGCGATGTCGCCGGCATAAACTGAGTACTCCTTGCCGTCGATGACAACAAGGCCAGTTCCCTTTTTGACGTAAATGAACTCAACATCCTCGTGCCAATGAAGTGGTACCGACTCAAAGTCTAGCGGAATAGTACAAGGATAGGTGTTGTAAGGAATATTGTAGTCAAAGTGACTCTTGATTTCGTGTATCGATTGATACTCATGTATATTTATCATGATAGAATAGTATCACTTTTTAATAGATTTGCGCAAGATGGAGGGATAAACTTAGCATTATAATCATAGTGTATTTGACATGTTGAGATTTCATGAAAAGCTATAAACGAGGAGGAGTATATGAAAGTAGATGAGTATATCAAGATTAGATTTGGTAGACATATGAATCAATGCACCAACGAGGAGATTTACATCGGCCTACTAGAATACATCAAAGATAAGGCACAGGATAAGGAAATCGCCGGCGGAAAGAAAAAGCTCTACTACATCAGCGCCGAGTTCCTCATCGGAAAGCTTTTATCAAACAATCTTATCAATCTAGGTCTGTATGACCAGGTGAAGGCAGAACTTGAGGCAAACGGGAAATCTCTTGCTGAAATAGAAGAAATCGAGGTGGAGCCATCCCTTGGTAATGGTGGACTTGGTCGGCTTGCAGCGTGCTTCTTGGATTCTATAGCCACCCTCGGGTTGAACGGTGATGGTGTTGGGTTGGCTTATCACATGGGACTTTTCAAGCAGGTATTCAAGAACAACCTGCAAAAAGAAGAGCCAAATCCTTGGATGTCAGAGCATAGCTGGATGACCAAAACCGAGAAGACCTATCAGGTGGATTTTGGTGGCTTCAACGTTCAGTCTAGGATGTACGATATCGATGTTACAGGCTACGATTCTGTGACAACCAAGCTCCACTTATTCGATGTTGAGACTGTGGATGAATCGATTATTACAAGTGGCATCGATTTTGATAAGAGTGAGTTTGAGAAGAATCTTACGCTTTTCCTCTATCCGGATGATTCCGATGATAACGGTAGATTGCTGCGAGTTTACCAGCAGTATTTTATGGTGAGCAATGCAGCTCAGCTTATTATAGATGAGGCGCTGGAAAAGGGATCAAAGCTATACGACCTTGCAGATTACGCTGTGATTCAGATTAACGATACCCATCCATCAATGGTAATTCCAGAGCTCATCAGACTCCTTCAGATTCGTGGACTTACCATGGACGAGGCAATCAGCGTGGTCTCAAAATGCTGCGCTTACACCAATCATACAATCCTAGCTGAGGCTCTTGAAAAATGGCCTATAAAATTTATGATGAAGGCTGTTCCGCAGCTTATGCCAATTATCCGCGAACTGCACAACCGCATAGCCAAGAGAATTCCAGATCCTGACGTAGCTATCATCCGTGATGGACTCGTGCACATGGCGCATATGGATATTCACTATGGTATTTCCATCAACGGCGTTGCGGCCTTGCACACAGAAATTTTGAAGGAGACTGAGCTTCACAAGTTTTATAAGATTTATCCTGAAAAGTTCAACAATAAGACAAACGGAATTACTTTCCGTCGCTGGTTGCTATACTGCAATCCTGAGCTTGCAACCCTTGTGGAGGAGCTCATCGGACCGGGCTTCAAGAAGGATGCCACCCAGCTGAAAAAGCTTGAACAGTTCATTAACGATGATGGGGTTGCTCAGAAGTTCTTGGATGTGAAGAATCAGCGAAAGTCTGTTTTGAAGGATTATTTGGCGAAGACGCAGGATATCCAGCTTGACGAGAATAGCATCTACGACATACAAATCAAACGACTTCATGAATATAAGCGTCAGCAGATGAACGCTCTTTACGTCATCAACAAGTATTTTGAGATTAAGGCGGGTAAGAAGCCTGTGCGTCCAATCACTGTGATTTTTGGTGCGAAAGCGGCTCCGGCATACGTGATTGCAAAGGATATCATCCATCTTATCCTCTGCTTGTCAGAGATTATTGCAAAGGATCCGGAGGTGAGCCCATATCTCAAGGTTGTGATGGTTGAAAACTACAACGTAACCTTGGCGGAGAAGCTTATTCCAGCCTGTGATATTCACGAGCAGATTTCCCTTGCATCCAAGGAAGCTTCGGGTACATCGAACATGAAGTTCATGCTAAACGGCGCAATCGCAATCGGCACAATGGATGGCGCAAACGTAGAGATGCACCAGTTTGTGGGCGATGACAACATCTTCATTTTTGGTGACGATTCGGATACAGTTATAAAGCGCTACGAGGATGCAAGCTACGTTTCAAAAGATTACTACGCTAAGGATGCAAACCTTAAAAAGTGCGTTGATTTCATAATCTCCGACAAAATGCTTGCGGTTGGGCAGAAGGAAAATCTGCAGCGCCTTTATGATGAGCTGCTAAACAAGGACTGGTTCATGACCTTCCCTGATTTCAAGGATTACTGCGCTACAAAGGAAAAGGCTTATGGAGCATACGAGAATCGCCTTGAGTGGGGACGCAAGATGATAAAGAACATTGCCAATGCAGGATTCTTCTCTAGCGACCGCACAATTGCCCAGTATAATCAGGACATTTGGAAGCTCTAGATTTATTCTTTATTATGAAAATATAAAGTAAGTGTGTCCGCTAAGAAGGATTTTTGTTTGTAAAATGAAATTTCTCGCAAGTATTTGTATATGTTGATTTTGTATTTGTACCATGATAGAATTGTCCTAGTTGCGGCTCAGACGGAGCCATAGATTAGGAGGATAGTTTATGCCAACATGGGTGATAGTGTTGCTGATAGTTATCGTGGTTATGGCAGCCTTGATTTTCTGGATGAACAAAAGATACAAAAAGGCTCAAGACCAGATGGCAAAGCAAGAAGAGCAGATGGCTGCAGTTGCACAGCAGGTATCAATGCTTATCATTGACAAGAAGCGTATGAAGTTTAAGGATGCAGATCTTCCTGCGGGTGTACTTAGCTCAGTACCATGGTACCAGAAGGGATTAAAGGTTCCTGTTGTTAAGGCTAAGGTTGGCCCTCAGATGATGACTCTCCTTTGCAAGGAAGAAATCTTCGATGATATGCCAGTCAAAAAAGAAGTTAAGGCCACGGTTTCAGGCCTATACATTACCAAAGTCAAAGGACTTCGCGGTTCTAACACTCAAGCAGACACCAAAAAGAAAAAGGGTCTCAGAGCTTGGGCAATCCGCAAGCGTAAAGAGCTTGCCGAGCAAAGCCGCCAGTAAAGACATATTCTTTGGTCATAATGAAGATAAGACAAGGCTGCCGCATTTCGCGGCAGCCTTTGAGTTTTATACCTATACAATCTTGTGAACTATCCCCTTTTAAAATTAAAAAAATTCGGAAGTCCGTGTAGTTTATTATAAGCGTTACGTCCATGTTCAGCTTTAGTTTTCGTAGATGTGGTAGGTGTGTTAGTTATACTAGATTCACCACTCCTATTTGAATTCGGATAAGGACCACTAAAACGGGCTTGTTCGGGAGAATTCAAAATTGGATTTTCTTTAATATGCTTTGGCATAAGGCCTCGGCGCATATCCTCATGTATTGCCGTAAGAGCTTCATTATCCTTCATTAAATCAAGAATTTCTTTTCTATACTTAATGGAAGTTAAGCCTTTTTGGGATACCTTTTTTCTTAAGTGCTTGTATCTATCACTAAATTTGTCCATGAGTGCGATATCTGAGGAATAAATGCGGCTATTTGTGTCTGTTTGAGTTATATCAAAAGTTTGATATGTATTAGCTATTGAGTTTGATAGAGTTATATTTTTACTTATTAACTCCTTAAAAGTTTCAGTTAGATGATTAATAGTCATATTTCTTACTTTTTTGAGTCCAATATTGTTGTTTATTAATGTTGTTAATTTATTTGCTAACTCTACATCGTTAAATTCTTTGTTATTTAAATTGTCTAGTGATTTATTATAGCGTTTATATTCTCGAATATAATCTTTTAACGTGTTATGTAAATTCGCATTATCGTTTTTATGATACATTTCAAGGATTCTAATGTTTGCTATAATGCCTTTTAGTAATTTAATATTTTCCTCGCATTTTTCTATACAGTCTTTCTTAGGATTACTTTGTATAATACTGTCGTCGGATCCCGCTACAATTATAGAATTTAAGAATTCCCTATCATCTTCATGCATATTATTTGGTTTTGGCATTTTTCTTTACCTCCGTTACTTATTAGTTATTTATACGTTCCCGTAGAAAGCATATCCACCTGCATCAACTCTTAGCTAGAATAGCTAGTATATTGATATAGATTTTTAAATACGCAGTGTAAGTGCCTTCTACATTTACTAATCAATAAAATGCTTCTACTTTTTTCCATTTTTAGAAAAAAAATTTTAGTTTCACCCAAAAAGATCTGATTTTTTTGCAAGAAGTTAATTGTTATGGTTTAGCATGGCTTGAAATTTGGGACAAACAGAACAAGGCTGCCGCATTTCGCGGCAGCCTTGTGGGTTATATATACTTGTCTTTATTCTTTATGCGTTGCAATTTCTTTACAAATTATTTAAAAACCTTAACCATTGCCTCTACGCATATTAGCAAGACGGGTATTAGCGTTGTTTTGTGTGCGAGTATTTCCCATCATAGGTAAAGGATTCGTAGGATTGAGGTTGTTATAAGGTGAATTTTGATATGAATCACCGCAATTTTGTCTTGTCCAATCAGGATTGAGTTGTTTATTTAGACTATTAAACTCATCATCAGCTTTCTGATAATCGCTTTTTAACGCTTCATTAACATCAATCCAGGATTGTGCTACAAGTGGATCGAATTTTTTATTGTCGCCTGCCCTATAAATCTGTTTTTCATGTTGCTTATATTGGTTTAAATATTCTTTGGCTTCTTTTGTGAATGTTGAACTAGTAGTATACATTAGTCTTCTGTCCATTTCTTGGTTAATGGAAAGAATATCCTTGGCTAGGTTTATACATTGTCTGCAATAATACAAACATATAATTTGGTTAATATCGTTAGAATAAATGTCTTTGATTTTGCGAAAAGAGTAAGGATATATTTCATTGCGGAACTCTTTATCGTCATTAGTGTCGTAGACCATAGTATGTTGGGGTAAACTATATAAATAATCTAGTTTATTATTTAATTCTACGCAATCTTCATCTACCATGCGATAATATGACTCATATTTATCTATTTTTTTTACTATCAAATCCTTACAAACGTTATAGAAAAACGTTTTTTCATGGGAAAAATCATTTTTATATTCATCTATCTTATCACGAAATTTTTCTGTTCTATCAAGCAGCATTTCGTATTCTTTTTTTAAAGATTCTACATCTCGTTTTTCTACACCTTGCTTATCTTTATTTGGAGATATTATTTCAATATTATTAACTCCTTGAATCATAAAACTTTTCGAGTTGTCTTCTGAATAGCTCTCATCTATTATGAGTGTTTTATCAAAATATTCCTCAAAAGGCTCCTTACTATGATTGCTTGTTGAAGTGCTTGCTTCGTTACGCTTGTCATTTAAATTGTTATTTGTAATGCTTGTTGAAGTGCTTGCTTCGTTACGTGGGTCATTTTGTAAATTGAAATTTCTGTTTAACATTTTCTTTTCCTCCGTTACTTATTAATTATTTAAAATACTGTCGTTTTTTATTGAATTTAATCGTTGGTTTATGTTTTTTACTTATGGGTTCGCGATTTTCAGGCAAATCTTTATATTTATTAATTTGATAATTTCGAACTCCATTTATATCCTGAGTAATCTTTATACGGTTATCGAGCTCTTTTACTATATTGCTATATTTATTCACGATGCCACTAAGTTCTTCTCCCCTTATTTTCATGTCAAATAGCAATTGTTCTTTTCTATTTAAATCTACTTCGTTATAATTGTCTATTTCTCTAGGATTTAATCGTATGTTTTCTAACTGTTCGCAAATTTTTATGATATTTACAAATGTATTTCTGTAGTAAGAATAATTAAATTTTGGTTCATATACTGCATTCTTTATGTGGTGACTATTAATTATCGCCAAAGCGTGGTTTGCTATAAGTTTTGTAACATATGTTAGCTCTAAAATTTCGGCTTGATTATCAAATATAGTTGACTTTAATTTATTCTCACATTCTCCAAGATATTTATTTATGCGGGTATTGCTAGGGATGGAATCAATCCAATCTTGTATATCATTAATATCTTTTACGTATTCACGAGTCTTTTGCTCCGAAAGGCCATCGTGTAATCTAGAATAATTTTCCATGGCGCTCATAGTTTTTTCAATCATATCTTGGATATATATTAACTTGTCATAAATAGTTGATATTCTTTTTTTTACGTGGTTTACAAATTCTATATTGCGATCGTTTACAACCCAAGTGTCATCCATATAATTTAATACTTTATAAGAAAAGTCTATTCTTTTAGAAACATTACTTCTGATAAGTTTCAAAGTGTTTTCAGTGCTGTTAGCTCGTTGCATTGGTGTGATATTAGGTTGTTCTATGTTAAAAACTCTACCAACAGGTTGATTTGAGCTAGTAGTTCCTTCAGCATTAACATTTAAACTGTCAACACGCTCCAAGTTTTCAGAAGTTGAAGGTGTGTGTTCCCTGGAAAAGTTGACATTAGAATTTATAGACTCTTCAAGCTTTGCTATTGAATCATCTAAATCTGTGGTATTTATAAAACTTTGATCCATTATTTTAATTCCTTTCTTATTCCTTTAAATTGTTTTACTTTACTATCTCCTTCATTTCATATATCAAAAAAAATTTTTATTTTTTTCCATTTCAATTAAAAAATTTTTAAAATGCACAAATTATTTGTTAGTACAGCCACGAAATATATTTAGCGTGTCGATATTTGTGGATTAGAAATTAGTTTGAGAACTGTTGAACTTGGAAAAGTATTACTAATATGGAAATCCTAGGTAGAGTAATACTTCCGTGTTCACAAACACCAAAAAAACAGCCTAAATGTGACGGGAAAAGTATTACTAATGCAAAAATTTAGAGAAAGTAATACTTGAGATGAGTCAAAAATCGATGATATTGATGAAAATTCACAAAATAAGTATTAGTAGCCCCCGAAATAGCAAAAAGTAATACTTTTACGGATTTGAACAGCCCCAAATCCTCCAAAATCTTCCCAAGCTTTCCACCACCCAAATCCTCCAAAATCTTCCCAAGCTACCCTCCACCCAAAGCATATCCCCAAATCTCCCCAACCATCTACACACTGTATCCCCAAAAATCCCCCAAGCTACCCTCCACCCAAAGCATCCCCAAATGTCCCCAACCATCTACACACTGTATCCCCAAAAATCCCCCAAGCCCTCCTACACACAATGTATTCCAAAATCCCCTCTAAAGTGCTAGAATACAGTTAGTAGCGGGGAGATAATGGTTTTCTATTTCATGAAAAAGTGGGCTAGTACAATACTAGATTTTCTGGGAGAAAATCAAAACAATATTGATGGAGGGGTAATATGAGAAAAATTCACTTCAAAAGGGTTATAGCAACCTTAGCATGTCTCTTTTTCGGGATAGGTTTATTCCCAGCACTACCAGCTAAAGCAGCAGCAAATGTTGATTTACAGGCTTGTTCGCAGGTCTTTGATTGCAATTATTATGCTGCAATGTATCCAGATGTGGCTGCATCTGAGAACGGAAGTCCTTTAGGGCTTTTGAATCATTACATTTATTTTGGAATAAATGAGGGCAGAAATCCTAGCGCATCCTTCAATGCGACAGATTATATGCTCAAGAATCCAGATCTTAAGGCCGTTTACGGCGACAATCTATTGGCTTATGTTCATCACTACGTATCAGCCGGCAAGGCAGAAGGTCGTGACGCTACACCTTCAGTGGGCGCAGAGCTTGCAGCTCCACAAAGCTACACATTGCTAGGTACTTATGCTACTGAGTATGATGCGGCAGCTGCTAGAGCCAAGAACATTGCACTTGCATCTAGCTTTGTAAATGGAACAGTGGTTGCTCCAGGTGGCACATTCTCTGCAACTAGAGCAATTGGACCACGTAGCGTTTCAAGAGGATACGTTGAGGCGCCAGTCTTTATTAACAAGCAGCACTCCAAAGGAATAGGTGGAGGTGTTTGCCAGGTTTCTTCTACTATATACGCAGCATCAAAGATGGCAGGTATCAAGGCTTCAGAAAGACATCCACATTCATTGCCAGTCAACTACTTACCACCAGGATGGGATGCAACAATCTCAGGAAGCTCTTTAGATATGAAGTTCAAGAATCCATATAACAAGAATCTTATCGTTTATATCACTGCAAATAATGGTGTGTTGACAGCTGCGTTATACTTGCAAAATTAAATCGTGGTTTATGTGGTTATGTAACGAAAATAATGCTATAATCTATTTAAGAAGAGTCTCAAATAAGAGTTGCTTCTAAAATGATATATAAACTCTCTTATAGAGAACAAAGAAGTTACAATATAGTTCTTAATGGAGTAATAGTTTGGAAGAAGTATATAGCAAACAATCACCAGAGGTGGTTGACCTTATCAACAGAATAAATGAAACACGCAAGGTGGATAATGCCAAACACCTTGATTTAGCATGTGATTTGTTTGATCTGGCACAGGAAAAGGGCAACGAAGATCTCAAGGATTATGCCAGCTGTGTGTTAGGTGATGCCAGTTGTCAAAATCAGGATTTCTCTCAGGCTTTATACTACCTTTCTTCTGGAATTACAGGTTTAGTCAAGACTGACGAATACCAGCTTATATGTCGATGCTACAATGAGCTAGGTATTATATACCATAGCATGGGCAACTTCATTACCAGTGAAGAAAGCTACATCAACTGTATTGATATAGCAAGAGCGCATCGTCTCTATGTTGAAGAGGCTATAGCTTGTGCAAATTTTGCCACACTTTGTGAAGAAATGGACGCTTTTCAGGATTCTATCGAATATCACTATCGCGGCATCGAGTGTTGTGGTTTCATAGAGGACCCAGAGGTCAAAGCAGATTTGTTAATTGGAGAGTATGCTCTCATTTCAAAGGTCTATGTCGTTCAAGATAAAATTGACAATGCTGAATATGTTATCGAAGAGATGGAACGTCTCATATCAGAGCATCCAGAATTTGATAAAGACATTGATGTAAATATTGCCAGATGGTATTATCACAGGGCTTGTGGCAATGTCGATTTGGCAAGCAAATACAAGGCTAATTGTATTGAGGCTTTTTATCAATTCGAAGATTTCGTCATAAACTTTGATGAGACTTTAGCTTTGGTTAGCATGATGCTTTCAGACGAAGAATACGAAGAACTCGAAAAAATCTTCAAGCACATTGATTCTCAAGAGCTTGATGACGAAATGATTAATCTTCGTCTTCATTTTGAAAAATACAAGATTGTTATGTATGAAAAACGTGGTCAAAAGAAGCATATGATGGAATGTGCCTACAAATATTTCCAGTACCACTCAAAGCAGTCTGAGGACAACAAAAAATCCTTTACAACCACACTTAGACTTAGGGCTGAACTTGTGCAGCAAAAGACTCGCAATATGTTCTTATCTGCGGCAGCTGAGACCGATCCGCTCACAGGAATAGCCAACAGATTCAAGGTTAACACTGTAATCGACGAGCTATTTACATGGGCAAACAACGAGGGTAAGAGCTTAGGTGTTGAGATGATGGATATCGACTATTTCAAAGATGTCAACGACACATACGGTCATGCTAAGGGTGACGAGGTGCTCAAAGAATTGGGTAATATCCTTAGAAGGGTCGAGGATGAAAAAGTATTCGTAGCAAGATATGGCGGAGACGAATTCATCCTATACTATTACGACATGTCGGATGAAGAGATAATCGAAGTAGCCAGATTTATCCGCGAATCTATGGAACAAGTTGGTGAAGATCTAGGAATAGGCAAGCTTACTGTTTCGCAAGGGATAGTCAATCATTTGCCAAGACAGATGAGCAGAGCGTGGGATTACTTGAATGCAGCTGATTTGGCATTGTATTTTGTAAAGAACCATGGCAAGGCAAACGCAAGACTGATTCATCGTGCGACAGATATTCAAACTCAAGAATGGAAGAAAGTTTTTTGACACTTTCTTCATTATATTTTAAAATAAATAAAGACTTATAATTGGCAGAAGACAAAGGTCTTCTGTCAATTTATGTAAAGGGGTTAATAAATGGCAAAGTTGTATTTTTATTATGGCGCGATGGGTTCATCCAAAACAGCCAATGCTCTGATGACTCATTTCAACTACGAAGAGGTTGGACAGAATGCGCTTTTGGTCAAGCCAGAGATGGATACTAGATTCGGCGAGCGCGTGGTTCGATCTAGGATTGGCTTGGAGCACGAATGCGTTTTTTTAGAGGATTTAGTGCAGATGCCCGAGGATGAAATCAAGAAATACGATTGCATCATCGTTGACGAGGTACAGTTCGCAACCCCTGAGCAGGTAGATTATCTATCTGACATTGTTGATTTTATGGATGTGCCAGTGGTAGCTTACGGTCTTAGAACAGATTTCATGAACAAGCTGTTTCCAGGCTCAGAGCGATTGATAGCTATCGCTGATGTAATACATGAGGTTAAGACGGTTTGCTGGTGTGGTCGCAAGGCCACCTGCAACACTAGATACAACGAAAACGGGGTTGTGCGTTCTGGTCCACAGGTTATGCTGGGTGCAAACGATTCTTACGTGGCGCTTTGCCGCAAGCATTTTAAATTAGGGCAGCTTGCCCCGGATGAAAAATAGAAAGGCTTTCCGATGACTTTTAGTTTAGGCATTACTTTAACATTCTTTATATACGTGGCATTCTGGATTCAGCTTCCGGGAATGTTTCTTTGCGATCTTTTGATTCCTCACAGATTAAAGGTATCAACAAGGCTTTTGGCATCTTACGGTCTTGGAGCAGCAGCTGTTGGGTTCTTCTTTTATCTTCAGTGCTTGTTCCAGGTTTCTAACGTAATTACGGTAATGGGGCCACTATTGTCTGTGATGTATATAGTGACTCATATCAAAAAAGGACGCCCATCAATATTTAACGAGGATGAAAAGTTTAGCCGTTCATTTTTGATTATGTTTTTCATCATTTATATAGCGTCTATGCTGTCATTCCAGTTCAAATACTGGGGAGTGCTGTCTGGGGAAACAACTCAGGTTTATCACGATTTCCTTTTCCATACGGGCAACATCACCACCTTGAGTCGCACTCTATTTGGATATGATATCCGCGTTGCGGAAGTCAAATTCTTCTATCATTATTTCTACGAATTAACCTTTGCTTTATGTAAGCATATTTTTAAGATGGATGCTTTTAGACTGTACCTAAATGGTAACGCATTAGTATGTGCGTGGCCTTTGTCCTTGGCGCTTACTATAATTGGTCAGCGCATCAAGAATTCCACCGAGTCGACCAAGTTTCAGCGCTTGTTCTATTGTGGAGGATTATTTGTTTCCTGCATTTGTCTGTTACCTTTGAACGTAGTAGGTGGCAGATTCCCAATCTCTTGGCTAGACAATCATCTGTTTTCAAACGGCAATGCCATGGGACTTGCCCTGTCTATGACAGTTCTAACCATAGATATTTTGGTAGAGGGATGGTACGAGGAATTCTCTTTGCGCAGATTGTTTGTACTTTTCTTGCTTATCATGGGAGTTACAGGCTACAAGGGTACTGCAGGTGCTACAGTCATGGTTATCGCAATTGCGGTATCTGTAATTGAAACATTCATTATCAAAAAGTTTAGCCTTGCCAGATTGGCATATGTTGTTACTATTACGATAGGATTCTTATACACCAATATCGCTATCAACACTGGACCAAGCTCGCCTGGTGCCAACAACAGAAGAGTAGATTTTACTACAGCTGGAACCTTGGGCAGCAATCGTATCGGTCAGATTTTTAGCAAGTTTGGATTCGATTATACGAATACCGTATGGGCGGTAATTGGAGTTATCCTTAGTTCTATCGTTATCATCGGTCCATGCATCCTTCCATTTGTGGGATTTGCAGTTAGCCGTTTCAAGAAGCTAATCAAGGAAAAGGAAATCGGAGATATTTTTGATTGGTTTGTAATCGGTTCGGTTTTAATTGGCTTGGGCGGATTCTGTCTCTTTGCTGTGCCAGGATTTTCTCAGGTGTACTTTGTCATTGCCAATGCAGCCTTTATTTTCTATGGCTCCATGAAATATTGTGTCGAGAACAAAGAAAAATGGGTGACAAAGCTTACCTATGGATTCTTTGCACTAGGAACGCTTTTCCTTGTAGTGGATTTGGGTCATTACTGTTATGATGATATCAAATCAAACCAGGATTACGCAGGCAAAATAGAGGATGTTCAATATTTGGTTTCCAGGGAAAACATAGAAAAGGGCTACACAGAATCCTTAGTTTCCAAAGAGACAATCCAAGCTTATCAGTGGCTGCGTGACAATACCGACGAGTCATCGAGGATAGCAGTCGACAGATTTTCCGAGGGCTTGGACAAAACATCTGGCGGCAAAGATAAAAGGCAGATCTACTTCTATGCTAGCGCTTTTTCTGAGCGTCAGTGCTTTATAGAAGGTTATGATTATTCAGATATAACAGAAGAGCAGATACAGGCTAAGCTCAGAACCAATGAAAAGTTCTTCAGCTCTGACCCTAATACTGCCAACAGCGCTCTTTCGCTGAATGGCATTAACTATCTAGTGGTTACCCAAATCGGTCATCCGGATTTTGTGAACACTAATCCTCAGCTGGAAAAGGTTTTTGAGAACAAAGATGTATCGATTTACAAGTTTAAAGCAAATGCTTCTGCGAAAGTGATTGAATAAGAAATGAGAGGATAAGGATGAAGGAACTAGAATATCCCTTTGACGCAGATTATCTGCTATCCAAGAAAAAGAAAATAAAAAAGGAACTCCTTGCATCAGATGCCAAATTTATCGACAAAAAGATTGCAATCTTGGGGGGCAGCACAACAGCCAACATCATGCTTATGATGGAGCTATTTCTGCTAAACAATGGTATTCGACCTACATTCTACGAGAGCGAATACAACAAGTACTACGAGGATGCAGTCTTTCCAAATCCTGAATTAGAGGAGTTTGCTCCAGACATCATCTACGTCTGTACAAGCAATCGCAACATCACCACCTATCCGGATTTATCCATGGACAAGGCGGTGGTAGAGGAGCTTTTGACAAATCAGTATCTCAAGTTTGAGAGTATTTGGAAGACTTTGGCGGATAAATACAACTGCCCAATCATTCAAAACAACTTCGAGATGCCGTTATACAGATTGATGGGCAACCGAGATGCATATGATTTCCATGGACATATGAATTTCATCAGTCGCCTCAATCAAAAGCTATATGACTATGCAGAGTCGGCAGACAATTTTTACATCTGCGACCTTAACTATATTTCCGCTGATTATGGATTAAAGGAATGGTCTGATCCATTCTATTGGTATATGTACAAGTACGCTATGTCTGTTTCGGCGATTCCGTATCTGTCATTCAACGTGGCAAACATCATCAAGTCCTTGCTTGGCAAGAACAAAAAGGGATTTGTCCTTGATCTAGATAACACTCTCTGGGGAGGTGTGATTGGTGACGACGGTGTGGATGGCATCGAGCTTGGACCAGAGGAGTCTGAGGGACAGGCATACACCGAGTTTCAGCAATACCTCAAGGCTCATCAGCAGCTAGGTGTGATTTTGAATATAGATTCTAAGAATGATAGAGAAAATGCCATCGCAGGTATCAATCATCCTGACAGCGAGTTCAAAGAATCAGATTTTATATCGATAAAGGCAAACTGGGATCCGAAGGACAAAAACTTTGCTGATATTGCAGCAGAGCTTAACCTGCTTCCAGAAAGCCTGGTCTTTGTAGATGACAATCCGGCGGAGCGTCACATAGTTACGGAGCAGCTTAAAGGAGTATCAGCGCCAGAGGTAGACAATGTGGTTCACTACATTCAGACTATTGATAGGTCTGGCTTTTTCGAGACAACCAACATCTCCGACGACGACCTAAAGCGCAACGAGATGTATAAGGAGAATGCCAAGAGAACTCAGCTTCAAAGTAGCTTTGCGGATTACGGTCAGTATCTTGATTCTCTTGAGATGACTGCCGAGATTGATAGTTTTGCACCTGTTTATATGGCGCGTATCGCACAGCTCACCAACAAATCAAATCAGTTCAATCTCACAACAAAGCGCTTCACCCAAACCGAGATAGAAGAGACTGCAGCAAACGACGCTTATATCACGTTATACGGCAAGCTCATGGACAAGTTTGGGGATAACGGTGTTGTCAGCATCGTTATTGGTCACGTGGATGGAGCGGCTTGCGACATAGATTTATGGCTTATGAGCTGTCGTGTTTTGAAACGAGATATGGAATATGCTATGATGGACGAGCTTGTTAAGCGCTGTCAGGCACGTGGGGTAAAGACTCTTCGCGGTCACTACCTGCCAACAGCCAAAAACAAGATGGTTAAAAACTTCTACGCCGACATGGGATTCAATCTAGTCTATGAAACCGAAGATGGTTCATCTGATTGGGAGCTTTCCCTTGTAGAATATGAGAATAAAAATAAGCATATCAAAGTTTGAATGGAACAGTTGCTACAAGAGATTTGAATCTGTGTTAAGCATTTGATTGTTGATTATTTAAAGTAGTATTAATGCGATAACAAATATTATGATTAGAGACATTATTAAAAACAGAAAGTTAATAGCGAAATTAGCCAAGAATGACTTCAAGCAAAAGTTTGCTGGCTCTACCCTGGGTATTATTTGGGGTTTTGTTCAACCAGTGATTACCGTGCTTGTGTATTGGATAGTTTTTGAAAAAGCCTTAAAACAAGAGGGGGTAGTGGTTGGTGAAACCAATTTTCCATATGTACTTTTGCTTTCCACAGGTATCATCCCTTGGTTTTATTTCGCAGAGGTGCTTTCTTCAGGAACAATAGTATTGCAAGAGTACAACTATCTTGTCAAAAAGGTAGTGTTTCCAATCAACGTGTTACCAGTAGTAAAGGCAGTTTCATCACTGTTTGTGCACGTGTTTTTCGTGCTATTTACAGTGCTGCTGACATTGGCCCTAGGCTGTGGGATTTCCCCATATGTTTTGCAGCTCATATATTATTCCTTTGCGATGATGATATTTGTCATAGCCTTAATCTATCTGACAAGTGCCTTATGTGTATTTTTCAGGGACATGGCGCAGCTTATAAATATCTTTCTGCAGGTTGCAATATGGGCAACGCCTATTATGTGGAAGTTTGATCTTGTGTTAAAGGAGATTGAGCTAGGTCACATATCTCCTGTAATTGCATACATTCTAAAGCTTAATCCAATGTACTACATCACCAGCGGATATCGTGATAGCTTTATTTACAAGGTGGGATTCTGGTCACATCCATTGCTCACAGGATATTTTTGGATTGTTACAATCATTATGTTTGCTCTTGGCACTCACGTGTTCAAAAAGCTCCAGCCTCAGTTTGCAGATGTTATATAGCTGAGTGTGACTTCTTATAGGATAAACAATAATAATTTGATTGGTTAAATTTTAATATGCTGTTTGGCATAGTCGGTAGAAATCTCTAAGTTTGCGAGGTTTTGACACTGATATTAAAGCATGTTGAATAAATAAAATAATTAACAAAAATCGCCTTGTTATTTAGGGCGATTTTTTTCGCCTCAGTTCACTTTCTCGTAACAAGTCAAATGTTATAATAGAATCAGCTAGAGAGAGGGGGCTTGCATATGAGGGGATTTTTATTTTCTAAAGTCAAGAGAACTGTAGCTGTCAGCATAGTTACCTTGCTTTGTTCTGTGATTTTTTTCAATCATATCATTTATGTACCAGCCAATGCCGATGAGGATATTGTGGTTCAGATAGTGGCTCACAGGGGATACTCTGGAGCCTATCCTGAGAATACCCTTAGTGCATTTGCAGGAGCATATGCATGCGGAGCAAAGACAGTAGAGTTCGACGTTCGCAAAACCAAAGATGGTGAACTAGTTATTTATCATGATGAGACTTTAGAAAAAGTTAATGGGGATGAAGAATACGGAATCTCAGATTATACCTATGACGAACTGCTTCAGTTAGATGCAGGTGCATGGTATGATATTGATTTTGTGAGTGAGAGAATTCCTACATTAGATCAAACACTTAGCTTACTTCAATCCACCAACATGCGTATATTCTGCGAGTTAAAGGATATCGGAGACGATCCAGAGTTTTCAGCTCAGGTATACGAAAAATGTGCTCAGTACGGAGTCTTGGACAGAGTTGTTTTCCTATCATTCAATTACGATTACTTAACTGCCATTAAAGCAATCAATCCTAGTCAAGCAATTATGTTTTTGGCGTCCTTTGGTAAATCAACTTTACCTGTCAAATATCCGGCTGAATATTACGGAGTCAACATGAAGACTCTCACGCCAAAGACCGTTCGTGCAATCCACGAGGCGGGAGGCAAGGTTTATACATACGCACCAGAAAGCAAGGGGCAGATGTTATCCCTTCAGCGCTTGGGTGTGGATGGTGTAATAACCGATTACGCTGATGTAGGGGCGTTATAATAATCCTCCGGCTTTAGGTAATGGGGTTCCTAAAGCCAAGCAAGTGGCACCGAAAGGTGCCACTTGTGTTGTGTTAGGGATATTTAGTTTTGCAGTGTTCTAACATTAACTTTCCTGCCATTCATACTATTCCGCGATTTGATGATAGTGTTATCTTTGAATACGAAAAATTGCAATCGTAATACAATTGCATTATAATTATTATATAAAATAAAAGGAGGTAACAATAATGGCACTTTCAACAATTACTGCTCGTGTTAGCGATGTAGATAAAAGCAATTTTGATTCTTTTTGCTCATCGGTTGGATTGACTTCATCTGCAGCAATAAACATGTTTGTAAAAGCTGTTCTTCGTGAACATAGGATTCCTTTTGAAATCAAGCAGGAGGATCCCTTTTTCAGCGATGAAAATCAAGCCTATGTATTAAAGTCTGTCAATGAACTTCGTGCTGGCAAAGGAACAGCGCACGAGTTAATTGAGGTCGAGGATGAGTGAGAAGATTTGGTCTGATGATGTGTGAGAGATTGTTGGATAAAAAAGAATAGCCCGCCGGGAGCGGGCTATAAGATTAAATGCTATTTTTGTTTAATATGTTGTTGCGTATCGTAATGGCTTTTTTTATAATCAGGCTGAATGCTAGGTAAATTACTTGTTGATGAATCATTTGGATTCGGATAAGGACCATTAACGTTTGCATAATAATTCTTCAACATTTCTCGCAATTCTATTTCTTTTGCAGGGGTAAAAGTCGACCATTTTTTTCGCTTTGGTTTTTTCTTAAGGGTTTCAGTATAACTAAGTATGGGCTTAAATTTCTCTATATCTGCAGTAATTGATTCTTCCAAAACATTTTCTTCTGGTAATTTTGACATTTTCTCTGTTGTTTTATAATTGTTTTTGGCAATCTCAAGGATTGATTCATAGGTATGATCGTCTACTCTTTTTGTTTTATTTAATTGAGAAACAAGTTTGTTAGCTTTTTTGATTGTATGATTTGCTCTTTTTAATTCTTCTTCCTGACTAGCGATAATAGGTTCGTGTGTCTGAGTGATAAATATACTATTTTTTTCACCTAAATTTGTTACTGCCGTATCCATTCCTTTTTTTCGTGTCGCAGTGTCTTGATTAATCATTTTTACGTAGTTGGTATTATTCGTTATACTTTTTCCTATTTTGTTAATGACGCCATCAATGTTTGCGTTAATTTCCTGTATACGAACTTTTTTATTATATTTATCAATAAAATGATCATTCTTTTTCTTAATACTGTGAATTTTCTTTAGGATTTTATCTATTTTTTTATTGGTCATGTTACTTAAAGGATCGTCAAGTCGACGCAGCAATGTATCAGATGCTTCGTTGATAAATGAAAAGTTTTCAAATATAATTTTTTCTGCTTTTTTGGAAATTGACAAAAGCTTTTCATATTGTTCTATAACATTTTCTTTTTTTTCTTCACATCTAAAAGCGAATTCTTGTAAATCAGTATTTATTTCGTTCTTTAATTTAACTAGTTGATCTAAACTATTCAGCGTAAATTCACCAATTGTATCAACAAAGTACGTTGTTGAATTATTATTCGCTAAAGACCTTATATCATTAAGCTTTGTTCCTATAATATTCGCTTTTCTTTCATATACATTATTCCATGATGAAATAATGTTATTTGTTTTTTCTAATAGTCTTCCCATAATTTCTAATCTCCTTTTCATTAAAACATAAAAATTATTCCTGTCCTATTTACTATTCAATAAAATTTTCCATTTTTTTCCATTCTCCCGAAAAATTTTGCGCTCAATCCGAAATATGATAAAATTAGTGCATATTTTGGAGGCAATATGAGCGATTACGTTATAGAGGTAAAGAACGTAGACAAGGTCTACAAGCTTTACGAGAGTAACAAGGCTAGGGTGGCTGATACCTTGCGCCTTACTAGGAAAAAGAATTACAAGGAGCATTACGCTCTTAAAGATATGTCCTTTCAGGTTAAGAAGGGCGAGTGTGTTGGCTTGATTGGTACCAACGGTTCCGGCAAGTCCACTATTTTAAAGATTATTACTGGCGTTCTTTCCCCTACCAAGGGAGAGATTATTGTAGATGGCAGAATCTCAGCCTTGCTAGAGCTTGGCGCCGGCTTCAACCAAGAATACACCGGCATGGAAAACATCTACTTAAATGGCACCATGCTTGGCTATTCCAATGAAGAAATAGATGCAAAGCTAGATGATATCTTATCCTTTGCAGACATAGGTGACTTCGTTTTTCAGCCAGTCAAGACATACTCATCAGGTATGTTCGTCCGCTTGGCATTTGCAGTTGCAATCAATATCGATCCAGAGATTCTGATTGTAGACGAGGCACTTTCCGTAGGAGATGTGTTCTTCCAGGCCAAATGCTACAAGAAATTCGAAGAATTCAAGGCGGCGGGCAAGACAATCCTTTTCGTATCACACGATTTGGGTGCCATCAGCAAATACTGCGACAGGGCAGTTCTTATCAACAAGGGTGACAAGGTGGGCGAGGGCACACCAAAAGAAATGATAGACATCTACAAAAAGATTTTGGTTGGGCAAGAGCCTGTTATCAACAGCAAGCTTGACAATCTAGATGGCATTGCAGATGAGGTGGAGGCTGAGGAGCTTGAAGAGGGCATCACTTGGAAGTCAAACTACCAGCTCAACCCAAATCTTAATGAATATGGTGATGGCCGTGCCAGCATAGTTGACTTTGCCGTTATCGATGACAGTGGCACCTACACCAACGCAATCATGAAAGGTAGCACCTTTACAGTTAAATCCAAGGTGCATTTCAATACAGATATCGAAAATCCGATTTTTACACTTACATTCAAGACCTTAAAGGGTATCGATGTAACAGGCACCAACACCATGTACGAAAAATGCGATGTTGGTCTTTGCAAGGAAGGAAGCGAATACGTTGCGACCTTCACTCAAAGGATGGATATGCAAGGCGGCGAATATTTAATGTCCATTAGCTGTACTGGTTTCGACGGGGTGGATTTTGTTGCTTATCATCGTCTATACGATGTGATGAATGTCACTGTCGTTAGCACCAAAAACACAGTTGGGTTCTATGATATGAATTCAAAGGTCAAAGTTGAGCAGGTAAAGTGACAGGCAATAAGTTCGATATAAAGGTTCCTGGTTTAAACCCGGGGTGAGTTTGAAAAGGAGCAGGTTTCTATGATTCAAGAAAAGTATAATCGACGCATTTTTGATGAGGGAACAGAAGAGGCTATCCAGATGTTTTCGCATTTACGAAGTAACGTGCTGTCCCCCGTTGGAATTGAAAAGGGCGACAATGTACTGATACTTGATCCCGATAGCGTTTCCTTGGTGGAATGGTTGGTGGAGCAGGCGGCAGATGTGACCATCGGCATGAGCCAAGAATACGCCAAGGCTGGTACCTCTACAGTTATGGTTTTGTCAGATATAAAAAAAGCACTATTAGAGGATATCAAAACGACCTTCAACATAATCATAAGCATTGGACAGCTGGTTGAGACTCCATCTGTTCTGAAAAAGCTTCTTTCTCCCGAGGGACGATTGGTCTATGCCCTCTCCGAGAAGGATAGACTGGGCAGCTTTACCAAAAAGCTTTTGGCTGAGGCTGGGTTTGGTGAAATCACAACCTACAGAGTCAGCCCGGATTATTTGTACACTACAGAAATCTACGCAGAGGATTACATAGGTGGAGGAGCAGGAGACTATCTGCTGATTGCTAGATAATGGAACGATTACTTTACGAAAAGCTCTCGAACGAGCGCAACCCAAAATACAACATAATTACAGATATAGTAGAGCGTGACGGTACCAAGGTGGTCATTAAGCGACCATACGATTCCAAAGCCAAAGACCACATTCTACGAGTCTACGATAGCTACAGAGGCTTGCAAAATATATTGCAGGGCTCTGATTTTTGCGTAAATGAAAGCGCTTTGGTGGGAGATTCTATCGAAAGTGAATTCCTTGAAGGCCAGCACCTTACAGCGGATGATGCGCCGGCATATATCGAGGCTGTCAAAAATGCTTACATGCCTCATGCCAAGGAGTTTGTCAGCTCGCCAGCCTTTGAAGAGGTGTTTGGCATGGTGGATTTACCACGTGGCGTTCTTGCATCAGAATTCATTGACATAGATTTGATTTTTGAGAACATCATCAAAACAGATAGAGGTTGGGAAATCATCGACTACGAGTGGACCTTCGATTTTCTTATCCCAATCAACTATGTGCTTTATCGTGCTTCAAAATTCAGCTTGCTTCCGAGCAATCTGGTGGATATCTCCGGTGTGGAGCGGGCGATTTATCAGCAGATGGAAGACCACTTCCAGTCAAAGTATTGCTTTAAGGATGTCAAAAACCTTCACGAGCTTAGAAATCATGCTGGCTCTCATAGCAAGACTGCCGCTGATTTTGCCATCGCATCACGGGATTATCAAATCAAGCAGCTGCAGGAACTCATAGCGGCAAAGGATGTTCATATCCGTAACATCGAAGCTATTAACACTGAGCTTAGAACTATCCATGAAAACACTATTAACACTAAGGGCTATCAGGCTCTTGAAAGTATTCGTTCTTTCAAGGCGCTTTTGACAGGCAAATCTACTCCTGCCAGAGAAGCCAAGAAACAACAAAAGGCAACAGAAAAAGCAGCAAAGCAGGCGGCTAGAGAAGCTCAAAAGGCTGCAGCAAAAGGGGCGGCAGCTCCTTCAATAGCGGTGCACCTTCATCTTTACTACCAGGATTTGTTGCCAGAGTTTGTAAGCTATTTTGCAAATATTCCGTTTAAATTCGATTTATATATATCATGCCGGGAAGACGCCGAGGTCAATCTTATCAAAGAAGAACTCAAAGATTTAAAACAAATCGGCGTGCTAGATATTCGTTCCCTTCCAAACCGAGGCAGGGATTTGGCGCCTATGTACGTTAAATTTGCCGGGGAAATTTTAAAGCATGATTACATGCTTCATGTCCACAGCAAAAAGTCGCTATATTCCGGTGTTGAAAAGGGCAGCTGGAGACAGTATTCGCTAGAGGTGCTTCTTGGTTCTTCCGACAAGGTTAACAGCATTTTTGATATGTTCAAAAACAAAAACGCAGGCCTTGTGTACCCTGACATACATCAAGAGGTGCCAACCATCGCCTACTCTTGGCTTGCAAATGAGGTTATTGGCAGACAGCTTTTCGAAGAATATGATTTGGGAAATATGCCATCTGTGTTCAACTATCCAGCAGGTTCATTCTTCTGGGCAAAGACAGATGCCTTAAGACCGCTTTTGGAGCGTGGCTACACATACGAAGATTTCCCTAGAGAAGAGGGGCAGACCGATGGCACATTGGCCCATGCCTTGGAGAGGATTCTTCCGTTCATCTCAAGAAAGCAGGGCTATGATGATTACATCCTCTACTTAAGCGATGAGGATGTCTCAAAGAACAAGAGTCTTAGACCTTTCCTTAACACCTTCAAGGTTGATAAAGAGATTTTGACCATGAAGCTGGCAGCCTACGATGTTGTATCCTTTGATATTTTCGACACTCTGATTACTCGCAGCATTGTGGAGCCAGATCAGGTGTTCAAGCTTATAGAGCGGGAGATTTCAAATCTCTATGGAAAGAAGGTTGATTTCCTAAAGCTTCGCAAGGAGGCAGAGGCGGCCGCTACTGCCCAGTATGGAGCGCTGACAACCATCGATAAAATCTACGTTGAGATTTCAAAGGACAAAACTATTGGCGACATAGCCATGGATATCAAGAAGCTTGAAATAGATACCGAGACAAGACTTTGCATGCCTCGAAAGGATATGGTGGAGGTGTTCAACAACCTTAAAGCCATGGGCAAGCACGTGATTCTTGTCAGTGACATGTATCTCAACCGAGTTGAGGTGGTGGGCTTGCTTCACAAATGCGGTATCGGTGGCTACGACGAGCTTATGATTTCCTGCGAGGTCGGTGCCCGCAAGGATGATGGAACTATGTGGGACTACATTTTTGCTGGAATCAATCCAGAGACCTTCATCCACGTTGGGGACAACTTCCGAAGCGATTCCCAGATTCTCATGGATAGGGGCGTTGCAAGTCATATAGTTCTCAATCCAAAAGCTATGCTTGAGCTTTCTGATTTCAGCTATCTTTTGGATTTTGCCAAGACAAGCATACCGAATTCACTGATGATAGGCGAGGCTATCTACGGAGGAATTTTCAATTCTCCATTCGCATTTGCGGATGATGGCTCGCTGCATTTTAAAGATATATATGATTTTGGATACACAACCATCGGGCCTTTGATGGCGCGATTTGCCCAGTGGCTTGCAGAAGAAAATCAGGACAAAAAAGAAAGATTGCTTTTGCTTGCTCGTGAGGGCTACATGCTCCAAATGATGATAGGAAGCTACTGCAGTGTCAGAGCCATCGAGACTCCTGACATTCACTACTTCCTCGCATCTCGCCGAGCCTGCGCTGTGCCAGCTCTTGAAAACGATGAGGATATTCGCGAGCTGATTCTTCAAAAATATCAGGGCACCTTTAGCAATCTTTTGGTCGAGAGATTTGGTCTAGAGCTTCACGAGGGTGAGGAAGACAAAGACCTTGATTATGAAACTAAGCCAGAGGAGCTTATGGCGCTTTTGGAACCATACAAGCAAGAAATCTTTGCAAAGGCAAGTGAGGAAAAGAATGCCTACCTAAATTATGCAAGTCAGTTTTTGGCAGACGTGGGCGATTTGGCTGTGGTCGATGTGGGATTTTCTGGAACAATCCAGTACTTTTTGATGAAGCTCACTGGCCGAGATATTGCAGGACACTATTTAGCCTTGCACTCAAACAAGCCTGAGCGCATAGGCGGCAGAGCTGATGCAATCTTTGAGGTTACCGACCCAACTCAGATTGAAAACAGCAAACTGCTCAAATATCAGCTGTTCCTTGAAAACGCCTTGAGTGCGCCATACGGTCAGCTCATCAAATTCACCATGGAAAATGGTGTACCAGAGCCACACTTCAAAGGGGATGACTTTGTTAGCGATGATGTAAAAAGACTACAAGAGGGTATATTAGATTTTGTTCTGCAATATGCCCTTGCTACTAAAAACACACCAAATGGTCTTTTGGCTGATACTAGTCTTGTGGAAGATTTATTCTATGATATAATTGCAGCTGGTACATTGACTAACGAAATTGCATCAAGCCTCACAGTCGAAGACGGCTACAGCCGCGGCGGAGTACAGAAATTTGATGTACAGACTGGGGTCTGGACTATATAAGGCTTCCCCCTCAGGGGGAAGCTGACTGATGAGGGGAAAACTCATAGTAGGAAAGATGAGGGGACATTCCCCATGGTAAGAAACTTATAAAAAGGTATATTTAGTAATGCGAGATACATTTAACGTGGTATTCATCAGATATCACTTAACAAAGAAAAATACATTATTGTTTCAGGGCTTTTACCCTTTTGACAACCCAAAGGACTACAACCTTGTGGCAGAGCTAAACGGTCAGCCCCACAAGATGGATATCACTGTGGGCGAGGGCAACGAGGTTCGACGTCGTTACATTGCCGCTCACAAGAGTGTTTCCAAAGAGTACGTTGGCGAAATCACATTGCCAGAAGATTTAAGCACTGTCAAAAGCCTCAAACTCATCTGCGTTCTCGGTGAGAACGGCAGCAAGAATCAGGTGCGTTCAGTTGTTTACAAGGCAACAGGCCGAGACCTGGAAAAGCTCAAAAAGGAATACGAATACAATCTTGAGCGCGCGGCAGTTACTGACGACAAGATTCAAATCCTCGGATGGGCAATTGGAAATGTGCCTGAGGAATTTCATCTTTACGATGGTAACACCGAAATACCGATTACTGTAAAGAGAATGTTTCGTAAAGACGTATATGGTGTCTATCCAGAGCTCACTGAAAAGTGTGATTCTGGTCTAGAGATTATTTTTGATAAGGGAAATTACAAAAAGCTTCGCCTGACAATCACCGCAAACGGTCAGGTTTATGATTGTAAGGTTGACACTGAGCACGTTCTTTCAGGGGGCAATCTGCTTCCGAAGAAGAGTCTTTGGGAGAGAATCGAGCTCTATCGTCAGGACAACGGACTTGGAGCTACCATCAAGCATGCCTTGGACAAGCTTAAAAACGCAGATGCTCCAAAGTACACCTACATGGATTTCTTGACAAGCTTTGGTCCTACTGAGGTTGAGCTTCAGCGCCAGCGAGACGAAAAGTTTGAGTATAATCCGTTGATGAGTATTGTAATCCCTATGTACAAAACTCCGGAAAAATATTTGGTGGAGCTTATAGATTCCATAGTGGCTCAGACCTACTCCAACTGGGAGCTTTGTCTTGCAGACGGAAGTGAGGATGACAGCTTAGGACAGTTCATTGCCAAAAAATACGGCGACGATAGCCGTGTAAAATACACACATCTAGAGGCAAATCTTGGTATTTCAGACAATACCAATGCGGCAATTGCCTTGGCAACTGGCGATTTCATCGTGCTTTCAGACCACGATGATACTCTTGCACCAAACGCGATGTATGAGTGCGTTGCGGCCCTCAACAAAGATCGCAGCATCGATGTAATCTACACCGACGAAGACAAGATTTCCATGGATTCCAAGGAATACTTCGAGCCAGTGTTTAAGCCAGATTACAACTTGGATTTGCTTTGTTCAGTTAATTACATCTGCCACCTATTCATCTTTAGAAGAGACATCTACGAAAAGGCTGGTGGATTCAATAAGGAATATGATGGTGCCCAGGATCACGATTTGATTCTTCGCTACTGCGAGGTGGCAAAGAATGTTCATCACGTTCCAAAGGCACTTTACCATTGGCGAAGCCACGCTGCGTCTACAGCTATGTCAGCTGAAAGCAAGCTCTACGCATTTGATGCGGGGGCAAAGGCAGTGCAGGCTCACTACGACAGACTTGGCATTCCAGCCACTGTGGAGCAGGATACTTTCTACGGATGCTATCGCACCACATACAATTGGGGCAAGGAGCCACTTGTTTCCATCATCATTCCAAACAAGGATCATACCGATGATTTGGACAAGTGTATCAAGTCCATTGACGCAAGGTCAGTTTACAAAAACATTGAATATATAATAGTAGAAAACAATTCTACTGAACCGGAAACCTTCGAATACTACAAGTCTATCGAGGGTAGACCTGATGTAAAGGTTGTTCGTTACGAAACACCGGGATTCAACTTCTCGGCAATCAACAATCTAGGGGCAAAAAATGCCAGCGGCGACATGTATCTGCTCCTCAACAACGATACAGAAATCATCAACGAAACCTGTATTAAAGAGATGGTTGATGTGTGCCTTCGCCCGGACGTAGGTATCTGTGGCGCGCTGCTTTACTATCCTGATAACACTGTTCAACATGCTGGTGTTGTTATGGGAATCGGTGGTATCGCGGGCCACACATTTGTGGGACTCGAGCGCTCGGAGCCAGGCTATATGTTTAGGGCTGTTACGACTCAAGATCTTTCAGCTGTCACAGCTGCCTGCCTCATGATTCGTAAAGACGTATTCGAAGAGGTTGGTGGACTTACCGAAGAGCTTGCTGTTGCCTTCAACGATGTGGATTTCTGCATGAAGGTTCGCGACAAGGGCTACTTGGTTGTCTACAACCCACATGCCGAACTTTATCACTACGAGTCCAAGTCTCGTGGCTACGAAGACACAGCGGAAAAGGTTGCTCGCTTCAACTCCGAAGTAGAAAAGCTAGAAAAACGCTGGCCAGATATCTTAGAAAAAGGGGACCCATACTACAACCCTAATCTGTCAATCCTAGACGGCTGGTACCGCCTAAAAGAAGAATAATAGCCTTCCCCAAGGGAAAGCGAAAAGCAAAATAGCCTTCCCCCTGGGAAAGGAGTCAAAAGGATGATTGCTGTAAGCAATCAACTTTTGTGCTCTAGTAAGCTTTAGCTTACATTACAGGAAGCTGTCAGCGAAGCTGACTGATGAGGGGATGAGGGGAAAATGGAAAAAGTCACAAGAGGTAAAACTATGAACAGAAAAATAGCTGTAGCTGGAACGGGCTACGTTGGATTATCCATAGCTACATTGCTTGCTCAACACAACCATGTTGTAGCAGTAGATGTAATCCCTGAAAAGGTAGATTTAATCAACAACAAAAAATCTCCAATCGTGGATCCGGAAATCGAAGATTTCTTGGCAAACAAAAATCTTGATTTGACCGCAACACTCGACGGAGAAAGTGCATATAAGGACGCTGAGTTTGTAGTAATCGCCACTCCAACAAACTACGACAGCACCAAGGATTTCTTCGATACATCAGCAGTAGAGGCTGTAATCGAGCTTGTAAAAAAGGTCAATCCAAACGCATTCATGGTGATTAAGTCTACAATTCCTGTAGGCTACACTAGAAATATCAGAGAAAAGATGGGCAGTGACAAGATTCTGTTCAGCCCAGAGTTCCTTAGAGAATCACGTGCTCTTTACGACAACCTCTATCCAAGTCGCATCATCGTAGGCACGGATGAAGCAGACCCTGTTCTCACAAAGGCGGCAAATGAATTCGCGGCTTTGCTTTCTGAGGGGGCAATCAAAGAGAATATCGAAACTCTCATTATGGGATTTACCGAGGCAGAGGCTGTAAAGCTTTTCGCCAATACATATCTAGCCCTCCGCGTCAGCTATTTTAACGAGCTAGACACATATGCAGAAACAAAAGGTCTTGATACACAAGCAATCATCAAGGGCGTTTGCCTTGATCCTCGTATCACCGATCAGTACAACAATCCATCCTTTGGATACGGTGGCTACTGTCTTCCAAAGGATACCAAGCAGCTTCTTGCAAACTACAAGGACGTGCCTCAGGATTTAATCCGTGCAATCGTTGAGTCAAATCGCACTCGCAAGGATTTTATCGCTGACCAGGTACTTAAAAAGGCTGGCTACTACGGATATGAGGAGGCCAACCAGTACAGCAAGGATGCCGAAAAGGAAGTTACCATCGGCGTTTATAGACTTACTATGAAGTCCAACTCTGACAACTTCCGTCAATCATCAATCCAGGGCGTAATGAAGCGTGTTAAGGCAAAGGGCGCTACGGTTGTAATCTACGAGCCTACTCTCGAGGATGGCACAACCTTCTTTGGCTCAAAGGTTATCAATGACATCGAAAAGTTTAAGGCTGCCAGCGATGCCATCATAGCAAACCGCTACGATTCATGCCTCGACGACGTCAAGGGTAAAGTATATACACGAGATGTGTTTTCTAGAGACTAAAACTTAAGAACTTCTCATTGAAATGACAAATGCAAGCCTTCCCCGAGGGGAGGATGAGGGGTTATCCTATGTCTAAAGAGTTTAACGAAGCCTTAGGAAACTTCATAACAGATTTTGCAGGCGGCGGCGCAGTGCGGCACTTGGCTAGCCAAGGTCTAACTGTGTCTGAAATTACAGAGCAGCTAGACTATCCTCTGCCTAAAGCAAAAGTTGCCAAGCTTGTTTGGCAGTACTATTTGGATGAGGGGATAGTGTGCCTTGAAGAACCAAAGGATTATGTTGAGAAGGTGTCTTATGTGAAAGAGCAGGATGCCTACGGCAAAATTAGTATGCGCAGAGTTGTTGAAAAAATCGACAGGGCCGATGCAAAATATGTGCTGGTGGATTTTGGAAAGCGTATGTATAAAGATAGAGATGCGTTTGTTAAGGCGCTAGATGGATTGTCTGAAAAAGATAGAGGTTATGTGCTTGATTTACCATGGCCATTGCAGGAGGTTTATCATATAGAAAACGAGAGAATCCTGAGGATTCATAAAATGCTTGGAAAAGAAAAATAAAGGAAGAAAAAATGGAAGCAATTGTAACTCTAAAAAAAGGTGAAGGTCGTACGATAAAGGCGGGCGGCGCCTGGATATTTGATAATGAAATAGATACGATTATGGGTTCATTTGACAATGGCGATATCGTCATTGTGCATGATTTTGATGGATATATGATGGGGCGTGGTTTTATTAATACCAACTCCAAGATTAGAGTGCGTATGCTCACGCGCAAAAAGGATCAGATTATAGACGCAGAGTTTATTAAAATGCGTGTGAAGAATGCATGGGAATATCGTAAATGCGTATTACTTCCGGATGATTTAAACTGCTGCCGTATTATATTCGGTGAGGCGGATTTTCTGCCAGGATTGGTTGTAGACAAATATGATGATGTTTTGGTTGTAGAATCGCTTGCGCTTGGAATCGACAGGCTAAAGCTTCAGATAGTTGAGTATTTGCAAGAAATACTTGAGGCGGACGGATTCAAAATCCGCGGAGTCTATGAAAGAAGTGATGCGGCGGTTCGCAAAAAAGAAGGCATGGCGCCGTACAAGGGATTCATAGGTGAAGAGTTTGATACTAACGTTGAGATTGTAGAAAACGGAGTGCACTACATAGTTGATGTGGTGAACGGTCAAAAGACAGGATTTTTCTTAGATCAAAAATATAATCGTCTTGCAATCCAACGTTTATGCAAAGGCAAGCGAGTGCTTGACTGCTTTACGCATATGGGAACGTTTGCGCTCAATGCGGGATTGGGCGGAGCGGCAGAAGTCATTGGGCTTGATATTTCAGAATTTGCGATATCACAAGCCACTGCAAATTCAAAGCTTAATGGACTTGAGGATACTGTCAAATTTTCTCAGGCAAACGTGTTAGATGAACTTCCAAAACTGGCTGAAGCGGGTGAAAAGTTTGATGTGGTAATACTTGACCCTCCGGCCTTCACAAAATCCCGTGAGGCAACCAAAAATGCGATGAAAGGTTATCGCGAAATCAACATGAAAGGCATGAAGCTCGTAAAAGACGGTGGCTATCTTGCAACATGCTCATGCTCTCATTTCATGACTCAGGATTTGTTCATAAAAGTAATTGGTCAGGCAGCGCAGGCCGCGCACAAGCGTCTGCGCCAGGTTGAATTCAGAACTCAGGCTCCAGACCATCCAATACTCTGGGCCGCAAACGAGAGCTATTACCTGAAGTTTTTGGTATTTCAGGTTGTTGATGAGAAATAATAATTGTAAGTGCCTTAAAATAAACGGTGTTTATGGTGTTGTGTGATGACGGAAGTCAGTTATCGTTTTATACGTGACGACTGTTTTTTTGCTTTGGAATACAAGGAATACAAGAAAACATTTTTTTCCACCATTGCACTTTAGGTCTGTTGTTTTTGTTATTGGAATTGTACGACCTCCTAAACCCCGTATAAATGGTACTCAGATAAAATGGGGGTGTCTCATGCTGAGTACTAGCAGGGCTCTTAGCTGTTTTATCTGGAGAACCCTGGTTTGTCGGAGAATTACTAATTCCTTGGTTGCTTTGTTTGATACCATTTATATCAGTAACAGCTTTATCAGCATAAACAGAGGGGTCAAGGTTACATTTATTTTTTTTGTCATCGTGATCAGTCGAAGGAGTTGATTTATTCATAGGTCCATTAACTCTATCAAATATTGATTCGCCATTAGTAGGTAATAATTTAGGTAAATCGTTCGTGTTTTTAATGAGATGATTGTCAGCAGATTTAGCATTTGAAACAGGCGTTGAATCAGCAACAGAACAAATAACAGGTTCTGGGTTTTTCGACGGAGTCTTTTGCGTAGGGTCTAATTCGCCTTTTTTTTCGTTGTCATTAGTAGGAGTGTCACCAATATTATTGAGTATCGAGTTTTCTTTTTCGGAAAGTGTTTTTTTTCGCAGAATGTTGAATGTTTTTGCAAAGTAATCATATCTATTTTTTAAAAACTCAGTAGTGGTTTTATTATCACAATGCTGATAATAACTGAAAATGAAATTTTGTACTTCCATAGATAGATTATTTATCATATCTATCGAAGGATGATTATCAGAATGCAACTCGTTATTAACCTCCTCGTTTAAATTATACAAATCGTTCAAAATGTTCTCGGGGTTCATCAGAACAGGGGGGTGAGGTAACATATCATGGTACTCCTTGTCACATGTTTCGAGCGTTTTTTTTAAGTCGTTTGGAGTATATTGGTCAATATTATTTTTACATTTTAATAATTTACCAAGTATACCTCCTAACTTTATAGTAAAATCGTCATTACCATTTGCATTATGGCTTTGCTCATATTCTGTCTTTACTTCTTCAAGAAGATTAAAAATTGAATTCTTAATATCATCAATAGATTCAGGAGTTGAGTTATCCTGAATACTAGAATCTTTAAGAGAGTTGTCACTTGGAAATTGGGCATTAAACCTTCTTAAGAAGTACTCATATCTTGCTAGCAATATCGTGTAGTTTCCATCATTATTAATATCTATTTTATTATTAATAGCTTTGTTAATATCATCTATAAAATGATTTGTTTCAAATAATAAAGCAGTTAGATTTCTTATAATAGGAGCATCATTGTTTAGCTTCGTTTTTGCATCCTTTTTTGATGTGATGATTGAATCATTTAAATAAGATATCAATGTCATAAGAGTTTTGATACGACGATTAGGGGAGAAATCGACAGGTTTAAGTAGCAAATTTAAATCTTCATTTTTTTTAATAGAAACGTTATTTGTCACAGAGTCCATACTTGTATCTTTAGACATATTTTTGTCCTCCTTTTACTAAATTGTTTATTCCTTTCTATATCCTATTCAATAAAAAAACCGTATTTTTTTCCAAAATGAATGAGATTTTTTTATTTTTTTAAAAATGTAATAGATTAGATAGTTGTGGATTGTAATGTAAGATGAAAAAGTAGTGTGATAGATAAAGGGGATGATATCACACAGACAGTATCAATTGATTTTTGCATACAAAAAAAGACCGATAAACAGTGGCTATATGATTTAGCCACTGTTCATCAGTCTTAGGGAGTCAACTATTGTAAGTGCCTTAAAATAAACGGTGTTTATGGTGTTATGTGATGACTGTTTTTTTGATTTGAAATACAAGGAATACAAGAAAGCATTTTTTTCCACCATTTTATTTTACGTTGTATGTTGGCGCCGTTGCTGTAGGTTCTGTTATCATTTCTAGTAATAAAACTGTTATTTGACCCAGTAGTCACAGCAGGAGTATCAATGCTAGGACTCACAGAGGTTACAGTGGTAGGGTTAGTGTTAGAGTTTCCCAGCGCTACAGGCTGCGAGGTATCATTTATAGGCCTAAGTGGAGCTGCTGAGGTTACAGGTCTTGATATATCTGAATTTGCTGTATCACAGGCAACAGCAAACTCAAAGCTCAATGGACTTGAGCACACAGTAAAATTCCGTAAAGCAAACGTGCTAGATGAACTCCCAAAGCTTGCTGAAGCAGGGGAAAAGTACGATGTGGTAATATTAGATCCTCCTGCATTTACAAAATCTCGTGAGGCAACTAAAAATGCCATGAAGGGTTATCGTGAAATCAACATGAAGGGCATGAAGCTAGTAAAAGATGGTGGCTATCTTGCTACATGTTCTTGCTCGCATTTCATGACACAAGACTTATTTATAAAAGTCATAGGACAGGCAGCGCAAGCCGCTCACAAGCGTCTTCGCCAGGTTGAATTCAGGACTCAAGCTCCCGACCACCCAATACTCTGGGCCGCCGACGAGAGCTATTACCTGAAATTTTTGGTGTTTCAGGTTGTGGAGGAGAAATAGAAATGAAAAAGACATTTGCCGACCTTGAGAGGTGGCAAATGTCTTTTTGTTATCACGCGCCTTGACGTTTTGATTTTTGACCCATACATTTTTTAAATGGATTAAACTTTCCAGCAAATTTAGTAATCTTTTTGCGAAAGCCTTTTTTAGTTTTATTGTTGTTAGTGTAAGGCCTATTATTAAAATCATTCTGCGCGGCCATGCTTAAGCCACGATTATTTTGTGGTCTATGAGTTTCTTCTTGCTGTGCTGGTACAGTATCAGCGCTAGTGTTCGACATTGTTTCATCAAGAAATGAGTATGTGCTTATTATTGATGAAACGGAAGCACTGTCAGACTGATGGCTATAAGCTGATGAAACAGAACTATTGCTGGACTGATGACTATAAGCTGATGAAACAGAATCATTGTCAGGCTGATTATTATTAGCTGCTAATTGTTGTGCTGGTACAGTATCAGGATCAATAGGTTGTTGATTTAGTCTGTCATCCGCTGGTGTATCATGAGCCTCAATTGTGTTTTCGGCATTTGATGATGAAATGGAATCACTGTCAGACTGATGTCTATTAAGATCTATAATTTGCGTGTCCTGAATCAGACTAAAGTATCTATTTAAAAAAGCTTCGAGTTGCGCAGCATTATCTAATCTAGAACTATTATTTAGGTAGTTTTTAATACCATCACGTAGAGATTTAAAATTGTTTAAATCTTCAGGATTAAAATCGGCTGTTTGTTCCATGTAATAAATGTTAGATTCAATATTATTCAAGATCACTTGTAGCCAATCACCATCAGCACTATACGTTTGTTGATATTGATCTTCTTCTGGTTGTGTCCACATACCAATATCACTATGAGCTTCTCCTTCAGCTGATTCTTCAGAAATGATAGGTGAACCTGTTGCTAACTGAGCTTCTTGTTCAGCTAATTCTTCAGAAATGATGGCTGGAGCTGTTGCTAACGTAAATTCAAGTTGACGTAAATCTTCAGTGCTTAAATTTATTGTAGAGTTGTTGGCACCCTCTGGCTCCGTTGGCAAAACCCCATCAGCTATGCCATTTCTAGGTGTATTAGTTTGGGAATCTCCTTCGGCTAGCGAAGCTGTAATAATACCCGCCTCTTTCTCCCGTATAGCTGCTAGAAGATTTTCCCGATTTTGGGCGTCATCATTATTATTTTCTTCTTGTTGGCTCATATTTTCCTCATTAGTAGCTTGTTCGGTTCTGATTCTTGTAGTATCTTCGATTTCATTCGCCATAATGCGCGCCCTATCTTCTGGCATAAACGCATTGGCAGGAAAGAAATTTAAGTATTCTGAATTTTCCAAAATATTATTATATTTAGTAATGAAATCGCTTAATTCGTTAATAATATTCAAGTCTACACGGAGTTTTAGAGTATAGTCCACATATACATCATGTGAATCTAAATAAAGTTGATTTAGTTGTCCTTTTTTATCATTCGATAACATGTGCCTTGAGTCGTTATCTAATAATAGTTCGTGAATATTATTGACAAATCCTCGGAGTTTTGCACGAGAGTCATTGATAAGTTTTGAATTTATATTTCTTTCATTTCCATTCGCCATAATTGTTCCTCCTTTGAATCGAATGTTTTCTCTGTTCTACTTATAAATCAAAAAAAATTTTAATTTTTTTCCAATTAGCACAAATTTTTTTAAAAAAATATTTAAAATATTGTTATCCCTCGCAAAAACTCAAACCTAAACACACAATGCAAGCAACTTTACTTTATGGTATAATTAGTCAGATTATGAGCGATATAAAACAATACAAACAACCTAAGAACAAAATAGAAAAGGGGCTTTTATACCTTCAGCACTACGGCTTGTGCAAAACGATAACCAAGACGATTCGCAAGGCGCTTGGGCACGACCAAGAGCACTACAGCTACAAGCAGTTTTTAAAGGCACATCCTCTTACAGATAAAGAACTTGAAAAGCAGCGACATACGATTTTTAAATATAATCCTGTCATCAGTATTGTCATTCCGCTGTACAACACGCCAGAGCGATTTTTGGTAGAGCTGATTCAGTCTTTCAGGGCACAGACATACCCGAACTGGCAGCTTTGTCTTGGCGACGGCAGTCCAGAAGATGGCTTGTATGACATCATCAAAAGAGCCACGGCAGGTGTGTGGGACGAGCGAATCGTCTACAAAAAGCTTGCTGACAACACTGGCATTTCCGGCAACACCAACGCTGCACTAGAGCTTGCGACAGGCGATTATATCGGATTTACGGACCACGACGATTTGATCACTCCAGATGCCATGTATTACATTGCAAAGGCTCTAAACGACGACAATACAATAGAGGCAATCTATTCTGATGAAGACAAAATCGACATGGATTCCAAGGAATATTTCCTTCCGCATTTCAAGTCAGATTTCAATATAGATTTACTTTGCAGCCACAACTATATCACCCATCTGTTTGTGGTAAAGGCTGATATAGTCAAGGAAAGCGGCGGTATCAAATCCGAGTTTGATGGTGCTCAGGATCACGATTTTGATCTTAGAGTTTTGGAAAAGTGCACCAATATCTACCATATTCCAAGGGTTCTATATCATTGGCGCACCCATCCGGCATCCACTGCCGACCACCCAGAGGCCAAAATGTATGCCTACGAAAACGGTCGACGTGCAGTCGAAGAACACTACAAGCGCATCGGTGTTCCCGCTACAGTAGAACTGGACACCCACTTGGGTTACTATCGCACCAAATACAACTGGCCTGATTCACCCTTGCTTTCAATTCTGATTCCAAACATGAATCACAAGGATGATTTGCAGCAGTGCATCGACAGCATAGTGGGTCAAACCGACTACAGCAACATCGAATTCGTCATCATCGAAAACAACTCTGATGAGCAGGACATCCGTGATTACTACGATAGCCTGCTTGCAAGAGCAGATATACAGGTGCAGGTGGTGGACTATACAGCCGATCATCCCGTCACCAAGGGCGATTTTAATTTTTCGGCCCTAATTAATTACGGCGCTACCAAAGCTAAGGGGCAGTACTTGCTGCTACTCAACAACGACACCCGGATGATCAATGCCGACGCTATTTCAGAGCTTATGGGATTTGCACGACGCACTGATGTGGGGGCAGTGGGCGCTAGATTATACTTTGGAAACAATACGGTGCAACACGCCGGATTAATTCTTGGACTTGGAGGAGTTGCCAACTCTCAATTTTTAAACAGCGGCAGAGAGCAGGTTGGCTATTTCTACAGAAGTACCTGTGTCCAGAATGTATCCGCGATAACGGGCGCATGCCTTCTCACATCCAAGGCTGATTTTGAATCAGTAGGCGGCTTTGATGAGAAGCTGGCAGTTGCCTTCAACGACGTGGATTATTGTCTGAAGCTTCGAGCTAAAAATCTGCTATGTGTTTACACTCCATTTTCGGAGTGGTATCATCTTGAGTCGGTGAGTCGAGGCTACGACCATGCTAGTTCTAATAAAAAGTCTCGCATGGATTCCGAGACCGACTACTTTATGTCGAAATGGAAGGATGTATACGAAAAGGGTGACCCATACTACAACCCTAATCTTTCCCTGAAGCAATTTGATTATTCGTTCAAGATGGACTGATTACTTAAAAAGGGAATACAATAAAGTCATAGATAAGTGAAGGAGAATATTTTATAATGATTACTAAAGAACAAGCACTTGAAGTATTGAGGGGGAAAAATCAGGAACATGTTATGAAGTTCTTCGATGAGCTTTCTGCTGATCAGCAGAAGGATTTCCTTGCCCAGATAGAAAACATTAATTGGTCTGATTTCGACCTCATCGGCAGTGATGAAGCCTCAGCTAGAGGAGAGTTTACAGTTCCTCCAGCAGTTGAGATTTCCGAGATCCAAAAAAGACATGACGAGTTTGAGGCTACTGGTCTTGAAGCTATCAAAAAGGGCGAAGTGGCAGCTGTTTTACTAGCAGGTGGCATGGGCACACGTCTTGGATTTGATTTGCCAAAGGGCTGCTTCAACGTTGGTGAGACTCACGACCTTTTCATCTTCCAGTGCCTTATCAACAACCTTATGGATGTTGTTAACCAGGCGGGATGCTTTGTGCTTCTTTACATCATGACTAGTGAAAAGAACGACAAGGCAACTAGAGATTTCTTCGCCGAGCATAATTATTTTGGCTACAACCCTGATTACATTCAGTATTTCATTCAGGATATGGCATGTGCTGTTGATTATGATGGCAAGCTTCTCCTTGAGAACAAGGGGCGTCTTGCAACATCACCAAATGGTAATGGTGGTTGGTATGCATCAATGGTCAAGGCAGGCCTTGATAAAGATTTAAAGGCAAAGGGCGTTAAATGGATCAACATCTTTGCAGTAGATAATGTTTGTCAGAGAATCGCAGACCCAGTATTTGTAGGTGCCACAATTTCAGGTGGTTTCCAGGCTGGTTCAAAGGTTGTTCGCAAGGTTGACCCACAGGAGAAGATGGGCTTACTTTGCTTAGAGGATGGCAAGCCATCGATCGTAGAATACTACGAAATGTCAGATGAAATGGCAGAGGCAAAGGCCGAGGATGGCAGCTTGCTTTACAAGTACGGCGTTATCCTAAACTATTTATTCTCACTAGAGAAGCTTGATGATATTGTTAATAATAGCATGTTTGTACACGTTGTTGAGAAAAAGATTCCTCACATTGACGGTGAGGGCAATCCGGTTTCACCTGAGACACCAAACGGCTACAAGTTTGAGCTTTTAGTTCTTGATATGGTTCATATGATGGATAGCAATCTGGCTTTCGAGGTGGATCGTGTCAGAGAGTTTGCGCCTATCAAAAATCTCCACGGCGTTGATTCTGTAGACAGCGCAAAAGAATTACTTAAGAAGAATGGAGTTACACTCTAAGCTTTAAGGATGTTTCCTTGAGTTTAAGGAGGAATAGACTTGTATAAAAAGAAAAAACGTTCATGGACAAAACATTTAGATTTTATAGTACTTGATATAATTGCAGCAGAGATAGCTATATTTGTTGCAGTCTTATTCTGGTTTGATATCATCATGTTTTTGCATACGCAAATACACTTGAATATTGGACTATTAGAAGAGCATCGTGACGGTATACAAGCTTATTTGCCTAAGGTTTACGAGGGCATGGCTACCATTATTCCAGTAGTTGATTTGATTTCAGTACTTTTTACTGAGCCATACAGAGGAATACTTCGCAGGACAAAGTATCAGGAAATAACATCAGTACTTTTTCACGGTATGTTTATTTATTTGGGCATGTTTATTTACTTGCTCCAAAACAAGTGGACTACCATCACATCCCGTGGTGTGCTTTATACTTTTCCTATTTTATTGGTTCTTTTCTGCTATTTATTCCGAGTGTTGTGGAAGCGAGTGATTCGCCGCCGCAAAATCAAAGATATAAACAAATCATCCTTAATTGTAGTTGCTGAGTCTTCTACAGTTGAGCACTGCTTATCAGAGATAGCTCACAGTCCATACACCGAGTTCAGAGTTGTCGGTGCTGTTGTAGTTGATAAAGATATGATTGGTCAATCAATCCAAGGGATTCCGATTATAGCATCTGCGGATACGCTTTTCGAATATCTTCGTACCAATGTGGTAGATGAAGTGTTCCTGGATGGCAACACTCGAGCTTCAGAAGAATCCTTGGCAGATCGCTTGGTGGAGCAAGGCATCACAGTCCACATGGCGTTAATTCATACCAAGAATCTTATGTCCAACCGTATCATGGAGACTTATGGTGATTACGTTGTGCTTACAACTAGCATATATATCATTCGAAATCGTCAGGCTTTCCTCAAGAGATTGATGGATTTAGTTGGTGCCATTATCGGTTTGGTTCTCACGGGAATTGCATTTATCATCTTTGCACCAATTATCAAGCTGCAATCACCAGGACCAGTGTTCTTTAGGCAGACACGTATAGGTAAAAACGGTCGTAGATTCCGTTTCTACAAATTCCGCACTATGTATGTGGACGCTGAAGAACGCAAGAAGGAGCTTCTTGAGCAAAACGAGGTTGAAGGGAACATGTTTAAGATAGAAAACGACCCTCGAATAATTCCGATTGGTCGTTTCCTCAGGAAATATTCAATCGACGAATTACCTCAGTTTTGGAATGTTTTGACAGGTGATATGTCTTTAGTTGGAACACGCCCACCACTTGAGGATGAATACGAAAACTACGCGCTGCACCACAAGGCAAGACTTTCCATCAAGCCTGGTCTTACGGGTATGTGGCAGGTAAACGGACGCAACGACATCAAGGACTTTGAAGAAGTTGTTGCTTTAGATACAGAATATATTTCAAACTACTCCTTAGGCTTAGATATCAAAATATTGTTTAAGACAATAGCGGTTGTATTTGGCGGAAAGGGCGAATAATAATGGCGGATGCTTACTTTACTCTTGTGGTCTGGACTACCGACACCAACATGGAGCATTTCAAGGATATGTTAGAGTCCATCGATGAACAGGAATATCGTGAATTCGAACTTTATATTTTGGACAACAATCCTTCGAATGCAATTGAAATTACAATCAAGGAGTTTTTTCCTGACATTGTAGATAGGGTACATTATAGAAGGCTTAAGAAAAAATCAGGAGGCGCCTATGCTTACAACATCGGCGCTCATTTTGCTGAGGGAAATTATTTGGTCTATATCGGTCAGCATGATCGATTGAGTCCGGGCACCCTCAGCTCTTTTAATGAAAAAATAAACTCATCCGAGGATTTCAATTCTATTATATATACCGATTCAGACGAGTTGATAGGTATCGACAGAAGGAACCCTCACTTCAAGAGCGACTTCAATAAGGAACTACTCTTACAGACAAACTATATTGGCGAGTTCATTTGCTTGCCAGTTGATTTGTACAAAAAGCTTGGTGCCTTCAACGAAAAGGCAAAGACTGCCTACATCTATGAATACTTGCTTAGGGCGGCCTTCAAAAAAGAAAAGATAGAGCACATTTCATCGCTACTCTATCACAAGCGATGTGATGACAAGCCTTTGACAAAGGAACAGCGCCAAGAAGCAGAATTTTACTGCAAGGAGCATATGGCTTTGGCGTTGGAATATCTGCGGCAGTCTGGCGTGACGGCGCAGGGGCGAGTGGATGCTTCACTTAAAAAATGGCATATTTTATATGATGAGACTGGTTTTAGAAGGTTCTCCGGGGACTACATGTTCTTAAAGGAAGATAATGTAAAGCTGTTTACTCGAAACAACGCCAGAAGGATGTACGCATTCCTCAACCAGCCAGATGTGGCGGTGGTTGGCGTTAGGTTTATCGACAAGGGCTTTACCGTCGACAATGTAGGATATATCTACGATTCCGATGGCGCTTGGTACCCGGCTTTCCATGGACAAAAGATTTTTAGAGATAGCTATGACGGATTGGCAAACATGGCAAGGGACGTGGCTATGGTGGATAGTGGTTGCTGCATGATAGATGCCAAGGTTTACCGGATGCTTCGTGGCTTTGACAAAAGTCTTTCAGGCAAAGATGCTATGTTGGATTTTTGCATACGCGCCCGCAAAAAAGGCTATAGGACAGTGGTGGTCCCTAGATGCATAGCCCGCTACAAGAATCGCTCCAACATCAGCGAAAGTAGCTCCCATGAATTCTTGATGGAAAAGCATGGAGAGATTATCAGTGACGGCGACGGATTCTACAACAAAAACCTGCCTATTGGCATGGAAAATTACCTATTGCCTGGGGCAGAATTATAAAATATAATCGTTTTTAGGATGATATTTGTGAATTACTCACAATAGAATTAGCAAAAATGCAAATTGATTGCCTACATTTACCACATATTCATTAAAATTTTATAAAATGTGACAGAATTGTTAAGCTGTTCTTGACAATCTGCGAAATCTTGGAGTAGACTAGTTCAGTATTGCACAATTTTGTACTCAGAGATGGGAGAATTTTTACCATGAGCAATTTCGAAGATTTTGATTTAAGAAGAGGTGGCTCTGCAAACGGCAGACCTAGACCTCAAAACAGAAACGTAAACAGACCATACGACAATCGTGGCAGATCAATGGATTTATCAGATGAAGTTGAAATGTACGATGAGTATGATGAATATTATGATGATTACGATGCGAGAAGACCAGCTAGAGGCGGCAATGGTTCAGGTCGCAGACCAGCACCATCGCATCCATCAGGCGGCTCAGGCCCTAGAAGAAGCCCTTCTCGTGGCTCTGCTCCTAGAGGTGGTCGCAGCAGCTCTGGACGTCCTAATGGTTCTCGTCCTAGAAGCGCTAGTCACGATGCTCCTAGCCGTAGACCAGCTCCATCTAAAAGGTCATCTGGTAAGAGAGGAAAGGACGGCAAGAAGCGCAAAACTAAGAGAACAGTTATCGTTGTAGAAATCGTTCTTCTTATTTTACTTGCAATATTCTTCTTCCTTTGGAGCAAGTTCGGCAAGATCAATTGGGACAACATCAACATGGACGACATCAATGTCAACAGTCTTGATGCTGAGACAAAGAAGCTCCTTGAAGGCTACACGACTATTGCATTGTTTGGTGTAGATAACCGTTCAAACGGCAAGCTTGATGCTGGTAACTCAGATACAATCATGCTTGTAGCAATTAACAATGATACAAAAGATGTTAAGATGATATCTGTACAGCGTGATACATACCTCAAGGTTGATAGCGATTCTTATCGCAAGTGTAATTCAGCATATTCTAGCGGCGGTGTTAAACAGTCAATCGAAATGCTTAACGCCAACTTGGATATCAAGATAGATGGCTATGTTGCAGTCGATTTCTATGCTCTGGCCAAAATCGTAGATGACCTTGGCGGTCTTGATTTGGAAGTCACGCAAAAGATGGTTGATGTTAAGCATCCAAACGGTATGAATGCGCTTGGACAGTATATCGGCGAGGTTGAAAACCTGCTCAAGTATTATCCTGACAAGAAAGACTACATCGACCTAAAGGATTGTACATTTGAGAAACCAGGTGTATATCATATGAATGGTCCACAGGTAGTTGGTTATTGTCGAAACAGATACTCTGTTAATAATGACTATGGCCGTGCTGAGAATCAGCGTAAGGTAGTTAAGCTCATTATCGAAAAGGCCAAGAATGCTGATCTCGCTCAGCTTAACAAGATTGCAGACGACGTATTCCCTAAGGTTTCAACTAACTTGAAGTTGTCTCAATGTATAGCTATGGCTTCAGAGATGAGCAAATACGATATGTCAGAGTCTATGGGATTCCCATTTGCACTTAAGGGTGCCAAGCTTGGCAAGAAGGGTGATGTGCTTGTACCATGTACACTTCAGTCAAATGTAGTAGAGCTTCACAAGTTTATGTATGGCCAGGAAAACTATAATCCAACAGAAGAAGTTAATAAGATTAGTGAGCATATTAAGTCAGAGACTGGATACTCAGAAGGAAATGCTGAGAAGAAGCAGGAACTGGATGCTCCGGCAAATAAATAAACAATATATTTAAACGTCAATGGGGATTGATTTTAGGTCAATCCCCATTTTACTTTTTAGGGGAATAGTAGTAAAATCAAGTAGCGTTTTGTGTTTAATCAAACGCCACCTAATTTGTGAAAGGATAAATAATTTATGTGTGGAATAGTAGGTTATGTAGGAAAGTCACAGGCAGCGCCAATTTTGCTTGATGGACTTAGCAAACTTGAATATAGAGGTTACGACTCAGCTGGTATGGCTGTGTACGATGGCCAAAAGATAGAATTTGAAAAGGCAAAGGGACGTCTTCGTCTCCTTAGTGAAAAGACTCACGATGGCGAAAACATGAAAGGTACCATCGGTATCGGTCACACACGTTGGGCAACACACGGTGAGCCTAGCGAGGCAAACGCACATCCTCATCTCAATTCAGAGGAGACAATCGCCGTAGTTCACAACGGTATCATCGAAAACTACGCCAAGCTCAAGGACAAGCTTACAAAGCGTGGCTACGACTTCAAGTCTGAGACAGATACCGAGGTTGTTGCACATCTTCTTGATTATTATTACAAGCAGGGCAACGAGCCTCTCACTTGCGTTACCAAGGTAATGCACCGTGTTGAGGGCGCTTATGCTCTTGGTATTATTTTCGCAGACTATCCAGATCAGATTTATTCTGTTAGAAAGGATAGTCCACTTATCGTTGGTATGGGTAAGGATGGCAATCTCATCGCTTCCGACGTACCAGCAGTTTTAAAGTATACACGGCAGGTTTACTTCATCGAAAACGAAGAAATCGCTAGACTTTCAGATGGCGCTATCGAATTCTTTGATGTTGACGGTCAGCCAATCGAAAAGGAATCAAAGACAATCGATTGGGATGTTGATGCAGCTGAAAAGGGTGGTTACGATCACTTCATGATCAAAGAAATCCACGAGGAGCCAAAGACTGTTCGTGATACTCTCAATCCACGTATCAAAAACGACAAGGTTGATATCGAAGAGCTTGGCATGAGCGATGACGAAATTAAAGCCATCTCGCGCATCCGCATCGTCGCATGTGGTAGTGCATACCACACTGGCGTCACAGCAAAATATGTATTCGAGGAAATGGCACGTATCCCAGTAGAGGTGGATATCGCGTCAGAGTTCAGATATCGCAATCCTATCCTTCAGGAAAACGAGCTTGTTATCGCTGTTTCACAGTCAGGCGAGACAGCCGACACCAAGGAAGCTGTTCGTATGGCTCGCGCAATGGGCAACATGACACTTGCAATCGTAAATGTAGTTGGCTCATCAATTGCTCGTGAATCTGAAAAGGTTATGTACACATGGGCTGGTCCAGAGATTTCAGTTGCCACAACAAAGGCATACTCAGCTCAGCTTATCGCTTTCTACCTTCTTGCTATGAAATTTGCAGAGGTTCGGGGACATCTTTCAGATGACGAAATGAAGTCTCTTATCACAGACCTCAAGAAGCTTCCAGAGCAGATTGAGATGCTTCTTGGAAACAAAGAACGTATTCAGAGATTTGCAAATAGATTCGTTGCAGCAAAGGATGTATTCTTCATCGGACGTGGTATCGATTATGCCATTGCCATGGAGGGTTCACTCAAGCTCAAAGAGATTTCTTACATTCACTCTGAGGCATACGCAGCAGGTGAATTAAAGCACGGTACAATCTCTCTTATTGAAGAGGGCACACTTGTAGGAGCTGTGGCTTCTCAGGACAATGTATATGCCAAGACTGTTTCAAATATCGTAGAATGTAAGACTCGTGGTGCATTCATTCTTGCAGTTACAACTGTTGGAAATGAAGACATCGAAGAAATTGCAGACTATGTAATGTACATTCCTCAGACCAACCGATACTTCACCAATTCACTTGCAATCATTCCATTGCAGTTGTTTGGTTACTATGTATCTGTGGGTAAGGGCTACGACGTAGATCACCCTAGAAATCTTGCTAAGTCGGTCACTGTAGAGTAATAATCATTCCACATGATTTTAAAACAATAATCACCTAACCGTCACATTTCGAACGTAGACTACAGCTTAGGAAATGTGAATGGAGGCGAAATTATGAGTGACATTTTTAACGGTAGTAATGATGGCTCAAATGAGCCAAAGAGCGCAGGAACTTATTCCTACACTAAGGATGAGATAAATCAAGGCGAATCACATTATCAGTGGACACCATATGACGACGGCCTTAAAAGACGCAAATTTAAAAGACAGGATGGCTTTGTTGCAAAGATATTTAGGACAGCTGCATTAGCTGCAGTATTTGGATTAGTAGTCGGATTTACCTTCCAAACAGTAGTATATATTTCTGGAAGAGTTGGATTCGGTTACAAACAGGAATCGACAAGTCAGTCATCATCGGCAGGCGGTTCCGGAGGACCAATCAAAACAGAAACAGCTACAAACACTGCTGTATCTACCAACATATCAACGGACGTTTCTGAGATAACTCAAAGCGTTCTACCAGCTATTGTTCAGGTTACAAATGTTGGCTTGCAGGAATACCAGACATTCTTTGGTACATTCCAGCAGGAGCAAACATCAGCTGGTTCTGGAATCATCATCGATCAGGATGAAAACAATATCTATATCGCAACCAACAATCACGTGGTTGCGGGAGCCGAGACATTAACAATCACTTTTAATGATGGCGAGGCAGTAGAAGGCACAATAAAGGGTACTGATTCTTCATGCGACCTTGCAGTTGTATCAGTTGCAGTAAAGGATATCAAAGCAGAAACCCTTTCAGCTATAAAGCTTGCTACACAGGGAGATTCAGATAAAACAGTTGTTGGAGAACCAGCAATAGTTATTGGTAACGCAATGGGATTTGGTACTTCCGTTACAAACGGAATCATCTCCGCAGTCAACCGCGAAATGTCTATTCCAGATGATCAGGGCAACATAGTTACCAACACTTTAATCCAAACTAGTGCTGCTGTTAACCCAGGTAACTCAGGCGGAGCTCTTTTGAACGCCAAGGGCGAATTAATCGGAATAGTTTCAGCCAAGCTTGTTGATGAGCGCACCGAGGGTATGGGATATGCAATTCCTATTTCTTACGCATCTGAAATCATCACACGTATGATAAAGAACGATGAGGTCTCTGAGCTAGATGCATCATTCATCGGTATCATGCCAAGAGATATAGATGCAGCCTTGTCAGAAAAATATGGCGTGCCAATGGGCGTTCGAGTTGAAAAGGTTATCGAGGGTTCTGGTGCAGAAAAAGCAGGTATCGAAGAAAAGGATATCATCACTGCATTGGATGGACGAAAGGTAAATTCAAAGAACACCTTGGACAACATAATGAAATACATTCCAGCTGGAAGCACAGTGGATATTACCGTAGCCAAAGCCAAGAATGATTACAAAGAAGAGACATACAAAATAACACTTACACACAAAGTTGAAGAGATTAAATAATCAAAAGCGTCACCTGTTAGGGTGGCGCTTTTTCTTATAGGAAATTGCTTGCAGCAATTGTCGCCTCGCACTGCTGGAGTTTGCAAAGCAAACTCTTTCTTGTAAATTCTATGGCGGTGTATTGTGATGTGTGTGCAACTTTGGTATCATGTGAAGTATGAGTGAGAATATTAAGTTTTCGATTATTATTCCAACTTACGGGGTGGGAGATTATATTGTTGATGCGCTGGGTTCTCTGATGATGCAGACCTACGACAATTTCGAAGTTATAGTCGTGGATGATTGTTCGAAGGACAATTCGGGAATTATTGCAAAAGGGTTCTGTGATAGAGACGATAGATTTTTCTATGTTAGGCATGATGAAAACCAAGGGGTATCTGCGGCTAGAAATACTGGTATTGGCAGAGCTTCTGGAGATTATATATTATTTTTGGATCCAGATGATACCTACGAGCGCAATCTGCTTAGAGTATGCGCTGCGGCACTAGAACGCAATCCGGTGGATCTTTTGGTTTACAGTTTTACCGAGGATTATCGCAATGCATCCTCAGGCAAGATCGAATATAGAAAGGGTGTCACATTGGAAGATATGGACTACGATGATGACACTGTTACTACTAATGACGCGGCTACAATCCACAAGATGGCAATGCAGATGGAAGAAATTACGATGCTTGGCTATCCATGGAACAAGTGCTACAAGCTCAGCGTAATCAAGGACAATAACCTTCAATATGAAAAGATTCGTCATGTGGAGGATATTCTTTTTAATTGCGATTTTTTGGACTATACAAATAGTCTTACCATTTTAAATGATGTGTTGTACCACTACAGAAATCAAGGCCAAGAGCGCTTGACTGGTGGCACAATCGACGATTATTTCGAGTTGCAGAAGCGCCGCATAATTCGTATATACGAACAACAACAAAAGTGGCGCACCTGCGATTTTGAAGCTTTGGGAATTCTTTCTAAAGAATATTTCAGAAGCTTTCAATCAGCAATGGTTCGCCAGCTAGAGGCAGGCGTTAAATCCGACGACATTTTAAAATGGTGTCACCAGGAATCTGAGACTGATATATTTAAAGAACTTTGCAAATATTTGCCAGAGGGTTCTACTACTATCAAGCTCCTTTATAAGCCAATTTCAGAGAAGATGTTTGGTACCGCTTTAAAAAGAGCCAGACTTGTGGAATACACTAAGCACTATTTCCCAGGCGTGTTCAATAGAGCAAAGCAGATCAGATAGAGAAGTTTGCTTTTAATCCTTGCAAGGGGTATAATGGCGGTAGGGTTTAAATGAGGAGGTTTACAAATGGGAGAGTCAGGTTTTTTAATTTTCTTTTTTGCGCTAATCTTATTAGTGGTAATCGTTGCAGTCATTGCGGTTGTATCGGCGGTCTCAGGTGCTGCGGCAGCAATTGCCGATGAAGAAGATGCCGAAGAAGCATAGTAATTAGTTAATATGTAGGGCGCCTTAATAGGCGCCCTAATGTTTTATAGGAGAACATATTGGATATCAAAATTTTAATTGCATGTCACAAACCTTATCAGGTTCCCGAAGATGATGCATATCTCCCCTTACAGGTGGGAGCATATGGCAAAAAGGGCATCCGTGTCAAAGAATGTCAGGGCGCCAAGCTGCCACACAAGCACCAGGAAACGGGGGCTATTTCGAGAGATGATGATGGGGATAATATTTCTCAGAAGAATCCATATTACTGCGAACTGACGGGATTATATTTCGGTTGGAAGAATGTTAAGGCCGATGCATTGGGGTTGGTTCATTACCGCAGATATTTTTCTATGAAATCAAGGGCTTACAGAAAGCTACATGGGGCATTTAAATCAGTGCTTTCCTATGATGAGGCGGCAGCACTTCTCACAAGAGCAAATGTTGTAGTTCCTCAAAAGCGCAGATATTACATAGAGTCATTATATTCTCATTATGCCCACACTTTAGATGCCAATCATCTTGATTTAGCAAAGGATATAATCGAAAGAGACTATCCGGAATTCATTCCATTTGTTAATCAAGTTTATAATAGAACATGGGGCTACATGTTTAACATGGCTATCATGCCAAAGAAATATTTGGACAAGTATTGTACGTGGATATTTGACATCCTTGGCAAACTAGAACAACAGATTGATGTGACACAGTTGGATGCATTTTCAGCTAGATTATTTGGCAGAGTCAGCGAGATTCTGTTCAATGTTTGGATTGAAAAGATGCAGTCAGAAGGAATGTCAATTGTGGAATGTCCAGTGATTGACATGGAGCGAATCAATTGGCCAAAGAAAATCATTGGATTTTTACAGGCGAAATTTATGGGCAAGAAGTATTCACAGAGCATGTAGGTAGTGTTATGAAAATTTCAGTTATTACCCCTTTTTATGAGGGGGATAAATATATGTCAGATTATGTGGCTTGCATGGAGTCTAATCAAAAGGCTCTTGCCAGTAAGGGCCATCAGCTAGAAGTTATCTTGGTGAACGATAGCCCTTGGAAGACGCTGGAGGCACCAGATAATCAAGGACAGTTTATAAAAGTTTTTACTAATGAAGAAAATAAAGGAATCCACTATAGTCGCGTGTTAGGCTTAAATCATGCTACAGGGGACTATGTAATGTTTCTTGATCAGGATGATTTGTTAAACCAGGATTCTTTATTAAAACTTGGAGATTTTTTATCAGGCAAGAGCGCAGATTTAGTTATTGGAAATGCCAATCTGCAGCAAAAGGATGGCTCGTATCTTCTTTGGTACAGAACCAAAGAGCATCTTGAACTGGCTTGGGATTTGCCAACATATCTAAAGGTTGGAATTCAAATAATTTCACCTGGACAGTGCTTGATAAAAAGAAATGCGATTCCAGATTTTTGGAAGGAGCATCTTGTTAGAGTGAATGGGGCAGACGACTATTATCTGTGGCTACTGATGATGGCCTCAGGTGCAGAGGCCTGCACATATGCAGAGGCAGAGTACATTCACAAATATACCGGTGACAATCTTTCTGCTGACACAACAGCAACAGATGCATCAGTATATGATTTCTTAGATTTGCTTCACGACTGTGATTATTTCAAGCAGGAATACGTATATACGTTACATGAGATGATTACCTACAAGGCTCAGTTTAGAGCTGGAGGATTGATGGGCAAGATAACAAGCTCACTTGCAAATCTAGATTTATTTGTAACCAATTTAAAATTCAAAAAGAGGACGAAAACAGGCTACGGCTTCAACAGATAATCGGGAGAATTCTTTATGAAGAGTATAGTTGTTTTGCTTGCTACCTATAACGGGGGCAAGTATCTTCGTAGACAGCTTGATAGTCTATTCAAACAGACGAATCAAGATTTTAGACTTGTTGTTCATGACGATGGTTCCACAGATGACACCATTGCAATTTTAGAGGAATATCATGACAAATACCCGGACAGGGTTGAGATAATCTTTGGCAATCCTTGCGGAGGGCCAAAGGCGAACTTCATGTATCTGCTTTCTGAAATCGAGGCAGACTATTATTTCTTGTGCGATCAAGACGATGTTTGGCTTGATAACAAAATTCAAAAGAGCGTAGATGCCTTGCGTGAATTAGAGGAAAATGAAAACAATCCAACTGCTGTTTTTACTGACATGTATGTGGTGGATTCAGAGCTAAACACTCTCTCCAAATCCTTTATTCGCTATATAGGCAGAGATCCTAAAAATATCGCATATACACAAATCTTAATAGATAATCCGGCGGCTGGTACAACCATGTGCTTTAATCGAGCCCTTAGAGATTTGGCAATTTCCTGCGACAGCATTCAGTGGGAAAATGTGCCTATGCACGACTCTTGGTTGCTTGAGTTGGCTGCTATTTTTGGGAAAGTGGGTTGCATAGATGAACCGCTCGTTTACTATCGTCAAACAGGGGCAAACACCATGGGTGCAAATAATGAAACAGTGGCTGAAAAAGTTAGTCGAAACATCCGTGAGACCAGTGAGGGATTCTTTGCCAAAAAGAAATCTTTCATCAACGAGGCTAGACTTTTTGCCCGAGAGGTTGTAAGATTGAAAGATATTCCTGAGGACAAGCTTGTAACTTTAACCAATTTTATTCATATTGGGACCAAGCCTAAGCTCTCGCGAATGAGATTTTACCGGGAAAACAATTTCACTCGAGCCCACCACAATCTGTGGATGAGACTTTGGGTTTAGCTTTTTCTTTTGGGAAGAATTTCTAAGGTTTATCTTTAGGAAATACACAAGTATTACAATAAATATACTTTTGTAAGAAACAGAAATAGAATTTGGAGATTAATTTAATAATGAAAAAGGCAGCAGTATTTTTTGACATTGATGGTACACTTTGGAATTACGATAAGTTTATTCCTGACAGCACACGTAAGGCAATCAAGCAACTCAGAGAAAATGGCCATCTAGCCTTTATATGCAGTGGCAGATCCAGAGCCTTTATTCGGGACAAGGATTTACTTAGCCTTGGATTTGATGGAATAGTTTGTGCTTGCGGATGCCACGTAGAGATAGACGGAAAAATATTATACGAAAAGATTATAGATAAAGCTTTTGCTAAGGATACAATCGAATTAGTTCGTAAATACGGTATCAGACCAATTTTGGAAGGTCCAAGAAACATATACATGGATGACAGTGAATTTGGTTTTGACGATATATTTGGAAATATTCTTCGTCGAGATGTTGGAAAAGATTTGCTTTCCATCGGCGAGGATTACTATGGCAATTGGGTGATTAACAAGATGTCCTGTGCTACAGATATCGAAGCAGACAAGCGAGTTGAATGTTTCAATCGTCTTTCGGACGAATACGAAATAATATCCCACAATGATTTTGTTTGTGAGCTTGTACCTCATGGTCACAACAAGGCGACAGGTATGCTAAAGGCTTGTGAGCTAATCGGCATCGACCCAGAGAACACATACGCTTTGGGTGATAGCGAAAATGATTTAGACATGCTTGAAGCAGCTCACGTTGGCATCGCCATGGGCAACGGTACCGACCGTGCAAAAGCCGCAGCAGACTATGTCACTACGGCCTTTGATGATGATGGAATCTATAATGCACTTAAACATTTTGGATTGATTTAGAAAAGCGAGAAATTAGTTAATCGTTATAAACACTATTTGAATAAACGATTCTAGAAGCATCTAGGGTAAAAAGTAACAAATTTGGTATCTAATATCAAATTTGTTATTTTTTTGGAAAAAAACGAGGTCTTTTTATTGAATTATATATGAGAGGGAGTAAAAAATTGTTTGTGAACAAAGGAGGTATATTATGGCAAGTAAGCGCAGTATGCTAAAAAAATTAGAGAATGAGTTAAAGAAGGTTGAAATAGCTTCGAACATGGCTCGTGGAAGAAAAAATCTATATGCGGATATGATTATTCGAAAAGAAGTATATGATGAAAAATTGCCAAAACAAGTAGAAAAGATTGATACGTGTAAACAAAAGTTTTCTGAGTTACACCAGGATTTTAAAGAATTTGAGAAGACAAAGGATCAGATTTGCTCTTTAGTAAGTAAGATAAAAAGAGGCGAAGATGGAGCTGAAAAAGAATATGAGAGGTTTATGAATGGGGAAAAACAAGCGAGTAGAGAGAAAGAATATGAAAATATAGAGCCTCTTGATTATGAGACAAACATCAATGTGTACGAACGGCTTAGAAAAAAGACTTTTATGAATACATTTATCAAAGATCGTCTAGTAGAAGCATTAGAGCACAGATCCGAAGAGATATATAATGATGTACTGGATTTAGCCAAAGATTATAAGAAAATAATAGCTGGTGAGAAGAAAATAGCTGGTAAAACTGACATTGGGGAAACAATTAAGAATAAACTATGGGATGAGTTGGTGGATAAAAGGGGCTTTAGTTATGAATACTTTGGAAACGCTATAAAAGCAGGGTTACCAATCAATAATGATAAAATCAATAATTATATGAGAAGACAATTGACTGATTTGGGATTAGAAAAAAGTTATAATAAGATAGTGAACGATTTGAAGAGTTTGAATGGTAATAAAACTATATTACATAATAACAATCCTCTTGGAGAGATAACATACTCCAACAATCGACTCAAAGAAACTATAACTAATACTAAGAAGAATTCAATTAAACAAGTGTTTAAAAAATGTTTTAAGATGAATATTCGATAGCGTTAAGTTAATACTGTAGACTGGTTTGATTAAATGATATCCAGATGCAAAAAAAATAAAGGAGATTATATTATAAACCTATATGCCCTCTTTACTAGACAGTCAGTAAGGAGGGCGTTTTTTACTTGTTGGGGAAAATTTCCCCCTAGGAAGCAAAGATAGTTTCATGTATTGCGTTATAATCAGTTAAGCTATTTTAGCTAACTTCTGCATGAGGATAAGCCGCATCCTCAAAAAAGTCATCTTGGCTAGAGATAAATTCAAGAATATCGGAAGATAGAGCAGATGGATTATTATCCATGAATTCTTCGACAATACGAAGCCTAGAAGGCTTATTTTTTACATATGTTAAAACAGCTACAACAAAGCTGTAATATGAATCAGCTATATTATTGAGTCTAATTGTGAATTCTTCCATTTTAAAATTCCTTTCTAGTGATTATCAAGAACTCGTAAGTAGATATTATAATCATTGAATCCATGATTCTCAAACCAATATACATATGCATTACCATCTAATACTTATGATGTATGTGCAGCAATAGCTTTTTTATCATAGTGAATATAATAAATATGATTGATTTCTGAGATAATTTTAACATATTCTTGCTTATCAAGACAAAATGGAGGATAAAGAAATGTATCTTTATTATTCATAAGTCACAACCTCGGTGATTTCCTCTTGAGGTTGTTTTTTGCTAATTGATTTGATAGAAACCTTTCCATCGATGTCAATTTTGGCTTTAACATCATAGCTGTATTTAAGGGAGTTTGGAAGCTCAGCCTTCTTTAAGATTGCTTCTATATCATCAGATGATTCTTCGAGTTCAAGCTCTCCGCCTTTTACCACTTCAAAAGATTGCTCCAGTGATATAGATGTAGTGTCATTCATGAAAAATGGATCTGCATAGACTTCCTTGTTGTAGCTAATATTTATGATGCAGTAGTAGTCTAAGTTGGTGACGATGGTAGACTCTAACTCGTCATCTTCGGTTTCATCTTCATCAGATTCGTCCTCTTTAGAGTCATCATCTTCTTCAGTAGCAGTATCTTCTTCATCATAGTTTTTTACGCTACTATCGCCCGTATTATTAACCACAGAATTATCTGTTCCTGCTGGTTGGCTATCGTCCTCATCATTCTTACTAGCACTAATACTATTTTCATCTGTAGATGAAGAAGCATTAGTGAATTCTGTTGATTTAACATCGTCAGAGGTATTTTTACTATCAAAATCGTTACCAACGTCAAACATCGCTACATTAGGTGTTTCCGCTGTATTGTTTTGTTCATTATCGCATTCGCTTGAATCCGCGGTAGACGAAGTCGCTTCTTGCGCCACAGCGACACTGTTCATATTAAAAGCCATAATGCTGGCTGCCAAAAGCCAAGGAATTAATTTCTTTTTCATATGTATCTCCTTTAAAGTTAGTTTAATTGAATTGGATTAGTGGTTGATTATTTACAGAAAATCAACCGAAAATTATTAGTAATCAAGCTTAATGTAATTAAGTGAATAAGGTCCCCAAACAACGCCGGCGTAGTTGCCGTTGTCGGCATAGTCCTGAACCGTAGTCTGCATGTTTATAATCACATAACAGCCTTCTAATTTTTTATCAGGCAATCCAGATAAATCGAAAACGGCAGAAAGCTCACTGGAAGTTGGTGCTCCTGTACTAAGATTTCTTGAATCCAACTCCTGACCGTATTTATTCATTATCTTCACCGTAGTCACGGATGCATTTACCGAGATTGATATTTTCTTTGGATTGTCACCAATCTTTTCACTAGAAAGTGAGCAGGTGCCAGTCCCGATACCGCTGGTGCTTCCAGATAGGTGCTCGGCAGAAAAAGTTTTTGACTGTGAAGATGTATTTTTTAAAACAGTTTCAGATTTTTGCGCACATCCAAGGTGAGAAAACTTTGCAGTGTAGACAACTCTGTCTGGATAATTGCTCACTTCAATATTTCTATCAAGCACATCATAGGCTTTGCCGCAATTAGGACAAATCATCCTAGCGACGCAGCAGGTGTGATCGGAATTCCAACTGTAGCCAGAAACGGTATACTGATGTCCGTGGGTAATGCAGTGGTCAAAGTTGGCATATGTGAATTCTCCAACAATGGTGTGATATGGAATCCAGAATTGTGAGAAACCTCGCTCCACTGCGAAGGCACCTGTAGCAGTGCCCCAGCATCCACCGCCGCTGTTGTGACCAATGTGACCTTGGAAGACGGAACCTGAAACCTCAACAATAATTGTTGATGACCAGATGTGTGAGGCGGGAATATTAATTATCGTATTTTCGGATGCGCTTCCCTGAGCGAATACATTTCCATTTGAAGAATCATAGACCTTGTAATTCAATGATTTAGAATAGGTAAACTGCGGTGAGCCTGAGTTCACCTGAAGTTTAATGGCGTTTACACCAACAGGCTTGTTGTAGCTAACTGCCGAACTTGAATCATGATGACCTGAACAATCCCAAGTAGATGTAGCGATACCTAGTTGTCCACATCCACCAACTGAAAATTGAGATAAAGTGATAGATTCAGTTGTGCCGGCTTTTTGAAAAGCTTCGGACAGGGCGGGATTTGCTGATGGGTTGTTGGCATAGTAGCGCATCAACCAGTCCTGCATTTGTGAGTAGGTGGTAGCGTTGCCTGATACAAGATTGCGTAAATTGGAATAGAATGGGTCGGTGTTAAAGCATATTTGATAAGCCAACCAATCATAATCATCGTCGCCAAATCCATTTCCACGGCCTCCGACCCAGCCACTGTTGTAATCGCAATCCGCATCGGATGCCCAAATAATCACCATGTCTGAATTCGTATATACGTCATTAGTGCGAAGTGTCCATTCATAGCCATATGTGTTGGCGCCATTTACAATCAGATTTCCGACGGCAGCATCACTGCTTGCAACACAGTGATTGAAAAACTCTTGGTTAACCTGAGTTTTTGTCATTCCATATCCAGATTCTGCCATAAGGTTGTACAAATCAGGTGAGTTATTCATGGAAGCAACAGCTCCCGAACCACTTGCGATGTAGTCATCCACCAGCCAGGGGATGTAAGTGCACACCCACTTCTTTTGAGTATCATTTAGGTCCTTCCATCTGCTGCCAAGCACTTTTAAAACATCAATATCATGCCAATCTCTGCGCGAGCCAGAGTTAGTCCATGTTGGACCCTTGCCAAAACCTTGGTGTTTGTCTCCTGATGTTTTTGAACCATATTCAAACAGATTGTTAGCCGCATCTTTTCCATTTCCTAAATAGTTTTTGGATGAATCTGCATATGCGGTGATAGCCATGATTCCATCTGCGAAAACAGGATGCTTTTTTGCCTCGTTGCAATATTTGGCAAAAACGGTGGGATTTTCGTTAATCCAATTGACGATAAAATCCTCGTTGCAGGTCAAAGTGGAATACAAAAATCCATCGAAGGAAGGATTGAAAGTGACGGTAGTTCCCTTTGAGCTGCGAGTTTCACCATCAATGCCAACGTAATTGCAATAGTATTTATCAGACCAACTGCCAAAGCCATTGGTGTAGTAAGATTGATTTTGGTTCCAATTTGTTTCTTCATGGAAAAGCTGCATCCAAATTTTCTGTATTTCAGAACTCTTGGCAGATGCATTTTGCGTAATATAGTTTACAAAATCAGAACGAAAAGGGATAAAGGTGCCATTTTTATTGTTATTGATATTACTAGTAGCTGCAGAGAGATTTGTTTGATTGTTTGCCTTAACGATGGTACTGTTTGCAACAAAAGTAGATATTACTACAACAATAGAAATTAGAGCTGTGGAGGTTTTCTTAAAATAATTCTTCATATTAACCTCCGATTACCAAGGCTTAAATTGGTCTCCAACATAGTAGCCATAGCTGCCAGTGTTAGGATCATAACCAAACTCAAAGTACACATCATTATCGGAAATACGATTATTGATTTGATCAATCATCTTCTTTAAATTTTCATCCTCGGTGGTGAGATTGTTTTCAACGTTGTTGATATTATTTTGAAGATTTGTATTAGCCTCGGTCATATCATTTCTAAGTGAAGTATCTAAATTAAAAATCGAATCTGCCAAATCTTTTTTGATGGCATCGTCAGCGTTGCTCATATCATCTTTAAGAGTGTTATCAGCATTAGTCATATCATCCTTAAGAGTGTTATCAGCATTAGTCATATCATCGCGAATGGCACTGTTGATATTGTTAATGTAATGCTCGAGAGTCTTTACTGAAATAGCATCGTTGTCATCAACATAAGTGCGTAAAGCATCGATTGTTTCCTTTAAGTTTTTGCGAGTTTCTTCGTCCAAGGTGTTATTGTTATCAAGTTGGGTCTGGAGATAATCCTTGAGCGTGTTCAGATTCTTTATGTTTTCCTGGTATTTATTTTCAATTAAAGCGCTAAGTGCTTTGATGTCGTTTGCGTTTTTATCAATGTCCGAATAAATAGTAGTGTTGTTTAGATAGTCCTTTATGATTTCCTTTAAAGATTCATTTTGCTTGAGTGTAAATCCATTTGATGACTGGATATAGTCCGCTAAAAATTTCAAAATCTTTTTCTTTGCAAGAGCTTGATCGATGTCTCCTTGAGCGTAACCAGCAATCGCGTCCATGTAACAATTAGTTATGTACTGCTCCATTTCATCTGCGGAAAGCTCCGATGCAGAAACGGTATCCATATCCTTGATAGAGCGGATGCCCGATATGATAAAATGGCCCACCGTTATCAGCAGAACCAGCGCAAGAGCAGATATAAAGACTGCTATGCGATTGAGAGTGCCATCTGGATATCGGTATGTCTCCATTAAATCTTGGAGTAGAGTGTATTCGTTTTTGTGGGGGTTTTTTGGTTTCTTCATATATTGTCTCCTTATAAAAAATTTTGTGATATGAGTCTATTTACAATTTCAAAGCTTAGAGGTTGATCTTTGTATTCAAATGTTGCAATCAAATTGTCGCCCAAAATTATATTTTCTTGGTGATAAGTTTTTAGTTTATTGATAAAGTCTTTGCGATATTCTTCATCGTCCATCAGCCCAAAATGTTCCCAATATATTAGTCTTTGTTTTTTAGTGTCTAGAATTGTAAAATCTGGAGCGAAGTTAACTCCGTTAATGGTTTTTAAGTTTTCGTATCTGAAAGGAATACCATGCTCCGAAAGTGCAATAGCAATCAAGGATTCGGATTTAGAACGCACCTTTAATCCGTTTACTGTTTGATGAGTTAAAAACTCTTCATAATTAGTATTCTTGGGATAATTAGCATTCATCCAAGGGTCACCCTCGAGAAGATTCTCAACAAGATAATCATTTATCAAATCCATATAGGCAGTGTTTTGTAAATATGTGCTTAGATTATCCTGTGCTTTAGCAATATTGCTAGAATTATCTATCCATTGATTTTGCTTAGCTTGTAATAGATTGATTTTTAATTGTAAGTACTTCTTCAAAGCAAGTTTCTTTGCTAAGAGGAGATTATCTTTTTTTAGATACGTTTGCTTTCCATTACAGTAATGTAGCCATTTGCAGGACTTACCTTGATGGCTGATTGATAAATGACCATTTGGAAGCTTCTTATATATTTTTTTAAGCCTTTGTATTTCACACTCTAGATAAGCGTAGTTATTCTTTATGGTTATTTCCTCCTTCTTCTGTCTGAAACAGTCTGTAGTTCAAATACCAAATAAAAAGATGTTGAGGTTATCGAAAAGATAGCGAAAATAGAAAAACAACTAGTTAAATAAATTCGTCGAAGATAAGTGATTTGCGATTGAAATTACACAAGAAAAAGAATGATATTCAAAGTAGTATTAATTATAGAATGAGTAGTAAATGTGGTGATATATGTAGTTATGATACAAAGAAGAGTAATACAATCTTTCACTTAGAATTAGACTGATGGTATTTGATTGATTTGGATCTAGTTATTAAAACTAGAAATGGTTTTGATTTAATTTTTGACACAACAAGAGACACTACGTCTGTAGCGAAAAAACAAATAAAAATATAAAAGGGATATTTTGGCTGATGGGCCAAAGAATTGTGTTTTATTAACACGGGAAGTACTTTATCACAGAAAAAGAAAAATTACAAGAGAGAATTTTGATAAAAATTTCACGAGTTATATAACGGGGCTGAAATTAAGGGCTGGAGGGAATATTAAATTGTAGAATCCATGAACTGGCGAATCATAGAAGAGCAGGGATCAATGAATTGATGAAGTAGA
>DBWZ01000091.1:67263-171427 GCA_002309345.1 Pseudobutyrivibrio sp. UBA1225
GGATCAATGAATTGATGAAGTAGAATGGAAGGAATCAATGAACAAAAAAAATTAGAAGAGTAAGAATCGAAAATAGGATAGCATGAATTCATGGACTAGTGAAATAGAATTGAAGGGATCAATGAATTGGTGAAATAGAATAGCATGAATCAATGAACTAGTGAAATAGAATAGCAGAAATCAATAAATACAGACTGTAGACAAACTATATTTTTTCACTGTCTAAATATTGAGATTTGAACAAAGTGGAGGGAAAGTCCCAATATAATTCCTAAAAACTAAGAATCAAATCCCAATTTTGGTAATTTTTTAGGCTTTAGTGGAGGATAAAACAAGCGCCAACAATTTGTCTTTTTCAAAAAGGACTTTGTCGACGCTCTGAATAAATAATGTAATGTCAAGATATAGGAGTCTGGAAATTAGTTTATATATCTTCAAGGAAATATGAAATACAGGAGTTGCTATATCTTGAAAATAGATTTAGGCGGGTAGATAAAATTAATCATTGGAACATTATTATTTGCTAGATTCTAGATTGAGGAAGAGTATCATGTCATATGTCATAAAAGTTAAAGAGAGGATGAAGAGGATAAAGGTGGCTGAGTTATTATGTGTGTTTCAATTTTATAAAAAGTATTACTATCCTTGAATATGTATGGTCAGTAATACTTGATGTGAGTATTATCTACTATTTTTGGACGTAAGAACAATGGAAAAGTATTAGTGAAGCATGATTTAGGGGGTGACTAATACTTGTTTTTCACATTTTAAAGAGAATATGAACAAAAAAGTATTAGTATGAGTTGAATTAGGCAAAAGTAATACTTTTTGGCAGGAACGAATAATGAGACCTCCAGAAAAACAACCTCATGGGAGCCAGAGAACTCTAAAGACGACATCTCATATGTTGGATACAGCAGAAGATGCTAGAAATGAATTAAAAGAAGCAATTAGAAAAGGCAAAAAGAAAGAATTAAAAGAAATAGTGGAGAGGCTTGATGCACTCGTATCAAGGGAGAGCACAAGAAAAAAACAACTTATGTTGAAAGTTCAAATTTTACTAGAACTATATCTAAATCTAGTTCAGCCGGTCAAAGCGCAAGACCGGAATATGGTCCTAATGTGGGTGATAATAAAGGGAACTTGGCACCGAAGAGCCAAGGTTATTAAGAATTCGTAAGCCACTTGACAGAACATAGAAATTTTTCTATTATTAGTTAAGTTTTTAAATGCGATGATGAAGAGGAGTAATCAGTGTCGTCCTGTAGAGAGGGTCGCTCACCGGCTGCAAGGTGACCTAGGAGCAGAGCTGATGAAGGTAGCTTCGGAGCAGGTGGTGAACAAAGCAATAGGCAGGTGGATTACCCAGAACAGTAATCAGCGCAGCTATTGGACAAGCCAACCCGAGTCGTTCCCGTAAGGAATAAGATGAGTGATAAATGCAGGTGGTAACGCGAATTTTCGCCCTGTGTACAGCTAAGGTTGTACGCAGGGCTTTTTTTGCCTTATAGGAAATTGCTTTGCAATCTCCTATAAGGTAAAAAACACACTTCGTGTGAAATATGTGTCTCGGCGACAGAAGTTGAGACCTGCCATTAATAATCAGCTTCGCTGATGGCAGGTCGGGTTCCCGATTTGCTACGTCAAGCTAGAAAATCGGGAAATTAGTTATTTGCTTACAGCAAATGTCGCCTCGCACTGCTGGAGTTTTGCGTAGCAAAACTCTTTCTTGATACTATTCAGAGCCAAGTGAATCTTAAGCTGATAGTTGCCACTTGTGGCAAACTTCAGGTGAAGATTTATTTGGCGAGATACCTACATGAGCAAAAGGAAGCTGTGTTACAGCGATTTTGCGAATAGAGGCTGAATAGTATAATGGATTGGAAATCTGGAAGGAGAAAAAATGAAAGAATTAGCAAAGACATATGATCCTAAGGGTCTCGAAGACAGACTCTACAAGAAATGGGAGGAGAATGGCTATTTCCATGCTGAGGTGGACCGCAGCAAAAAGCCATTTACTATTGTGATGCCACCTCCAAATATTACAGGTCAGCTTCACATGGGACATGCTTTGGATAATACATTGCAGGATATTCTTATTAGATACAAGAGAATGCAGGGATACTCTGCTCTTTGGCAGCCAGGTACTGATCACGCAGCCATCGCTACTGAGGTTAAGGTTATTGAGCACTTAAAGTCTCAAGGCATCGAAAAGGATGACCTTGGCAGAGATGGTTTCCTTGAAAAATGCTGGGATTGGAAGGATGAATACGGCACACGTATCATCAATCAGCTTAAGAAGATGGGTTCATCTGCTGATTGGGAGCGTGAGAGATTCACAATGGACGAAGGCTGTTCAAAGGCAGTAGAAGAAGTATTCGTTAAGCTTTACAACGAAGGATACATCTACAAGGGCAACCGCATCATCAACTGGTGCCCGGTTTGTCAGACATCTATTTCGGATGCAGAGGTTGAGCATGAGGAGCAAGCAGGACATTTCTGGCACATGAAATACGAAATCGTTGGTGAGCCAGGTCGCTACGTAACTTTTGCTACAACTCGTCCAGAGACAATGCTTGGTGATACAGCTGTAGCTGTTAACCCTAAGGATGAAAGATATCAGGATATCATTGGTAAGACTGTAATGCTTCCATTTGTAAATCGTGAGATTCCAGTTGTTGCTGATGAGTACGTTGATATGGAATTCGGTACTGGTGTTGTTAAGATTACACCTGCCCACGACCCTAACGATTTCGAGGTTGGAAAGAGACACAATCTTCCTGTAATCAACGTTTTAAACGACGATGCTACCATCAATGCAAATGGTGGCGAGTTCGAGGGAATGGATAGATACGAGGCTCGTGATATCATTGTTAAAAAGATGGATGAGATGGGTCTTCTTGTAAAGATTGAAGAACACTCTCACAACGTTGGTACACACGATAGATGTAAGACAACAGTAGAGCCTATGGTTAAGCCACAGTGGTTTGTTGCAATGGAGGAGCTTGCTAAGCCAGCCATTGAAGCCATCAAAACAGGCGAGCTTACATTCGTACCAAAGAACTATGATAAGACATATTTACACTGGCTTGAGAACATCCGTGATTGGTGTATTTCACGTCAGCTTTGGTGGGGACACAGAATCCCTGCATACTACTGCGAGAAGTGTGGCGAGACAGTTGTTGCCCGTTCTTCAGAGATTCCAACAGTTTGCCCTAAGTGCGGTCACACTCATATGAAGCAGGATGAGGATACTCTTGATACATGGTTCTCATCTGCTCTTTGGCCATTCTCTACACTTGGTTGGCCAAATAACACAGAGGAACTTGATTACTTCTATCCAACAGATGTGCTTGTTACTGGATATGACATCATCTTCTTCTGGGTAATCAGAATGGTATTCTCTGGATACGCTCATACAGGAAAGTCACCATTCCACACAGTACTTATTCATGGTCTTGTTCGTGACTCACAGGGACGCAAGATGTCTAAGTCACTTGGCAATGGTATCGATCCACTTGAGATTATTGAAAACTATGGTGCGGATGCACTTCGTCTTACTCTTGTCACAGGTAACGCTCCTGGTAATGATATGCGTTTCTACAATGAGCGTGTTGAGAACAGCCGTAACTTTGCCAACAAGGTTTGGAATGCATCTCGTTTCATCATGATGAACCTTGCAGACAATGAAGTTGCAAAACCAGCAGACGCGGATTTGGCTACCGAGGATAAATGGATTATTTCCAAGGTAAACACACTTGCCAAAGATGTAACTGAAAATATGGATAAGTTTGAACTTGGTATCGCAGTTCAAAAGGTATATGATTTTATTTGGGATGAGTTCTGTGATTGGTACATCGAGATCGTTAAACCTCGCATGTACTCTCAGGAATATACAGCTAGCAAAAATGCGGCACTTTGGACAGCTAAGTTTGCTCTTACAAATGCCCTCAAGATGCTTCATCCATTTATGCCATTCATCACAGAAGAAATCTTCTGCACACTTCAGAGCGAAGAGGAGACAATCATGCTTTCTGCTTGGCCTGAGTTTGACAGTGCACTTGATTTCCCAGATGACGAGGCAAAGGTTGAACATGCCAAGGATGTTGTTCGTGGCATGAGACAGCTTCGCACAGATATGGATGTTCCACCATCAAAGAAGGCGGCTATCCACATCGTTTCCGACAACGCGGATGTACGTGCAATATTTGAGGAGATCACACCAATCTTTGCTACACTTGCCGGTGCAACGGATGTTATCGTTCAGGCTGACAAGCTTGGTATTGGTGATGATGCAGTTTCAGCTGTAATCCCAGATGCGACTCTATTTGTACCACTTGAAGATCTTGTAGATTTCGAGAAGGAAAAAGAGCGCCTCACAAAAGAAAAAGAAAAGCTTGAGAAGGAGCTTGCTCGTTCGCGTGGCATGCTTTCAAATGAAAAATTCATGAGCAAGGCGCCAGAGGCAAAGGTTGCCGAGGAGCGTGAGAAGCTCGCTAAATATGAGGCGATGATGCAGCAGGTTGAGGCCCGCCTGGCGAGCATGAATTAGAAAAGCCCTCATCCACCGCTAAAGCGGTCCCCCTTCCCCCAGAGGAGGAAGGCTTTAGGCTTCCCCTTGAGGGGAAGCTGTCACCGTAGGTGACTGATGAGGTGGAAAGCTAAAGGAGGTAAAATTATGGACGTAAAGAATATTTTAAGCAAGTGTGACCACACTTTACTTGGTGTGGATGCAACATGGAACGACATAAAAGCTATAGTTGATGATGGAATGAAGTATGAGACAGCCAGTGTGTGTATACCAGCAAGCTTTGTTAAGCAGGCTGCTGATTACGTTAAGGCTCAGGGCGGACATCTTCCAATCTGCACAGTCATCGGTTTTCCTAACGGCTATGCTACTACCGCTTCAAAGTGCTTTATGGCGAGCGATGCTGTAGATAACGGTGCTGAAGAAGTGGATATGGTTATCAATGTTGGTTGGGTTAAGGAAGGCAAATACGATGATGTGCTTGCCGAGATTAATGCAATCAAGGCGGCGTGCAAGGGTAAGCTTTTAAAGGTTATTATTGAGTGCTGTCTTCTTACTGACGAAGAAAAAATCAAGATGTGCGAAGTGGTTTCTAAGTCTGATGCTGATTACATCAAGACTTCTACAGGCTTCTCAACTGGCGGAGCCACATTTGCTGATGTGGAGCTTATGGCAAAGCACATGACAAACGGCAAAAAAATAAAAGCAGCAGGCGGAATTGTATCTTTAGATGACGCTCAAAAATTCATCGATTTAGGAGCAAGTCGTCTTGGAACAAGTAGGGTGGTTAAGGCTGTTAAAGGTCTCCCAAATGACGGAAAGTATTAACAGTTGTGAACATTACATGAAAATTACGCAAAAATTCGTGAATTCAATGACAAAATAGCCCTAAAGCAATATAATTATTATGATGTAGAATAATCTAACTGTAGGTATTACGAAAGGGACCTTATGGCTCAGGCACAGTCAATCGACGCATTAGCGCCCAAAGTCCAAGTTTCATCTGATGGATTAGAAGCGACAATGACATTTAAGCTTCCTGATGGAAAGAATGATGTACCCAAGTTTACTGCACAACAGTTACTTGGGTTCTTGACGAGCGCAAATGTTTCCTTTGGCATTGACCAAGAGGCAGTATCGCGCCTTGCTGAAAGTCCTATCTATGGACGCCCTATCAAAGTTGCAGAGGGCACTCCTCAACAACAAGGAACTCCAGGTTATTTTGAATATCATTTCGATACAGAGTTTAATAGAAAGCCTACTATTCGTCCTGATGGTACAGCTGATTACATGAGCATCAAGACTATTGAGACAGTTCAAGAAGGCGACCTTATTGCTACGTATCATCCAGCAGTACAAGGGGCGCGTGGTATGTCAGTCCGCGGGCAGATTCTTGAGCCAAAGCCTGTTCGTGATTTGCCACCACTCATTGGTCGTGGATTTGATCGATCTTCTGATAATCTCACTTACACAGCACAACTTACAGGCAAAATAGAGGTCAAAGAGGGAAAGATTAACGTTTCACCTGTACACGAGGTACAGGGGGATGTTGGTATCGAAACCGGAAACATCAAATTCAACGGAGATGTTATCATCCATGGTGGTGTACATGACGGAGCAGTTATCGAAGCTGCAGGCAACATCATCATCCATGGTCTAATTGAAGACTGCGAGATTCATGCAGGCAAAGATTTATTCCTTTTAGCAGGCGTCAAAGGCAACGAAAAGACAGTGATCGAGTGTAAGGGTACAATAACTGCTCAGTTCGTGGAGTATGCTGCAATCAGCTGCGCCGGTAATATCACAGCAGATTATTTCTTCAAGAGCAGAATCGACTGCGAGGGGCGTATTCAATTAAATGGCAACAACGCTTCTATCATCGGCGGATATGTGTCTGCCGTTCAAGGCATCGAAGTAAACGACATTGGCAATTCCTTTGGAACAATCACTAATGTGTCAGTAGGCGTAGACGTTGAGCGCAACGCCGAGTTCGAAATGTTGGCCAAAAAGATAGAAGGAATCAAAGAGAATGTATTAAAGATTAAAAAGGGTATCGAAGAGTTCGACCGTATTGGCGAAGAACGTGGTGTTAACTACAAGGAAGACCCAAGACGTATGCAGCTACTTCGTGTTAGAATTAGAGACGAGGCCGTCGTCCTTGAGGAGACCAAGCGTCTTGAAAGGATGAAAGAGGTTATTGATTCAGGCAGGGATGCTACAATCAAAGTGTTGCGACGCATCTACGCCGGAAGCAATATTTCTGTTGATGACCACCATGTTTCTATCAATGAAAACCACGAGAGAGTGGAAATTTGCAAGACAGCAGAAGGCGTTAAACTATCAAGGATTAACCAAGGATAAGGAGACTAAAGATGATTGACTTCGAAGAAGAATTAAAAAAATACGAGCCAGCCATCGAGGTTGAGCAAGCCGAGGCAGATATCAAGGCAAGAGACTTAACAGATCTTACAGATCTTTTAAACAATATGACAAACGGTAACAATCAGAAATAGCTAGAGGTGTTTACAAAAGAACGGAGAATAAAATGCAGTGCTTTAGATGCGGTGCCGAAGTTGGAAGTGAAAACACGTGTTACAACTGCGGCGCTGATATTTTATTATACAAACAGATCATTTACACATCATATGTGTTCTATAATCAGGGCTTGGAAAAAGCTAAGGTTCGAGATTTATCTGGAGCCATAGAGATGCTGAAATCATCTCTCCAATATTACAAGTACAACACAAGAGCGAGAAATCTTCTTGGTCTTTGTTACTACCAGATGGGAGAGACGGTTCGAGCATTAAACGAATGGGTCCTTTCTAAAAATTTGCAAGAAGATGACAATCCATTTGCAGATAGATACTTAGCCGAGATTGAGAACAATCCAGGTCTTTTAAGCAAGCTTAATTCCACAATAAAAAAATATAATCAGGCAATTGATTATTGCAAAGCGGGCAGCCGAGATTTGGCATCAATTCAGTTGAAGAAAGTAATCAGCCAGAATCCAAACTTTGTTAAGGCTCATCAGCTTTTGGCGTTACTTTACATTCAGGATAAGAAATATTCTGATGCTAGAAAGGTACTTGTTGCAGCATCCAAAATCGATAGCAACAATACAACTACAATCCGCTACATCCACGAGGTGAAGGAACGCCTCAAGGAGCAAAACACAGGAAGACGTCGAAAGAAAAACGATGTGGTAACCTTTGCCGATGGCAACGATACAGTCATCATGTCGGAGAATTCCTTCAGAAGCATGCTGGACAATTCCAGATCAAGCTTCATGAATATTCTTCTTGGACTTGTAGTGGGACTTTTGATTTGCTTTTTCCTTGTAGTGCCAACTGTCAAGGACAACAAGAGCGGTCAAAACAAGCAGACAGTTTTGGCTCTTAACGAGGAGCTCAAACGTGCAAAATCCGAAACTAAATCTCTTCAAAACGAGATTGATGATTTAAAGAATAGTCTTAGTGCTTATGATGACAAGCAGGATATAGCTACAAGCTATGACAATCTTTTTGCAGCGCAGAATGCCTTTGAGTCAGGGGATGAACAATCTGCCAGCGAATCTATCCAGCTTGTTACCAAGGATGTACTTGGAGAGTCCGGCCAAAAGGCATATGATAGCCTTTATGCCAAGCTCGGACCTACTATCATCAAGGGCTACTACGATGATGGAAACAAGTTCTATCTTGATGAAAACTACGAAAGCGCCATTACTAATTTTGAGACAGTCGTAGGTATCGACGAATATTACAATGATGGAGCAGCGCTTTTCTTGTTGGGTGATTGCTACAGACTCACAGATGAAAGTGAGAAAGCTTTAGAGTGCTTCAACAAGGTTGTGGAAAAATATCCGAAATCTAAATGGGGACGTCAAGCTAAGACATATATTGCAGCAGATGGTACGGATTTAAATGCTGCCGAGGTAGGAGACTAAATGACAGATTATGAATTAATAAGGGTAGCGCTTGAAGCTAGGGAACTTGCCTACACACCATACTCACACCACAAGGTTGGGGCAGCGCTACTTGCTAAAAATGGTCAGGTGTATAAAGGCTGCAACATCGAGAATGCAGGCTACACACCTACCAACTGCGCCGAGCGTACAGCTGTGTTTAAAGCGGTCAGCGAGGGAGTCAAAGATTTCGCAGCAATCGCTGTGGTTGGAGGTATGGATGATTTAAAGAATCTTCCTATATGTGCTCCTTGCGGAGTTTGTAGACAGGTTTTAAACGAATTTGTCGATTCAAACGAGTTTAGAGTTTTACTTGCAGAGGTTGATGGAGTAGATAATCTTAAAGCGATTCAAGATAGTGATATTCGTATAAGCGAATTCACCTTAGAGGCTCTTTTGCCATTAGGCTTTGGGCCAAACAATTTACAAATGTAAATAGTTCCAAGTAAGAAACATTTCAATTAGTATCACCTTGAAAAATACAAGAAACAAAATTATAATTTAATTATGGATTTTTTCAGGAAACTTCATTGTTTATCCTGTAAAAATACAGTGTTTCTTGTGGGGAGGATAAAGGAGTGCCCTACAAGAATCTTAGGTTTTCTAAACTTACTAAGAAAACAGGATTATAGGAGGAAAGAAAGAATGAAAAAGAAGTTATTAAGTGTACTTCTTGTAGCTGCTATGGTAGCTACTATGTTCGTTGGTTGTGGATCTTCAAATGGTTCTGCATCTAATGATTCAGGAAAGACAGAGGGTAAGGACGATGCAAAAGAGGCTAGCGAGCACAAAATCGCTATGATTACAGACTCTGGTGATATCACAGATATGTCTTTCAACCAGACTACTTACGAGGCTACGGATAAATTCGCAAAAGCGAATGGTGTTGAGTTCCAATACTACAAGCCATCTGATAACAATGACGATGCTCGTATTACTTCTTTCGAGAATGCAGTAGCAGACGGTCACGATATAATTGTTGTCCCTGGTTACCTTTTCGCAAAGATGATTGCAGAGGTAGCAGATGATTATCCAGATGTTACTATCATCGCACTTGACTGTGGCGAGGGTGACTTCAAGGATGCAGGCATGGACAAGCTCCCTGAAAATGTATGTTCATTCACATATCAGGAAGAAATAGCAGGTTACATGGCAGGTTATGCTGCTGTTAAAGAAGGATATACAAAGCTTGGCTTCTTAGGTGGTGTTGCAGTCCCAGCGGTTGTACGTTATGGTTTTGGTTTCGTTCAGGGTTGTAACGATGCAGCAGTAGAGCTCGATAAGGCTTCTGAGGTTGAGGTTAACTACGTATATGGTGGCGATTTCAAGGGTGATCCAGCTATCACAGCTCAGATGGACACATGGTACTCTAAGGGTACAGAAGTTGTATTCGCTTGTGGTGGTGGTATCTACACATCAGCTTGTGAAGCAGCTGACAAGGCTGATGGCAAGGTTATCGGTGTTGACGTAGATCAGTCTAAGGTTATCGCAGATCAGTATGGCAAAGACGGTCTTTGCATCACATCAGCAATGAAGGGTCTTGCAGCTACTGTAGATTCTACACTTACAGATGTATTTGCTGGCAAGTGGTCTGATTATGCTGGAAAGATTGAAAACCTTGGTATCGTATCAGGCGACGATCCATCTGCAAACTATGTACAGCTTCCAACTGAGACATGGTCAATGAAGGAATTTACTGTTGATGACTACAAAGAGCTTGTTAAGAAGCTTTACGACGGTGACATCAAGGTTAACAACGACATCGAGAACATGCCAAAGACAGAAATCAAAGTAAATCAGTTTGATAACATTCTTTAATTAGTCTTTTAATCAAAGGGAAGGACTTAAATCCTTCCCTTTTGTTTTACTTCATAGGAATTACTCTGCAACTTCCTATGAAGTAAAAACAGATGTGTCTACAATTCTGTGGGGAGATAATTCATTAATTAAAAAGAAAGGTGTATGCGATGGAAGATTACGTAATTGAGATGTTGCACATAACAAAAGAATTTCCAGGAATCATTGCTAACGACGACATTACGTTACAATTGAAACGTGGAGAAATTCATGCGCTTCTCGGTGAAAACGGAGCTGGAAAGTCTACTCTTATGAGTGTTCTTTTTGGTCTGTATACTCCAGAAAAAGGTGTAATTAAAAAGGATGGAAAAGAGGTTAAGATTAACAATCCTAACGATGCTACTGATTTGGGAATAGGTATGGTGCATCAGCACTTCATGCTCGTAGATATTTTTTCCGTTCTAGACAATATAATTCTAGGCTCAGAGCCTAGTAAGTTTGGTGTGCTTACCAAAAAGGAAGCTCGTGAAAAGGTACTTGCTTTATCTGATAAGTACAATCTTAAAGTCGACCCAGACGCATTGATAGAGGATATTACTGTTGGTATGCAGCAACGTGTTGAGATCCTCAAGATGCTCTATCGTGATAACGATATTCTTATTTTTGATGAGCCAACTGCGGTTCTTACCCCACAAGAAATCGACGAGCTTATGAAAATAATGAAAGAGCTTGCTGCCGAAGGCAAGTCAATTTTGTTCATCACTCACAAGCTAAACGAAATTATGCAGGTTGCTGATAGATGCTCAATTCTTAGAAAGGGCAAGTACATCGGCACTGTTGAGGTTGCAAATACATCAAAGGAAGAGCTTTCGTCTATGATGGTTGGACGTAAGGTTAATTTTGCTGTCGAAAAAGAAGAAGCTAATCCAGGAGATGAAGTTCTTAAGGTTGAAAATGTTTGCGTAAAAAGCAAGCTTCATTCTAAAGATGCTGTTCATGATGTATCCTTTGATGTTCGCGCAGGCGAAATAGTTTGTATAGCGGGTATCGATGGTAACGGTCAGACAGAGTTTGTTGGAGCTCTTACCGGACTTGATGATATCTCTGACGGGAAGATTACTCTTTGCGGTCAGGATATCACCAAAAAATCAATCCGCTACAAAAACACACATGGTATGAGCCATGTCCCTGAGGATAGACATAAGCATGGATTGGTGCTTGATTATACCCTAGAAGAAAATATGATTCTTCAAAGATACTTTGAGCCAGCGTTCCAAAGACATGGTATGCTTCGTAAAGGCGAAATGAGAAAGTATTCTGACAAGCTTTCAGAGGCTTTTGATGTTCGTTCAGGACAGGGTGCCAAGACAAAGGCTCGTTCAATGTCAGGTGGTAACCAGCAAAAGGCTATCGTTGCTCGAGAGATGGATAGAAATCACGAGCTTTTGGTTGCTGTTCAACCTACTCGAGGCTTGGATGTCGGTGCTATCGAATATATCCACAAGGAGATTGTTAAGGAACGAGACAACGGAAAAGCAATCCTTCTTGTTTCTCTAGAACTAGATGAAGTTATGAACCTTTCCGACAGAATTCTTGTTATGTACGAGGGCGAAATCGTTGGCGAGGTTGACCCAAAGAAGACAACTCTTCAGGAATTGGGACTATACATGTCAGGTGCTAAGCGTGACACAGGAAAGGAGGCATAGTAATGGAAAAAACAAGCTTTTTGAAGAGACCAGGCGTGCAGACATTACTTGCTTCGATATTGTGTGCGGTGCTTGGTATTCTTATAGGATATGTTATTTTGCTTTGCATGAATGCAGATCATGCTGGCGAGGGAATGAAAGCTATTCTTACCAACTTCTTCAAGTTTAGAATGGCTAGTCATACTACTTTGATGAAGTATATGGGCTCATTCATTGTTAAATCAGTACCATTGATTCTTTGTGCTGAAGCTATTCTTTTTGCTTACAAGGCTGGTTTATTTAACATTGGTGTGGCAGGTCAGTATACAGTGGGTATCATAGCATGTATCTACACATCACTTGCTCTAAAGTGGAGCTGGATTCTTTGCATCCTTGCTGCTATAGTAGCTGGAGCTGTTTGGGGCTTGTTGGCAGGCTTGTTCAAGGCCTTATTCAATGTAAACGAAGTTATTGCAGGTATCATGCTTAACTGGATAGGTCTTTATATCTGTAACATCATCATTGGACTTCCATCATGTATGAATGTTAGTAAGTCTGAGACCTACGACATCAAAGATAAAAATCCATCTGGTCTATTACCAGGATTTATGAAAGAATTTTTTGGTGGCAACGACTATATGACAATTGCCATTCCAATCACAATAATAGTAGCTATAATAATCCTCATAGTATTAAACAAAACCACTTTCGGTTATGAGCTAAAGGCTACTGGACATAACAGAGATGCAGCAAAATACGCTGGAATGAATGCAAAAAGAAATATCATACTTACACTTGTTATTTCTGGTGCGATTTCCGGAATGGCTGCAGGATTATATTATCTGACTGGTGTTGAGCGATATGTTATTTCATCATCTGTTCCTGGTATGGGATTTTCAGGTATAGCAGTTGCTTTCCTCGGTGGCTTACATCCAATCGGAGCAATTATCTCAGGTTTGTTTGTTGAGTACATCTCACTGGGCGGACAATATCTTAACACCAATTATTACAACCCACAGGTTGCAGATCTTATGGTTTCAATAATCATTTATCTGTGCGGATTTGTTTTATTCTTTAAGACAATACTTAATAAACCTGGCAAGGTGAAGGTCAAGGCAAGCACCGAGCCTGATGACACAGCTAAAAAAGCTGAAGAAAAGGAGGTGTAAAAGATGGCATTACTTATTCAATACACACTCATTTTCACAGCAGTACTTATCCTAGTAGCTTTGGGCGGTATGTTCTCAGAGCGAAGCGGTATCATTAACCTTGGTCTAGAGGGAATAATGGTATTTGGTGCCATGAGCGGCGCTATAGTAATGGTACTTCTCCCATCAGGCACCTCAAAGGTTACGCTTATAGTTTTGACGTTACTTGCAGCGGCTGTTGCCGGCATGCTATCGTCACTTTTCATAGCCGTTGCCTGCATTAACTTTAAGGCTGATCAAACTCTTATCGGAACAGCCTTGAATATGCTTGCGACAGCATCTGCGACTGTTATTATCAAGGCATTTAATGTTAGCAGATCAAAGGGAACAGATTTTTCAGCCAAGCTTGATTACGTCAAAGGTCACAACGCATTTATGTTCAAGATTGGCAAGCTACAGCTGAGTTGGTTCATAGTTGTAGCAGCAGTTTTGTTGATTTGTGCAATCTTCTTCTTCTACAAGACAAAGCTTGCACTTAGAATCCGCGCTTGTGGCGAGCATCCACAGGCGGCAGATTCAGTTGGTATCAACGTATACGCAATGAGATACATCGGTGTTTTAATGTCAGGTTTCCTCGGCGGTTTGGGAGGTATCATCTACATCGCAGCTGCCAACTCGACATGGCATTTCGATTATGGTGTTGCTGGCGCAGGTTTCCTTGCTCTTGCAGTTATGATCTTTGGTCAGTGGAAGCCAGAGCGAATTGCTGGTGCTGCAGTTTTATTCGCTTTGTTCAGATCACTTTCAAATGTATACATGGGAATCGGTTTCTTGCACAAGCTTCCTATTTCAGGAACTGTATACAACATGTTCCCATACATCGTTTCATTGCTTGTACTTGCATTTACATCACAGAAATCACGTGCTCCAAAGGCGGAAGGTATTCCTTACGACAAGGGCGCTCGTTAATTAAATCAATAGAAGAGGACACAATGAAAAAGGAGCTCTATATTCAGAGCTCCTTTTGATATTTAATTTTTGAATTATCCTTCGGTTACGATGGCCTGCTCAGCTGAAACAGTAGTGTTGCTTGAAGAAGCGCCTGATTTGTAGGTTCCTTCCTTCCATGCTTGGAATTTTTCTTCTACAGCCTTGTAGGTGTCTTTTGTGATGTCTGGTAAATCCTTACCCCAGACACCTGTTGCTTGCTCGTAGCCCTTCTTGAATGCATCAAGAAGCTCGTCAGCCTTTGAGCTATCTCCGCCTGAAAGTGCAATTGCAAAATCTACGATACGATCTGAAGTCTGATTAACGCCCCAGTATCCATCTTCGGAAATATCTTCCTTAGCTTTTGCGATTGTATCAGCGTCAGCCTTAAATTCGCCAGATGCCAAGAATTTCCACATATCATCTTCAGAAGCGATAGCGAAAGCATTGCCCTGACCACTAATGGATTTCATAACTATTTCCATTAGATTATTTTTCATCTTTTCCTGATCATCTTTGAGCTGCTGAATAAGAGCAGAACGATCAGCTTTAGCGTATTCCTCAGACTTTACAACTGCATCGTCTGTAGACTTCTCGTATACAGCTGCGGCCTCGGAAAACTTAGATGAATTTTCAGTAGCTTGTTTTTCTTGAACTTCTGGAGCTTTCTTTGCGGAATTATCAGAATCTGTTGCTTTTGTATAAGTGGTCGCAACATTTGAAGATACGTTACTTAAAGTATTAACATCCATAGATAAACCTCCTTGTTCTGCTGGTTAAAATACTACTAAACCATATGGAAATCCTTTTCCTATTCTTATTATCGGACGGTTATTGATAAAATTTCACCCTTAGATTGTATTTATTTTAATACAAAATCCTTGTAAATGTGTGGCAACTTTGTTAAAATTTTAAATGCAATTGAATACAAAATGCAAAGAAATACAAAATACATCGGAGTACGAGATGGATAAAATAGACATAAAAGCTCTTGCTAAAATTAATATAGGTCTTGATGTTACAGGCATTCGCGACGATGGATACCACGAGGTTCGCATGATTATGCAGACGGTCAATCTCTTTGATAAGCTTGCAATTTCCAAGACTGCAGACGGTTCTATTAGCATGTCTTCCAATTTGCATTTCCTTCCGGTAAATGATGACAATCTTTGTATCAAGGCAGCAAAACTTCTTATAGAAGAGTTCAATATAAAGCAAGGCGTCAACATTCAGTTGGAGAAACACATCCCAGTTGCAGCCGGCATGGCAGGCGGCTCTACTGATGCGGCAGCGGTACTTTTTGGATTAAATAGATTGTTTGGACTTGGCTTGTCACGCAAGCAGCTTATGTCCCGGGGAGTTATGATAGGCGCGGATGTTCCATACTGCGTCATGCGTGGGACAGCTCTTGCTGAGGGCATCGGCGAGGTCTTAAGTCCACTTCCACCAATGGTCAAGTGTCCAGTGCTTATAGCCAAACCTGGCATATCGGTTTCAACCAAGCAGGTATACGAAGCTTTGGATTCCAAGTTTGATTCGGTGTCACATCCAGATATAGATCAACTTATCAATGATATTAAGGCAAAGGATTTGCATAGCATCTGCTCTCACATGGGCAATGTTTTAGAAGAAGTTACTATCCCAATGCATCCTGTTATTTCGGATATCAAAAAGAATATGATGGATAATGGAGCGGTCGGCGCTATGATGAGCGGTAGCGGTCCTACAGTTTTTGGCTTTTTCGAAGACAACAAGACTGCCAGAGCGGCAAAGGAAGCTCTTACGGCGACCGGCATGGTAAAACAGCTGTATCTTACAACCTTATTCAACAACAAGAACTAGTCTTAGGGAGGAGAACAAATGACTGAAAATCTTACACTTAGAATGGATGATTATTTACCACTTCGTGATGTAGTATTTAATACTCTTCGTGAGGCTATTTTAAAGGGTGAGTTAAAGCCAGGAGAAAGATTGATGGAAATGCATCTTGCAAATCGACTTGGCGTTAGTCGTACCCCTATTCGTGAGGCAATCAGAATGCTTGAACAGGAGGGGCTTGCTGTTACTATTCCTCGCAAGGGTGCTCAAGTTGCCAAGATGACTGAAAAAGACTTACAGGATGTGCTAGAAGTACGCGATGCGTTAGATGCGCTTGCTGTAGTTTGTGCCTGCAAGAGGATGTCAGATGCACAATTCGTGGAGCTCAAGGAAGCTATGAAGGCGTTTGAGGATGCTACTAAAACAGACGATGTTCGCCGAATAGTAGAGGCTGACGAAGCATTCCACGATGTAATCTACTCTGCGGCAGCCAATCCAAAGCTTGAAAATATTATCAACTCTGCCAGAGAGCAGATGTATCGCTATCGCTATGAATACGTCAAGAATCCTTCTGTTTATCAGCAACTCATCGCAGAGCACAAATCTATAATCGAAGGCTTCGACAGACGAGATGTGGATTTCCTCAAGGATATCATGCATACACATCTTGCAAATCAGATCAATGCTGTTCGTGAAGTAATCCGCGAGCAAAAATAATAGATAGGAATTTTTATGGCTGGAAATAAATGTACTATTCACCTTAAGTCTAGACAGAAGATGGGGGACGAAACTGAGCAAAATCAAGAGTCCTACCAAGGGTCGTTCATGGACAGAGAGGGCAGGCGTTTTTTGACCTACAAAAGAAATACCGAGGACGGCGAAATCGATTGTCTTATTTCTTTTGATAGAAAGAATCTTACAATGACTCAAAGGGGCGCCCTAAATTCAAAGCTAGAACTAATCCCTGGCAAGCAGACCGTCAATAGATACGGCACATCAATGGGAGATTTATCCATTCAAATCTACACTAGACATTATCAGGTGATAGAGATGAAGGATAATATAAAGATTCTTTTAGACTACGATATAGTGACTGGCAGTGAACCAATAGAGACATCTATGGATATCGAAATTATTTTTTAAAATAAATTTTAAAAAAAACGGGAAATTTATTGACCTTCCACCTTGTGGAAGGTTTATATTTTACGTAGATGAGAAAGAGACATCCCATCTAAATAAAAGATTAGGCCAAATCTTTACGAACATTTTGGAGGCGTCATGAAAATCTACCAAGTAGAAGAGCTAGTTGGAATTACAAAAAAGAATATTCGATTCTATGAGGACCAAGGGCTTGTTTGTCCAAATCGCAATAGCGATAATGGCTATCGCGATTACAATATGGAAGATGTTAAGTGTCTAAACAAGATAAAGCTCTTTAGAAAGTTAGAGGTTCCTCTAGAGGAGATTAGAAAGCTCCAAGACAATAGTATTTCAATCACAGCCTGCCTGAACAATCATATCGAAGCTATCTCTAAAAAGAAAGCCGAGATGGATGTGCTTTCGCAGATGTGTAAGGAAATCATTGAATCAAACGAAGACATAGAAACAATGGATGCTGAGAAATACTTGGAAGATATGGAACGCCTTGAGAAGGGAGGCGTAAGCTTTATGGACATCAAAAGAGTGGATGTTAAAAGAGCAAAACGAGGTCCCAAAATAGCAGCTTTAGTATGGATAATTCTGATGCTGTTATCCATAGGTACAGTGATTTATACAAGTCGGATGGACGATTCGACACCTATAGGATACATTATTATTATCATAACAATACTGGCTGCTACCATAGTGGGAGTATGTGTATCATTAGTTCAAAGACTTAAAGAAATTGACGGAGGTGAGTTAAATGAAGCTGATAAGTATTGAGAATATTCCGGGACAGGAATACGAGGTTTTAGGTTTAGTAAGAGGAACAATCGTACAGTCAAAGAATTTTGGAAAGGATTTTATGGCTGGCATGAAGACACTTGTCGGTGGCGAAATTAAGAGCTACACAGATATGTTGACCGAGGCAAGACAGATTGCGACAAAGCGTATGGTTGATGAAGCAACAGCGTTAGGCGCAGATGCAGTTGTTGGCGTGCGTTATTCATCATCTTCTGTAATGCAGGGCGCAGCAGAAGTGCTTGCATTTGGAACCGCAGTGAAGTTTAAATAAGCTAATATTGATTCAAAGAAAAAATAGGGGAACAATAAAAAGCTACTACATCATATCTACATTAGTAGATTTGAGTAGTAGCTTTTTGTTAGCTGGAAAATAAATTCAAATAAAGCTAGGATGTGGCCATATCTTTTAATTGAATCATAGTCTTTCTGATGGCTGGAATAGCTAAAAGAATTACAGTAGCGGCAGCCTCAGGTAAAATATATGACATATTGTAAACAAGGGAATATGGAAGTGCTCCCCATCCGTCCCATGCATAGTATCCAAAGAATATCCATCCGGAAATAACCGCAAATACGTATCGGCCAATCACACCTACGATATAACCTTTGAGCAAACCGTTTTTAGAATTGTGGAAGATTCCACACAAACCAAGTGCACCGAAGGCTAAAAAGTAATCAACTACAAGCTGTGCAGGATGAATTACATAAGGATCCATAATAAGGTTTAATAAACCAAAAGCTACACCTGTAATTATGCCCGGCCCAATACCATACCAATAAGCTGGAAGGCAGATGACAAGCATTGAAAAGAATGTAATATCACCGCCAGTAGGAAGTGGTGAAAACTTGAAATAAGTTGAAAGTATAAAGCCAAGTGCTATAGCCATTGCGCTGAAAGTCAACTGTTTAGTGGAAATAGCAACTGAACGTTTAGAGTAGTTTTCACGATTCTTGACTATAACAAGTGACAAGCCAAGTAAAACAAGTAGAATTGCTACAAGAACAGCCTTGCCAAGAAATGTTGGGACGTAAGTAAGCTCGCCCCACTCGTTAACAACTTCATTGTAAAACATATAAAATCTCCATTCATATTTTTCAAGAGAACTTTAGCATTTTTTTAAATGGCAGTCAATAATGGACCTAGGGGACGGGGTTAGTGGTCCATTTTTATTTTGGACCACTAACCCCGTCCCCTAGGTCCAAAAATATGCTACAATATGAGTGGATATTATAGAATAGGAAGCAGTAGATGGTAAATACAGAGAAGATTATAGAAAAAGTAATACTTGTGGCAGTCAACGAGGGAGACGAGGCGGAGGCCAAGGATTCGATTACAGAATTGGCGGAGCTTTGTCAGACTGCTGGCGCGCAGGTGGTAGGGCAGATAATGCAAAACTTGGAGCGCCGCAATCCTGGTACATACGTGGGTACAGGCAAGGTGGAAGAGATTGCAGATTTAATCTGGGAGACAGGAGCTACTGGAATAGTATGTGATGACGAGCTCACTCCAGCGCAGATGCGCAATCTTGCAGATGCTTTGGATACCAAGGTTATGGATAGAACCCTCATTATATTAGATATATTTGCAGCTAGGGCAGGCACAGCAGAAGGTAAGATTCAGGTTGAGCTGGCTCAGCTCAGATACGAGATGACAAGACTTACTGGCTTTGGTAAGAACATGTCTAGAGTGGGCGGTACTGCTGCTGGCGGTGGCGGAGCCATCGGTACCCGTGGACCTGGTGAGAAAAAGCTTGAGATGGACAAGCGTCTTATCGCAGGCCGTATCACACAGCTTAAGAAAGAACTGAGCGACGTGGTTTCTCATCGCGAAATCACCCGTTCAAAGCGACAGCGCAACGGTGTGCCAGTGGCGGCAATTGTTGGTTACACCAATGCCGGTAAATCATCCCTTTTAAACAAGCTTACAGATGCAGATATTTTGGAGTGGGATGCGTTGTTTGCAACGTTAGATCCTACAACAAGAGAGCTGCTTTTAGATAATGACCAAAAGATTCTTTTGACAGATACAGTTGGATTCATTAGAAAGCTTCCTCATCATTTGGTGGATGCGTTTAAGAGTACACTTGAAGAGGCAAAGTACGCTGATTATATCATCCACGTAGTTGATGTGAGCAATCCGCAGATGGATAGACAGATGGAGATTGTTTATGAGACCTTGGATAAGCTTGGCGTTACAAACAAGCCTATCGTAACTATTTTTAACAAGGTAGATAAGGTGGTTGATGAGCATGACTATCACGATTTGAGAGCAGATTATACTGTTCATACATCTATCAAGACAGGTAAAGGATTAGACAGAGTTCGAGAGATATTAGCTGAGCTCCTTCGAGGAGGGATGGAATATATCGAAAAATTGGTGCCTTATGAAGAGGCGGCAAGCATCGCACAAATCCGTGAAAACGGAGAATTAATCTCTGAAGAATATCGTGAAGACGGTATTTTTATAAAGGCATATATTTAGGATGATTATTGTTAAGTAATACATCCTTATAAGAAAAGCTTAGACATTCGCCATATTATTTGTTATGATGGTTTCGGACAAGAGAGAGAAGGATTAGGTTTTTTACTTTTCATGAAGGAAAAGTACGGTAGAAGGAGAAAAGAATGAACATAGCACAATTCTTATCACTGCTAGGCGGTGTAGGTCTGTTCTTATTTGGAATGTCTATTATGTCCACAGGTCTTAAAAACAGCTGTGGCGACAATCTACAGGTTATTCTCGAGAAGGCTACAACTAACAAGTTCGTAGCAGTCTTTGTTGGACTCGTAATGACGGTTCTCGTTCAAAGCTCTTCAGCGACAGATGTCATGGTTATCGGCTTTGTTAACTCAGGCATGATGAAACTGGCTCAGGCGATTGGAGTTATCTTAGGTGCCAACATCGGTACCACAATCACTGCACAAATTACAGCTTTTAATATTGCTACATTTACACCATTTTTGCTATTTATTGGTGCAGTAATGTATTTGTTCATGAAGAACAATCTTACCAAGCATATTGGCTCGGTTATCATGGGCTTTGGTATGCTTTTTCAAGGTATTACTATAATGAAGGAAGCAATTAAGCCTCTTTCAGAATCAGCGGTTTTTGTTAATTTCCTTAGAACACTTCGCAATCCATTTATAGCTTTATTATTTGGTATTGCTTTTACTGCTCTTTTGCAGAGTTCATCATCTGCGACAGTTATCTTCCAGGCGTTTGTTATCCAAGGGCTTTTGGAATACGACGTTGCAGTATATCTTATCATTGGTGCAGCTATCGGCTCTGTTACACCAAACCTTTTGGCAGCACTTACAGCCAACCGTAATGGTAAGCGATCAGCTATTTTGAACCTGTTGTTTAATATAATCAGAGCACTGGTAATTATAGTTATTATCAACTTTACGCCGTTGCTTAAGTGGATTCAGGCTACATCAACTGATCCTGGTAGACAGATAGCTAACACCCACACAATATTTGCTATACTTGCAGTTTGCATAATCTTCCCATTTACGGACAAGATTATCAAGCTTACATACATGTTTATTCCAAGGCTTCCAGAAGAAAAGCAGGCGGCTGAGGACAGACAGCTTGTTTACATGACTCAGGTCAACAATGTGCCACCAAACATGGCTATTCATCAGGCGCAGCTTGAGGCAGCACGTATGGGTACTATAGCATCTGAAAACTTTAAAAAAGCTATCGATTGTTTCTTTGACTATTCACCTGAAAAGGTTGAAGATGTTGAGCAAAGAGAAGAGACAGTTAATATTTTGAATCATGCTATTCAAGATGCTATGGTTAAGCTTCAGGCCTTAGATTTAACACCTGCCAACCTGCGTAGAATATCTGCAATTACAATTGCAGTTACAGATATAGAGCGTATTTCCGACCACGCGGAAAACATCATCGAGTATGCTTCTAGAATGAAAAGCAAAAAGACTAAGCTTTCCAAAAAGGCCAGCAAAGAGCTTTCAGATATGGCCAACAATTCTATGGAAGTTGTCAACCTTGCTCTTGAAACATTTGCTTCAGAGAATTATGAGAATCTTGAGAAAATCGAGAAGATTGAAAAGAAGGTGGACAAGCAAGAGAAGCAGCTTATCAACCATCATATCAAGAGGCTTATGGAAAACAAGTGCGAGCCTATCGCTGGAGTAATTTTCTCTGATATGGTTACCGACTTGGAACGATGCGCCGATCACGCCGTAAATATCGCATATGCGTTAAAAAATCATTAATATTTATAGTATAAGGGCACCCTTTGAGGTGTCCTTTTGAGAATAACAAATCCCGATTTTTTGTAATAAATTACGCAGGATTTGCGTATGACGAGGAAGAAAAATGATTCAAGATATTTATCCAAAGAAACTAAATAATAGCTATAGGTTGGATGCGCATCTACAGCCAGAAAGCATCATTTTGGTGTATGATTCAGGAAAGTTTTTGTTAAAGATAGATGAGGAAAGTGCCACGATAACCTACCCAAAATACAAAGATTTTGATTGTCAGATGGAGACTGTGTATCTGTTTTCTATCGATGATGAAGATTATTTTTATTGGTTTGATTACAAGAATTCTGACTACGCAAATACGGATGTAATTGATGGTGTTGATATTGCAGATAGATTTGAGAGTTTAAGTGGATACTCTTTTTACGATATGAGAGCCATTAGAAGGTCTTATCTTTCTCCTAAACATTATGTATTTGCTGCATTCACAGCGTATCAGCTGATTGAATGGTATTTAACTACAAAGTATTGCGGCAGATGTGGTGCAGAAAACGAAAACTCAAAGACCGAGCGAGCTAGAGTCTGTCCAAAGTGTGGCAACATCATCTATCCGCGCATCAATCCTGCGGTGATAGTTGGAGTTACAAATGGCGACAAGCTTCTTCTTACCAAGTATCGCAATGGCTTGGGCTTTAATGCACTTGTGGCGGGCTTTACTGAAATCGGAGAAACAATGGAAGAAACAGTAGCTCGTGAAGTGATGGAAGAGGCCGGCCTCAAGGTGAAAAATATTCGTTATTACAAATCTCAGCCTTGGGGAATCGCAAGCGATATTCTGTTGGGATATTACTGTGATGTTGATGGAGATGACAGCATCACTATGGATGAAAACGAGCTAAAATATGCCCAGTGGGTGATGCGAGAAGATATCGAGCTTCAACCTATGGATTATAGCTTGACCAATGAAATGATGATGATGTTTAAAGATAATAAAATATAAGAGCCATCTATAATGTGATTGGCACATAGTAGATAGCTCTAATATAATTGATATTTTAATTTGTATAAATTAGTTCTTACCCTTAAGTAGTGGGCGAAGTGGCTGATAGATTAGAATTGCAATAATAGTTGAAAGCAGACCCTTTACAAATGTGAAAGGCACATTGAAATAAAGGATGCACTTTGCGATTGAGTTATCAAGATTCATAAATGGGAATACCTTGTTGGCTATTTCTGCATACAATCCGATAAGTGCTTCTTTTGCAAAACCAATCTTGTAATACAATGGATAAATCACATATAAGTTTGATGGTAAAGCCATTGCAGACATAATTATAAGACCTATGAAAACGCTTATGATAGCGACTTTTTTAGTTTTCTTAAGGCTGTAAATAAGTCCGGCTGGAATTACAAATGACGAACATAGAATAAAATTTGATAATTCTCCTATGCCAGAAGTAGTTGTTGCAGGAAGATGTAATAAGTTTTTAACTAAAGCAACGAGAACTCCCCATTGAGGACCTAAGGCGAAAGAAGCCAAAAGTGCAGGAAGGTCTGATAAATCGATTTTTAAAAAATCTGGCGCAACAGGGGTTGCTGTGCTAATAAACATCAGGATACATCCAATTGCAGATAGCATCGCGCCTACAGCAATTTTCCTAGCTAAAGATACTGATGATTTGTTGTTTGAAATTTCTTTTGTGCTCATGGGCACCTCCTAAAACCTTTATTTAGAAATCTTCAATATTAAAATACCCTATAAAAGACTTCCTTTTAATCTGATATAAAGCAATAAGAAAGAGTTTGCTGCTAAAACTTAAGCAAAAAAATAACCCTGACGAATCAGGGCGTGCATGCTAAAAAAGATATAAGCGTATCTTCTTTCATCCAGACTATACTGTCGGTACTGGAATTGCACCAGTTCTGTCCCGAAGGACTCGCGGACTATACCGCCGGTCAGGAATTGAAACGAATAGTTTCGCACCTTGCCCTGAAGATTTCCTATTAAACTAAGAGAAATATACTATATTAATTTGTCTTATACAACAACATATTCATAAAAGTAAGTAAAATCAACAACATTTCTATTGAAATTTTTCCTAGTTAATCTTGTAGAATTCAAAATAAGATGTTAGTTAATAAGGGGAAAATGTATGACTAAGAATCAAACCTCAGAAAGCTTTAGATTGAGCGCCTTGTTATCACTGTCAGGCGGATTGCAGGATGCCTACACCTACAACGTTCGTGGGCAGGTGTTTGCTAACGCCCAGACGGGAAATGTGATTTTGATGAGCCAGCATTTTATGTTGGGACAGCTGGCGCAGGCAATCCAATATCTTTTACCTATCATGGCCTTCGCCACGGGAATTATCCTAGCAGAGCAGATTGGGCACAAGTTCAAGCACGAGAAGCGAATCCACTGGAGACAGATTGTGCTTATATTAGAGATGATATTGCTGCTAATCGTTGGATTCTTGCCTAACGAATACGATATGCTGGCAAATATTTTGGTTTCTTTATCTTGCTCCATGCAGGTGCAGACATTTAGAACGGTTCATGGATACGGATATGCCAGCACCATGTGCATCGGAAATCTCCGCAGCGGCACCGAGAGTCTTTCGATATATATACGGGAGCATGATAAGGAGCAGCTCAAAAAGGCTATTCATTACTACGTCATAATTTTTATTTTTGCAGTCGGCGCTGGCTTGGGCGGTATTCTATCTATGAAATTTGGAATCAGGACAATCTGGATTTCGGTTGCAATCCTTTTGGTAGATTGTCTGATGATGTGCAAGAAAAAGCTAGATTACGACCACCATTTTATAATGTAGTTTAAGGGCATTATTGTTCCCATTTATCCCATAAAATGATAATATAAACCTAGTGCAGTTCCTTGTTTTATCGATAAACAAGAATCGTCAAATTTTGGGAGGGGTTTATGCAGGAAAAGCTTAATAAGATAAGGGTTTTGTTTGGGGACGTAGATAATACCTTGTTGTGTCTTAAGATGTACAACGATATGGGCAAGCGAATCGTCGGGTTCGAAGATGCGGATGATTGGCTCAAGTACAACATCAACAACAATGCGTACATCAGGTGTCAGGCACCTCGCGGTGTCAAGAATCTGATAGACGATATGTTTTTTAATCACGGGGTAAAAATCTACGGATTGACAGAGTGTAGCAATTCCTTTGAATACAATTCAAAGTTCAACAGACTTAAGGAATGCTATCCAGGAATATTCGAGCATCACGGTGATTTGATTTCTACTGAGTCTCGCCACAAAAAGGTTCTTATTATGAAGATGATAGCCGAGCGCGATGGATTTAGCATGGATGAAATCATGTTCATAGATGATAGCTATACCGAGATAATGGAAGCATTTGGCGCAGGTATTCTTTCCATGCACACAACCGAAGTGATGGAAAGATTTATGTAGAAAACAATTAAGCATCAAGCTTAATATATATAAACCACATGAGGAGGATTTTAAAATGGTTGTAATTACTATTATTGCTGTATTGGCGTTGATTTTGTTGTGGGCTATAGGCACTTACAACTCACTTGTAAAGCTTCGCACACAGGTAGAGGAAGGCTTCTCTACAATGGATGTTTACTTGAAAAAGAGATTTGATCTTATACCAAATCTTGTTTCTACAGTAAAGGGTTATGCAAAGCATGAGGCAGAGACTCTTGAAAAGGTAGTTGCCGCAAGAAACAGTGCATATGCATCTGGAAATCAAGCAGAGATAGCAAAGGCTGAGGGCGAGTTGACTACAACCTTAAAGAGCTTATTTGCCTTAGCTGAGAGCTATCCAGATTTAAAAGCAAATACAAACTTCATCGATTTGCAGAATTCTTTAAAGGCAATCGAGGATGATATTGCAAACGCTCGTAAGTACTACAATGGAACAGTAAAGACATACAACACAAAGATTCAGCTCTTCCCAACTTCTATTATTGCAGGGATCGGCAACTTTACGAAGTTTACTTTCTTCGAGGTTTCTGATTCGGCTGAGCGTGAGAATGTAAAGGTGGAATTCTAGATATGAAAAAGAAATTACTGAGAATTCTTTCCCTTGCTGTAGTGGTTGCGGGACTAGTGACAACATCCGCCACAGCCCACGCATTTGCTAGTAAAGAAGATTATTACATCAAGGATTTAGATGTAGATATCACGGTAAATGAGGATAATACCTATGATATAGAGGAGACCTATGTCTATCAGTTCAATGAGCCTCATCATGGTCCTACTCGTGATTTCATTGGAAACCATGTGAGAATCCGTGAGGATGGCACCAGGGACAAAATGAAGGCTAGGGTGTCAAAGATAAAGGTTAATTCCGATGATGCCAACGATCATATCGCCGAGAAATCCACAGAATATAAAGACGGCAAATCTGTTACCTCAATTAAAATCGGTTCATCTAGCAAAGAATATGTTGGTGAAAGAAATTACGAAATAAGCTACAGATATACCATTTATACGCCTGATCCACTTAAGGACAAGGATGAATTATACTTTAATATTGTGGGTACCATGTGGCAGTGTTATATCGACCATGTTTCATGGACAATCAAAATGCCAAAGGACTTTGATGAATCAACCATAGGTTATTCTGTTGGTGTTTTAGGCGAGGCAGGATATCGTCAGGAGTACCTTACATCCACAGTTGATAACAACGTGATTAAGGGCGAGTACAAGAATTCACTTCTTCCACAGGAAGGAATCACAATTCGCGCGGAGCTGCCGGAGGGCTACTTTATATTTAAAGACAATTCTCTTAAGGGATATATTGGATTTATCATACTGACTATACTTGGGGGATTGGCAATTATCTATAAGCCAGGTCAGCGCCCAGTTGAAGTGGTGGAGTTTTATCCTCCAGATGACATGACACCTGTCGAGGTGGAGATGGTATACACTGGCGTTACTCCTACAAAGTCTATATCGCTATTGCCTTATCTTGCCAACAAGGGATTTATTAAAATCCATCAAAAGAGCAAGGGTAAATACGAATTCGAACTTTTGAACAGCGATTTTTCAGGGCTGAAGAAAGAGGAGAGAACCTTCCTTGAAGGAATGTTTTCCGACGCTGTTGTTGGCACTGTTGTCACTGAAAAGCAACTGACAAAAGAAAAGTTTTATACAACAATTGCAGGCATCAATTCCTACATAGGACTTAAGGCAGGCGGACAATTTGACAAAAAATCCGTTGCAAGAATGATATTTACATTTTTGCTTGCTCTAGTTATTTGTTTTGCTGTATTAGCCTTGGATTTAACCTGTATAGGTCACAACCCAATAGATTTTGCATTCATTGGAATAATTATAGGTATTGTATTATCTGTTGTGGCAGCATTAACTTCTGCCTTCAGCAATGTTGGCACATGGCTTCTTTCACTGCTTGCTATAGCAGGAACTACAGCACTTTCAAAATTTGCTTTGGGTGCCACTGTGGTTGGCGCAGTATTAGCTAGCGTATTAACCTTTGCGGTTGGATTTGCAGCAGCCAGAAAGATGCAACGTACCGAGGATAATATGCCAATTTATGGTAGAGTGCTCGGTTTCAGAAACTTTATCAAAACCGCAGAGCTAGATAAGCTAACAATGTTATGCAACGAGAATCCAAACTATTTCTTTGATATCTTAGGATTCGCATATGCGTTAGGATTATCAAATGTTTGGATAAAGAGATTCGAGCAGCTTCAGATTCCAGTCGCAGATCCAATCTGGTATGTGGGAGCAATGCCATTTAACATGCATAGCTTCAACCACGACTTTAATCGCATGATGACTCATGAAACTGCGGCTATAGCCACATCACCATATTCTAATTCTGGAGGAAGTGGGTTCTCCGGAGGTGGATTTTCAGGTGGCGGCTCTGGCGGCGGAGGCGGCGGAGCTTGGTAATGCTTAGACCGTTATCAATATTTGTTTGAACGCCTATAAATTTATTTGATATTTATTTCAAGACCTGTTCTTGATATAATTAGTTTGTTTTTAGAGTATTAAATAGGAGGATGTAATTATGGCATGTTTTTTAGTTCCTGCTGGCGAAGGAGTCGTTACAGAAATCGTTAAAAAGGTAGAAGCTAAGAAAGAGCAAAATGGAACTAGCACTCACAGTGATGCTACAAAGATTCCATTTTCTAGAAAGCTTAGTTGGTTATCAAAACTATTATGGGGAGGCTCTATTCTTTTAGCATTTGAGCATCTTTGGCATGGAGAGGTAGTACCATTCTTCCCATTTTTAACAGCTATGTCAGATCCTGCTGACAAGGCAGAGATGCTTCATGAAATGTCTACAGTTGGAGTTTCAATGGCTGTGCTTATTACAGTAATTTGGATTGCTATGTGTATTACAGCTGATATCATTGTTAAAAGACCAGCAACATCTAAAACAACATTATAAAGGAGAAAAGTCATGACATTGTTATTAACAGTATTTGCAGCAGTTATTACAACAATTATTTGGTATAATCGTAAAGACGATAATATGAAGCTTGGTGTCCTTATGTTTATGTTCTGGGGCGCTTCAATCATGTGGTTTGTAGATGCAATCTTTGAGTATGCAGAGCTTGGCGCAGAGTACTTTGCTCCTGCACTTGAGGATATGATTAACGATACTTTCTTGGGATTATCAGTTATTGCTTTGGCATTCGTGATTTGGGTTGTATACTTACTTGTAAAAGATCCAAAGGGTGTTGTTAGAAAAGCAATCACATCACCTGAAAAATAAACGAGCTTTGCTTAAAACATGAACTTTTGGCCGACACTTTTTGGTGTCGGCTTTTTTACCTTATAGGATTAGGGTGTCAAAACACACTGTCTTTTGACACCCTAATCCTATAAGGTAAAAAACACACTTAGCGTGAAAGATGTGTCTCGGCGATAGAAGTTGAGACCTGCCATTAATAATCAGCTTCAATCCTTTTACAATTCGGCTTTATTTTTTTATATCGCATGAAGTATAATAAAAAAGAATCTAAAGAGTATAAAATTACAAAATGGTATCTCTGCTGGCAATTCCTTTTTCTGCTAGCGAAAGTCATAGTTAGGGGTTATTACAATGAGCGAAGTGAAGGTTATTGAAATAGGTGAAAGTGTTTTTGCAGAAAATGATGCGGCAGCGGCTTCCATACGTCGTCAGATGAGGGGGCAGGGAACTTTCTTTTTGAATGTTATGTCTGGACCTGGTTCAGGAAAGACAACTACACTTTCTGCAATTATCAATCGCATGAAAGATAAATACAAAATCGGTGAGATGGATGTGGATATAGAGACAAGCATAGATGCTCAGAGGGTGGCAGATGCCACGGGAATCCAGTCTATCCAAATCCACAACATGGGGCTCTGTCATATTGACGCTGATATGACATCTAGAGCTTTAGCTGAGTATGATACCAAAGAACTTGATTTACTTATATTAGAAAACATTGGCAACCTAGTATGTCCAGCAGAGTTTGATGTTGGGGCAGACAAAAACCTGATGCTTCTTTCGGTACCAGAGGGAGACGACAAGCCTCTCAAATACCCGCTTATGTTTGAAGTGAGCGATGTGGTGTTGATTAACAAGATTGATACCTTAGAATACTTTGATTTCAGCAAGGAAAAGGTTACCGAGCGAATTTTAGAGCTGAATCCAGAGGCTAAGATTTTCTTCGTTAGCGGCAAAACGGGCGAAGGCTTAGATGATGTTATTGAGTGGTTAGAGGGGGAAATAGCAGCAATCAGAAAATAACAACCATGGAGGGGAGTCCTATGGGAGAGAATTTCGATGTTTCTAAGGATGATATTAATCAAGCCTTAGAAATACTAAAAAATAGCAATAATACTGGGGAATTAAACATGTCAGTTTCTGCCATTTGCCAAAATGACGAGGGGGAGAAGTATGCTTTTGTCACCTTTTCTGATGGCGTCAGAGATGCTGAAGGGCGTATCCCAGAGTGCGCCATTACTTCCAACAAAGGCTTTGCTGAAATCGAGATAAAGCAGCTGGAAAAATACATGCAAGAGCATCTTGATGAACTGAAAAAGATGGCGGCTGGTATAGATATCTTTTCGGCATTCACCAAATAAAAATACTATGACTCAAGGGATTAGATACTAATCTCTTGAGTTTTTTCGATAAAAGATAATATCCTAGGACTTCTTGCGGACTACTTAAGGAAAAGTCCGCAAGAATCTGGCTTTGCCAGACTACTTTTCCATTTCATGAAAAAGTAGGTCTGGTACGATTCCTGTTTTTCTGATGAAAAACAATAATCTATAGATTTTTGACTTTCTGCAGGATACAAAGAAAGTATTACTATTATCAATATAGTATGGTCAGTAATACTTGAAGTGAGTAAAAACTCCTGAAATTGGATGAATTATTAACTGAAAAGTATTAGTATGCCCTGATTTGAGATTGACTAATACTTATTTTTCACAATTTTAAGTGAAATATGAACAAAAAGTATTACTTTGCTTCAATATGAGCAAAAGTAATACTTGATGAGGTAAAAGGAATTGCCAGCAGAAATCTGGCTTTGCCAGACTACTTTTACATTTCATGAAAAAGTAGGTATAGTACGATTCCTGTTTTCCTGATGAAAAACAGGAATCTACAACTTCTTGCAGAATTAATTTTTTTAAGTTTTTTTGGGGTTAGGTGTAGTTATGAGATATCAGCAGAAGAATTTCACAAGAGATGAATACGAGGATTTCTTGCAGGTGGCTTCAGGGCAGAAGCTAGCTGATTTGGTGCTGAAAAATGTTACTTATCTAGACGTATTTACAAATCAGTTCAAGAAGGCAGATATTGCTATATTCCATGGCAGCTTTGCTGGAATTGGAAATTATTCTGGCAAAGAAGAGTTGAATATGACAGGTAAGACTATTGTGCCAGGCTTTATTGATGCGCATATTCATATCGAAAGCACCACAGTTATTCCCGAGATATTTGTCAAAGAGGCATTGGAGCATGGTACCACAGCAGTGCTTACCGACCCTCACGAGATTGCAAATGTTATGGGGGTCGATGGAATCAAATACATGCTAGAGGCATCAGCGGGATTGCCGATGGACGTACTTTTTATGATTTCTTCTTGTGTTCCATCCTGCGAGTTTGATGAGTCCGGAGCGCAGATTTTGGCAGAGGATATGAAGCAATTCTTCACCAATAATCGTATATACGGTATCGCTGAATTGATGGATGTAAACGGAGTTATTGAAAGACATCGTAATGTTATTGATAAAACATATCTTGCGATTCAAAATGATTTGATGATTGATGGTCATGCGCCCCTTGTGACGGGACAGCATCTAAACGGCTACGTGGCGGCGGGGGTGCTGTCTGATCACGAATGTTCAAACATGGAAGAGGCAATAGAAAAGCTTGGACTTGGCATGTGGATTATGATTCGCGAGGGCACAGCCGCTCAAAATCTTGAGGCTCTGATTGGGCTTTGCAAAGAGCCATACGCATCTCGCTGTATGTTCTGTACAGATGATAGAGATATCAGAGATATCATGGCGGAGGGGCATATCGACCACATTATTCGAAAGGCAATCGGCATGGGCGTGGAGCCTGCCATGGCATATAAGATGGCGGCCTATACAGCGGGAGCTTATTTTGGACTCAGGGACAGAGGCGCAATCTCACCAGGATTCATGGCAGATTTTGTTGTTTTAAATGATGTAAAGTCTGTTGAAATAGCAGGAGTTTATAAATCGGGGATGTTGATGACAGATGAATATCTTCAAGCTAAGTGCAAGGCAAATGTTTCCCAATCCCTAAAGGATTTTTCCCACAATACATTTCATATGCCTGTGATTACTAAGGAGATGCTTGAGGACGACAAGGAGACTCCTGTCATCGGACTTGTGGACGGTCAGCTTTATACTACAAAGCAGGGATTTGCAAATAAGATAGATATTGAGGCGGACATTCTAAAAGTGGTGGTGGCTGAGCGTCACAAAAACACGGGGCATATTGGTATAGGATATATCAAGGGGTATGGTCTTCAAAAAGGTGCAGTGGCCACATCTGTTGCCCACGATGCCCACAACATAATCGCTATTGGAGCAAATGAAGAGGATATTGCAGCTGCAATTAATGCGCTAAAGGATATGGGCGGAGGAATGCTTGTGTACGATGAAGGAAGGGTAAAGGCATCCTATCCGCTGCCAGTTGCTGGATTGATGAGTGAATCCTCGGCAGAGGAAGCGAGAGATTATTTAGAGAAGGTTCATGGGGCAGCCTATGAACTTGGAGTAAATCATGGCATCGACCCATTCATGACATTAAGTTTTACCGCCTTGCCGGTGATACCGGAAATACGTATCACCAGCCAAGGCGTGTTGGATGTTACAAATTGGAAAACTATCTAGGCACGATCTTACTATTTAAATCTACGCCAGCAAGGCCGCTTGCCTGTGCTTGAATATTTGGGTCTTCAGCTCTTTGGTAGAAGGAGTAAGACAGCTTCTTTGAGTCGTTGACGTTGCACAATCCGTTTGCTAAGCCTTGGGCTATTTCGCCTGGGTCATCCATCTCACGTGAGAGAATCATACCATCGATAAACTGATTGTTTGCTGCAACCATATATGCATATACAACCGCAGCTGCCTGCAATTCTTCACCAGTCAGGGATGTGAAGCCTTGCTCAGATAGCTTAACAGATCTGACAGCACCGGTAGGAGATAAGAAATCCTTCTGGCACATAAAATCAGTAACCACTTCGATATTTTGAAGTGAAATGTATGGAGTGTTTTGGCTGTGATTTAAGCTTCCGGAAGGTGCCCATGGAGCAGCATTTGTAAGTGGAGTCATATATGCGTGAGTTGCAAGTCTCCAATCGATATTACCCTGTGACTTAATTATATTATTAAACTGTACAAGGAAAGACTTTCCAGCATAGTAATTTGCTGCGCCGGCGCGAGCCCATTGCTGATCTGTACATACATAAACATTCGCACTAGCATTCTCTGACTTGATTCCGTTGTACATTAGACGGAATGCATTAGCATACTGTTCCGTAAAATTCTCTAATGAACCGCAGTTCATGTAGTTCCAATCTCCCCAAGCATTTACTTCGTTACCGATGATGAAATTATCAACCTGACCAAATCCTCGTCCAGAGTAATGGTTAGCAAGGAATGATGCAGCAGCACCGAGGATATCAACGCCCTCTGGGGTGACACTGTTCAGGCCATAGTAGTTGTGGAGGCCAAGTCCATCATATGAAAACGGATTGATAAACTCTGTCTGAGCGCCCTGATCTACGACGATGATAAGCGAAACCTGGCATCCCATATTATTGTATTTACGAATTGAATAATCGAAACCTGAAAGCCTTGCAGTTTCAAAGTGGTAAATTTTGCCGTTGTATTTGTAAGAACCGCCACCATTTGAAATCCACGACAGTGGAATTGTCAACTGAACCTGCTGACAACCAAGGTCTCTAGGTTGGCATTTGTTTGCTGTTGCAACATCAAGAGCAGGCAAAATACCCTTCTTTCCTCGGTCCATCCTTGCGCATGCAACCGTTGCGCAGGCCTCTGGATTAGTGATGAACATGCTGTTAGAAACAGGCTTTAACATACCACCAGAAAGAACGCAAACAGTAAACTTCTTGAAAAGCATTGTTGAAGAAGTGCCTTTATTCAACGGAACTGTAAAATTGGCCGCACCCGAAACTGGCACCTGACAAACGTCAACACCTTGAGGTGCAAGCTCATTGGCATCTGAAGCCACCAAGTGATAAGCACCATCTTCTGAGGCAACAGTACCAGCTGTAGCTACAACTACATCTGCGCCTTGGATAATAACGCCACCAATGGTAACGCTGCTAGAAGCTGTAGTACCCTTGGCCTCTGCCGGAAGTACTGGCAGCGCCAAAGCACAACTCATCACCAAGATAAATGATAATAAAACACGCAAAAAGCTATTCCAAATCTTCATAAACTCAACTCCTTTCGTTACACTAAATTCCATTATAACATTAAAATTTTAATATTTTATGACTTGATGTGGACAGGAGAAAAATCCCGCAAGAACATTGCGGGATTAATCGTTTTATGATGACCTTTGGTATTACGGTATTTGTTAATTGCCTGGTCCTTGTTGATGATGTGGATTAGAGCCGGGATGGTTTGTAGAGTTCGGAGTTATTCTAACGTTCATAGGGTTATTGCCATATCCTTCCCTGAAGCGTGGGTTGGTGTGTGGGGTTACTAATGTATTATGGGATGTACTTGGTGGCATAGGGGCACGGTTCCTTCTAGCAGCAAAGATTTCGCGACGTTGGCGGGTTTTTTCCGTATTACTTGACGTACGTGGTGGGATAGATGGGACAGCTTGTTCGGTTGTATTTTGTTGGTTGTTTTCCGATAGATTATTTTCATTAGATTGAGTGGCACTTTTTGTTTCAGGTTCATAAAATTTATAAATATTATTATATTTTGCATTCCTTTCTACCATGTCTTTTATTATTTCGTATTCCTTTTCTTCCTTCTGTTCAATAGTTATCCCAAGAGTCTTTAAATCTTTGTAGTCAGTATTCTTTATACGATTATGCTTAATTTTATTTTTCAATTTGTTGAATTTATCTAAGGCTATTCTTTTATCATCTTCGAAATAAATTGAATATGGAAGTATAGTCATATATTCAGCACGAAATACATGTAGAGCATTAGTTCTACTTTCTAAAATTGAGTTATCTTTCTTATATGCTTCAAAAAGGTGATCATAATCGTATAGCTTGCAAAATTCCTCGTCATATGTTTTGTTTAGTGAATGAAAACCTGTATGGTATTTTCTAAGTATCTTAGTACGAGTACAATAATCGTTACTATCATACATGCCATTATCTTTTAAGCAAGCTCGGATCGCTAGTTGGTCACATATATCTTTTTTTAGAGACATCATCAATTTTTCATTTTCTATTGCGAGTTTAAGAATCTTTTTATACTCTAAAAAGAATTCTTTCTTTAAAAGAAAATCATCCTCCTTTGTGAGAAAATCCTCCATTTTTTTGGCTGATTCATCCAATGATTCGACATCTATACATGCTTCTTGCCCAGAGTAACTATTGGTTAATATATTTTGTGCGACTACACAGTCTTTATCGATTATTTCCAAATCATCAATCCACTCAAATGGTTTGTTCAAAAGCGAAACAAGTGCTTTTTCACAAGGGCTTAAATTCGCTAGTAATTCTCCGTTTTTTGTAGCTCTATAAGCGGAAGCGATTTGGCGATATTTTCGTTCATTAATTAGATTCAATAAAGAATTATCAGTACTATTTTTGTATACAACTTTATGGTTTTTTGCTATCTTTTGAATCGTTGAAAATTTTTTTGATAAATCAGAAAGCTTTTCTGAATTATAATCTGTTCCAATAATTGTAGTATCCATTTTTTTACTCCTTACCAATTACTTAATTATCTTATGTCTACGAATTTTTGTAGACTCCCCTTCATTAATATATTCAATAAAAAAAATTATTTTTTTCCATTTTTAGAAAAAAATGCCGATTGTAAAATGAAGTTGGACAACTGAATAAAAAAGAAAAGCCCATAGAGCAAATCTTTGATAGAATGTTTTTTGCGACAAAAACTCTAAAAGGATTTGCTTATGGACAAAATACATTCTAACACAAATACTCATAAAAGATGTGGGCTTTTGATTTTCTGAAGAAAATCAAAAACCTATGACTTGATGCTGGCAGAAAGAGAAATTGCCAGCATCAAGTATTACTTTTACTCATATTGAAGCAAAGTAATACTTTTTGTTCATATTTCACTTAAAATTGTGAAAAAAAAGTATTAGTCAACCTCAAATCAGGGCATACTAATACTTTTCAATTAATAATTCATCCAATTTCAGGAGTTTATACTCACCTCAAGTATTACTGACCATACAATATTGATAATAGTAATACTTTCTTTATATCCTGAAAGAAGTCATGACTTCTTGTGGGCTGTTGTTTATGTTTGTTATTGTTGTCCGTTGTTTTTCAATGGGCCTTTATTTTTTTTATAATATTCTCGGGCTAATTTGATGTTTTCTGGATTTGAAAAGAAGTTTTCCAGATCATTTGTTCCATATGTACTGTTTTTCTGTTTTGAAAAGCCACCATAAGAGGATAAATCAATAGGACGGATGATTTGTTCTTTATTTTTTTCTTTTTCCAGTGCTTTCTGCAAATAAAGATTATATTCTTTGAAATTTAATTTATATTCTTCAGTGTCTGAATTATTATTATCTTTAAGTTGTTTCATTATCTGTAGATATTTTTGTGTGTTTTTCTTAAGTTCCTCAACTATATTATTATACTTACATATTGATTTGTTAAAAGAGGGATAAAGCTCTTTAAGCTCTGAAAGAAATCTTTTACCCTCGTTATCGTTTCTACATTTCCCAGTGGTTCTGCTGAAATTAACACTATCATTCAAGTATAAGTTAAAACGTTTTTTATAGTCGTCAGCTATAGATTCAAGCCATTCCTGAACTTCTTTGTTATTATTACTAGTATTAGCATATAACTCGGCAATAGTTCTTATGCAAACTAATCCTTCTTTGTTAGCTTTTGAAATAGAATCAGCATTGTTTGATATTGCTTGAATAGTATTCTTAAGAAAAGAAATATCTCCTTTTACTTGTTCTGTATAATTATCCTTTTTCTTAAATATATTCGATCTAATATTTTCCAAATTTTCTAAAGCCTCATAAAAAAGATATTCAAAACCTGATACTAGACCTGATTCATCCCAACTATTAATCCTGTCTATAGCTTCGTCAAAAGCTTCATTTATTGTTTTTAGAGCAGAACTTTTTTTGCCCCCTATATTGTATTTTGATGGGGTATCTATGTATTTACATAGAGTTTTTGCTTGTGAAAGAACAAGTTCAATTTGTTGTTTTTTCGTTAGAGCTTCATCTGCGTATAAGCGATACATTCTAAAAGAATTATGTAGTGATTTGGCAGTATACAAGATTCCTTTATTATTTAAAATGTCCGCATGCTTATATAATAGCATGGTTAACATTTCATCTGCTTCTTCTATTTTTTCTTTTAATTCATTAATTGAAGTAATTATTTGAATGGCTTCTTGTGTCGTATCAAAAAAAGCAGCTTCTTTTGCGAAATGAGCAGGTGTTTTTGTGTCATTATAAATTGTCGCAACAGGCTCTTCAATCGCAACAGGCTCAATAGGCTCTTCAGGCACATCTGATACATTAGTAGTAAGAGCTGCTGCTATGTTTGAATTGTTATCAGTTTGTTTTTCTAATATTTGAAAGAAATTGTCTGTAATATTAATATTGGTCTCTTTATTTTCTGATGCGCTTATTTGTTTTAGTTTATCAAAGTTTATACAGTACATCAGAGTAATGATATCTTCTTTTTTTAAACCCTTTAGACTATTCCATGGGTTATAAAATTCTATCTGATGAATATTATCTTCTATATGTTTCCTTTCTTCTGAGCCATCTTTATTTACATCTTTAAGCCAAGATATTTGGTACGAATAACGAGTTCTATGTTTTTCTGTAACATAGGTTTCATTATACTCTCTCAAAAACTCTTCAGGAACGTTTAGTAGAGAGTTCGAAATACACAGACCAGACATACTAGATACGTCATTTTTATCTCCGATTATTTTAAATCCATATCCTTCTGTTTTTCTTTTATCATTAAGTGTACATTTTGATGTAAGAGGGATATAGTATTTATAATCTCCAACCTGAAATGGTCCTACGTATGGACGACTCATATTTGTTTCAGAATTATATTTATTATCTTTAATATTATCTAAAACGCTTTTGTTATAAGTGCTACTTTTTAACAAATCAATATAAGCATTGTCAATCATATAAATTTTAATTTCGGTGCTCATTTTTTTGTCCTCCTTTTTTAATTCATAATTTAATACCTTCAAATATTTGTAGACTCCCCTTCATTAATATATTCAATAAAAAAAATTATTTTTTTCCATTTTTAGAAAAAAAGAACCCGCAAAAAAATGAAGTTGAACGGTTGAAAAAAATTTTTTTTCATATTTTCAGAAAAAAATGGAAAAAAATACTCATTTTTTATTGAATTATATTATGCAAGGGGAACAAATAATTAATAGGAGGATAATTATTATGACTAGTAATAATCAGCAAACAAGCAACAATGAATTTGGACCACACTTAATGGATCAAGAATTATTAGAGGATTTGAGGAAAAAAAATTTAATTGGGTCCGACCATGAAGGTGAACGACCTTTTTGGGGAGCAATTAATATAGGTGATTATAACTATTTTGTTCCATCAACATCTGGTGTAGAAAAAGTTAAATACAGTAAAGAAGCAATATGGAAAATTGAAAAGGACAAAATTGTATTCAAGGATTTAAACGAATCTGATGGCTATTTAACAATCCGAAGTAAGGATCTAGATAATAATGCTACTAATCCTGATGAAATAGTTCTCATTTTGGATTTCAACAATATGGTTTGCGTGCCAGACAAAATGTTTGTTGAAACATATTTCAGTTACGATAATCAAAAAATGTTCTATGAAGACCAAACAACATATTGTTTAAATAGTCTGACCCAAGAGGATTTTGAAGTAGTACTCGAAAAAAATACTAATTCTCAAGACCGACTAAAAAAATTAAGAAATGGTTTTGTACAAGTAAAAAAAGGCAAAAAAAATACTATTAATGACGCAGAAACCGCACACTCCCAGTACGTAGCTAATGAATATAAAATAAAAAGGGCGAAACATCAAAACGATTTTATTATAGACAAAAAACAATGGAAAGAAGTAGTGAGAAAAAAAGTTGAGGATATGCGCTCGAAAAAAAATGAAAAGTATAAGAATATTGAGACAGAAAGCAAAAATTTTTTTAATTCAAAAGAAAATATTGTCCCAACTAACAAAAATAGTAGTAAATTTAATCAGCCGTATAATAAAAACAATTATTTTGCAATTTTATCAGCGAGTGATGAGGGAAATATTACGTTGGGCGGTCCGATGTGTAATCCGGCTATTAATAGATACTAAAAAATATAATTCCATTAGAGGGGTGTAAGTGAACCCGTAAACATAGACATTAAGAGGAGAGTAAAAATGGCTAAGAATGACAAACTTACCAAGGAAGAATTAAAGGTTATTAGATGCAATGAGTTAGAGGTACTTGTGGATAGATACTTGGAAAGGTATAGAAGCAAAATAGAAAAACTAAATGAGGATATTTATAAGTATTATTCTGTAGATAAATCTACGTTAAAATCTAATATAGTTGATGCGATTTATTCAGAGATTGATGTATTAAAAGTTGATTTAAACGAAAAGATAACTCAATTAGAAGGAATGAAAAATGATATTGAATTGATAAGAGATGTTAATTGGAATAGGCATATTAGTAATGCGGGAAAAAATAATATTCGTAATTTCGGTAGCACGAAAAAACTAAATAAAATAGAAAAAGAACTGAGAGTAATAAAAGGTGAATTATATAGCGCAGATAATATAAATTACAATGTTATAGTTGGAAAAGCAAAGGCAAAACGTGATGCGAATTACTTTTTGGGAGATTATAAAAGGGGAAAAGAGTTGTTAGATGACATTTCTAAAAGAGATCTTCTTTTAGGGGATGCGATTCATAAAGAAATCGAAGGCTTTAAATTAAAAGAAAAGACTTTTACAAGTGAAGTGAAGGATATTGAAGGTCAGATTGATAGCATAAATAATAAAACAAATTTATTAGATTTTAAGGATTATTTAGATAAGACATTAGTTGATGTAAATACAAGCTTAAGAGGTTTAAAATCTTCTTTAGATGATTGTTATAAAGAGGTAGCTGAAAAAGTTTGGGATAAAAATTTAAAAGATTGTGAAGAGCTAATAAAGACTCTTGAAGGAATTCCTAGAAGAGATAATCATGTTATTAGTTCAGCGCTTGATACTTTAAAATATTTTGATAATTTAAATAAACAAAATGCTACGATTTCAAAAAAACAACCATTTCCTAGAATGAAGTATCTGTTTGAATTAAGGCAGGGGCTAATCAAATGTTATTTGAAGAGATGCAAGCCAATAATTGATGGCTGGTCAAATAATCAATTTATCAACCAACGGTCACAAATGCCATATAATCATTATAATATGATAAACCAACAATTGTTAAATAATCAATTTAACAATCAAGGAGTTCCACAAATGCAAACTAATACAGTTAACAACGTGAACTCCTTACCAAGGACAAATAACACTAACACAGTGGGAATGAATGGAATGACTAACTCGAATTCACATTGGAACGATAATAATCCATTCATCAACCCATTGACACAACAGCCATATAATTGGTCTAATAATACGGGAACCCCAATAATGCAAACTAATACATATAACAATATGGTAGACTTACAGAAGTGGCAAAATAACGCACAAGGTCAACATCCATAATTTGGGCAATTTCCACAAAATCAAACCGTAGCCATTGACGTAAGTACAGGGCTGCGGTTATTATTTATTTAGGCTGGAAACGTTCCCAGAAACGTTTCCAAAAAGGTTTTGGAAGGAAAATGACATGACAATTAAAGATATCGCACGCCTTGCAGGGGTTAGTGTCAGTACGGTTTCTAGGGTATTGAACAATCACCCTGATGTTAGCGATACTGCCAAAGAAAAGGTTATGGCAGTAGTGGCAGAGCATAATTACATCCCAAATACTAGTGCTAGGGAATTGGGTAAATCAACCTCGGACAACATAGGTGTTGTGGTGCGTGGTATGTCCAATCCTTTCTACACCAATATTCTTACGGTTATCGGTGATAGGATTGAAAAGGCAGGTTATACGATGGTCTTGCAGCAGATTGGCTCCTCTGACGACGAGATTATGGCGGCAGCTTTGATGGAGCGAGAGAAAAGGTTGCTAGGACTGATTTTTCTGGGCGGAAAGCTTGACTACACGAAGAAGCAGCTTTCAAGCATTAACGTCCCTTTTGTTTGCTGCACATTCTGGAATCAGTATGGCACCCTTGATAAGAATTCCTATTCAAGCGTCAGTATCGACGACAATCAGGCAGCCTATAAGGCGGTGGAGCATCTGTACAATCAGGGACACAAGAAAATTGCGGTCCTTCTATCGGGGCCAGATGATGGTTCGGTCAGTCAAGTGAGATTCGCAGGATACACCAGAGCTCTTAATGATTTTGGCTTGGGGCTAGACAAGAATCTGATTATTTCAGTAAACAGCTTTGGGATTAAGGATGCCTACGATGGTGTTAAGAAGTGGCTTAAAAAGGACAGAGATTTTACCGCGATATTTGCTATCTCAGATAACATGGCTATGGGAGCCATGAAGGCTCTTAGGGAAGCAGGCAAATCAATCCCTAAGGATGTGGCACTTATAGCAATCGATGGAATTGAGGCGTCGGAATACATGAATCCAGTTTTATCTACCTTGTGTCAGCCTATGGATGAGCTAGGAAGCGAGGCGGTAAAGCTGGTGGTGGACATAATCGAGGGAAGGGATGAGCACAAGCATGTGATTCTTCCAACCACCCTTAGAAAGGGTGAAACCCTCAAATAAATCACAACTTTCTGCTGGCAGGAATACGGATTGCCTGAAGAAAGTCACAGGCATTAGTGGGAGGTTTTTTCAGGATTTTACATGGGGCTATCTCATGTTTTATCAAAGTAAGTTTTTAAGGGCTTACTCAATAACTATTTATTTCAAAAAAAGGAGAGTGTAAAGATGAAGATTAAGAATGTATTGGCTCTAGGGTTAGTTGCGACGATGGCTGTTGCTGCATTTGTAGGATGCGGTGACAAAGGCAAGGATTCCGCAGGTGCGGATGGCAAAGGAAAGGTATATTACCTTAACTTCAAGCCAGAGGCTGATGAAGCTTGGCAAGAGATTGCAAAGCAGTACACTGATGAGACAGGCGTAGAGGTTTCAGTTATCACAGCTGCTTCTGGTAAATACGAAGAGACTTTGGCATCAGAGATTACAAAGGATGAAGCGCCTACATTGTTCCAGGTTAACGGTCCTGTTGGTCTTGCTAACTGGAAGGATTATTGCTACGACTTGAAGGATTCATCTCTTTACAAAGAGTTAACAAGTGATTCATTTGCATTATACGATGACGATGCAGTTGCAGGTATCGCATATGTAATTGAGTCTTATGGAATTATCGTAAATACGGAATTATTAGATAAGGCTGGATACAAGCTTGAAGATATCGCTAGCTTTGACGATTTAAAGAAGGTTGCCGAGGATATTACAGCTCGCAAGGATGAACTTGGCTTCGCTGCTTTCACATCAGCTGGTATGGATGGTTCTTCTGACTGGAGATTCAAGACACACCTTGCAAACCTTCCTATCTACTTCGAATATCAGGACAAGAAAATAGATTCAACAGATGCTATCGAAGGTAAGTATCTTGATAACTATAAGAACATTTGGGATCTCTACATCAACAACGCTACTTGCAAACCAGCAGATTTAGCTGGCAAGACAGGAGATGATGCTGAAAACGAATTCGCATCTGGAGAGGCAGTGTTCTACCAGAATGGTTCATGGGAATACAAGAATCTTACTGACAAGGGCATGAAGGATGATCAGCTTGCAATGATTCCAATCTATATTGGCGCAGGTGATGAGGCTAATCAGGGACTTTGCACAGGTACAGAGAATTATTGGTGCGTAAATGCAGAGGCATCAGAGGAAGATATTCAGGCTACTATCGATTTCCTTACATGGATGGTTACATCAGATGCAGGTACAAAGATGCTTGCTGACAACATCGGTGTAATTCCTTTCAAGAAGGCAGCAGACACAACAAACCTCTTTGTTCTTAACGATAGAAAGTACACAGAAGATGGTAAGACACCAGTGTCATGGAACTTTACTACAATGCCATCTGAAGAGTGGAAGAACGGCGTAGGTTCTGCACTTACAGCTTATGCGGCAGGCACAGGTAAATGGGACGATGTAGTTAAGGCATTCGTAGATGGATGGGCTTCAGAGTACAAAGCTGCAAACAACTAATTAGATATAGGCTTAGTCAATAAGTTTATCAAAATTTTCTTTCCAGGAGGGCGAGGCCTAACGCCCTCCATTTTTAAACTATAGGGATTGTGAAAATTTGGCATTAGCAGGAGAGCAATCTAGGAAGGATTTATTTATGGAAAAAGCTATACGAAGATATTGGCCGATTTTTGTGCTGCCAACACTTGCAGCATTTTGCATTGGATTTATTTATCCATTCGTTCAAGGTTTATACTTATCATTTTGCAAATTTACAACTATCAAAAAAGCTACATTTAACGGAATAGATAATTACGCGTACGCAATTCAGGATTCGGGCTTTTGGCATTCGTTCTGGTTCACTGCGCTTTTTACTGTAGTATCTACAGTGCTAATAAATGTTATTGCATTTGCCATTGCCCTAGCACTTACAAGCAAGATAAAGGGTTCAAATGTTTTTAGAACGGTATTTTTCATGCCAAACCTTATTGGCGGTATTGTCCTAGGATACATTTGGCAGATACTATTAAATTGCGCTTTATCACTTTTACAAAAGCCGCTGCTTGCGCTGAATGCAACCTACGGTTTCATCGGTCTTATTATACTGATGTGCTGGCAGCAAATCGGTTATATGATGATAATTTATATTGCTGGATTGCAGTCTATTCCAGATGACTACATTGAGGCTGCAAAAATTGATGGTGCTACAAACAGACAGGTTCTTTTTAGAATCAAAATACCAAATGTAATGCCATCTATCACAATATGTACTTTCCTTACAATCACAAACGGATTCAAGTTGTTTGATCAGAACCTTGCTTTGACAGGTGGCGAACCAGCACATGCATCAGAGATGCTCGCGCTAGATATCTATAACACCTTCTACAGCCGTACAGGTCCTCAGTGGAAGGGCTACGGTCAAGCCAAGGCGGTGATTTTCTGTATTATGGTTATCATTATCTCCATGATTCAGCTGAAATTTACTAAATCAAGGGAGGTGCAGCAGTAATGAAAACAAGAGAAAATATAGCACGAAAAATCGTTTTTGTTATACTTTGCATCTTGGCGATAGCGTGGATTTATCCTGTGTTTATGATTCTTATCAACTCTCTAAAAGGAGAGACATTCATTAGCACATCCTCAGTATTTCAGTTGCCAAACGCCAAGAGCTTTACAGGACTTAACAACTATACAAACGCCCTTAGTTCCAAGGGATTTGCGGCAGCCTTTGGCTATAGCCTGATTATTACTCTAACATCAGATGTACTTATTTTGGTCGGCACTTCCATGTGCGCTTGGTACATAACGAGAGTGAATAACTTCTTGTCAAAGCTATGCTACGCCCTGTTTGTATTTTCGATGGTAGTTCCATTCCAGATGCTTATGTTTACGCTTTCGTCTACTGCGGACAGGCTGGATTTGGACACTCCGTTTAACATCTGCATCATCTACTTGGGATTTGGTGCCGGGCTAGCGGTATTTATGTTTACGGGCTTTATGAAATCAATTCCACTTGAGATAGAGGAAGCGGCAATGATTGATGGATGTAATCCAATCCAGACATTCTTCCAGATTGTGCTTCCTATCTTAAAGCCAACACTTATTTCAGTTGCAATTCTAGAGACGATGTGGCTGTGGAACGATTATCTGTTGCCTTACTTAGTTCTTGATAGAAAGAAGTACATGACAATACCTATTCTTATTCAGTACTTTAGAGGAAGCTACGGTCACGTTGAGATGGGACCGATGATGGCTTGTATCATGATGACGGTACTTCCAATCATAATCATGTACATCTGCCTGCAGAAATACATCATAAAAGGTGTTATTGCAGGAGCTGTAAAGGGGTAGGAGAAAAACAATGAAAAGAAGTAGTGGAATTTTATTGCCTATATCTTCGTTGCCATCACCTTATGGAATCGGAACCTTTGGAAAAGCGGCGTATAAGTTTGCGGATTTTTTGAAGGCAGCAGGTCAGAAATACTGGCAGATGCTACCTTTGGGGCAGACTAGTTATGGAGACAGTCCATATCAGTGCTTTTCAACTTTTGCAGGCAATCCTTACTACATCGATTTGGAAATGCTCATCAAGGATGGATTGCTCACCAAAAAAGAGGTGGAATCAGAAAGCTGGGGAACCAATCCTAGATATGTTGATTACGGACAGATTTATACTAGCCGATTCAAGATTTTGGAGAAGGCAAAGGAGAGAGGCTACAAGGATTCTCTCGGGGAAATTTCTCACTTTAAAAAGAAAAATCCATGGGTGGAAAACTATGGATTGTTTATGGCTATTAAAAAGCACTTTGGTCAGCTGAGCTGGCAGGAATGGCCGGAGGATGATATTCGTCTTCACAAATCCGCGGCAGTCGAAAAGTACAAGAAAGAACTAAAGGACGATATAGAGTTCTATATCTTTGTCCAATATCTGTTTTTCAAGCAGTGGAATGCCCTCAAGAGGTATATCAATGATTTGGGGATAGAAATCATAGGAGACTTGCCTATTTATGTGGCGCTTGATTCCTGTGATGTATGGGCAGAACCAGAATTTTTCAGCTTGGATGACGAAAACTATCCAGTGGAGGTGTCTGGCGTGCCACCAGATTATTTCAGCAAAACGGGGCAGCTTTGGGGCAATCCATGCTATGACTGGAAGGCTCTCAAGAAGGATGGCTATCGTTGGTGGATTAGGAGAATTGAGGGGGCCACAAAGCTCTACGATGTTCTTAGAATCGACCACTTTAGGGGCTTTGACGAATACTGGGCGGTGCCTTATGGCCAAAAGACAGCCAAGAAGGGCAAATGGAAGAAGGGGCCTGGAATGGATTTGGTAGGACTTCTTTCCAAGACATTCCCTAAGACTCAGTTTATTGCAGAGGATTTGGGAGAGCCATCACCTACCGTTGTAAAACTTCTTCAGGACAGTGGATGGCCTGGCATGAAGGTGCTAGAGTTTGCCTTTGATTCGGGCGAGGCCAACAACTATCAGCCTCATACCTACGACAAAAACTGCGTTTGCTACACTGGCACCCACGACAATGCCACAATTATGGAGTGGTACGAGGAAGCGGATAAAAAGGACAAGGATTATGCCAGCAAGTATCTCGGAATCTCCAAGGGCGATGAGTTTAACTGGGGCATGATTCGCGGTGGAATGTGCTCGGTCGCAGATTTGTTCGTAGCTCAGATGCAGGACTACCTAGGCCTTGGCAAGTACAACAGAATCAACGTCCCTGGGACAGACAGTGGTAACTGGCAGTGGAGACTTTTGGCCAAGGAACTTAAGTCAGACCTAGCCAAAAAAATCCTAGAAATGACTATAATGTATGAACGAACCAAGAAACCCGTCACAAAGTCCAAAAAGAAGCGCAAATAGACTGATACTATTCACAGACGCGATTGTCCGGCCCGCCCTTCTTCTAAAATAAAAGAGGATTCAGTGATTATCCGAGGATAATCACTGAATCCTGTTCTTTTTTAGGGGAGTTTTTTAACAGTCCCTTTTTGCAATATTCATACGATTAACTAATATAATAAGTTACCTTAGACAACTGGCCATTAGTTAAATAAATAAAAACTATAGTGTCACCACAATTGTATGCCAGAAAGTCATTACTTTCTGATATAGGAGTTCCAGTAATACGCTTCTTTAAATCATTAACAGTAATTTTCATACCAATTCTGAGGTTATCACCTATTACGGCATTAGAACCGGTCACTTCAATAGAAGTTATTTTATATGAATTTCCACTTGAAACTGTATTCATCTTCACGTCTGATTGACCATAGTTATACTCCCTTCCATAATTAGTATCAACAGCATGAAAATCTTTAAATATAGACGCCAAATTCCAATGAACTGAACTGAAATCGTTGGTAATGCGAGTGCCATTTAATAAAAGTAAACTGTCATATATACCAAAGAGTTCAGATGGTCTATAAACAGTTTTTGCTTCCACCACTTTTCCTTCGTGGGTAGTTACTGTAACGTTTGTTCCATTACTGTAGCCTACAGCAAGCGCCATAGATGCCATTAAAGTAGCAGCTAAAATTCGTTTTTTCATTTTTGTACCTCCTAAATAGTTGCATATTTTCGACTCCTTAATAATGGAGTCGGATAACACTTACATATATATATCAATAAAAAAAAATTTTTTTTTCCATTTTTTGAAAAAAATTCAAATTTTAGGGAAATTTTTCAACAGCCCCCGAGTATAGAAGAAGCGACACTTGGCATTGAATAGTAACAATAGACGTGGTTTCTTTGCGTTAATTATTACGGTGTGTTACAATACAGAGGTTTTAACAACGCTGTAGACGGTAATACTCGGAATTAGGAGGATAATCACATATGAAAAAAAGATTAGTGGCAGGTGTATTAGCTGGAATCCTTGCTATTTCAGCTGTAGCCTGTGGAGATAAAGGTAAAAAGGACGCAGAAAAGGACGTAGCTCCAATAGAATATGATGTAAAAGACTATGTTAAGCTTGGAGACTACAAGGGTATCGAGGTTACAGTTGAAGGTCAGTACGAGTATACTGACGAGGGCTTCGACCAGTACATGAATGAGCAGCTTCTGGATATGGGCTTATATGCAGAAGACAAAAGCAAGACCACGGTCGAAGAGGATTCAATAGTTAACGTTGATTATGTGGGCTCTAAGGACGATGTGCCATTTGATAACGGCTCAGCCGAAGATCAAAACATCGATATCAAGAACAATGGCGCCGCTGGTGGCGGTGGATATATTCCAGGCTTTAGTGAAGGCCTTGTAGGTCATAGTGTTGGCGAAGAAGTGGCATACGATGTCAAATTTCCAGATGACTATGGCAATAAGGATTTGGCAGGACAGACAGTTGTATTTACCTTCCAGATTAACTATATCGCAAAGCCAATCGAGAAAACGTCTGACCTTACAGACGAAATAGTATCTAAGTATTTTGCTCCTCAGACACCAAGTGCTGATGAATCAAACTCAGAGGATAAAGACTCAGATGGTAAAGATTCAGGGGACAAAGACTCAAAGGACAAAGACTCAAAGGACAAAGATTCAGATAGCAAAGACTCAAAGGACAAAGATTCAGATAGCAAAGACTCAGAGGATAAAGACTCAAAAGATAAAGATTCAAAGGATGAAGCTTCCGACAAAAAAGATGATAAAGCTCAGTCAGATACTGAAATAACAATGACAGTAGATGAATTCTTGGAAAACGCCAAGGCAGAATACAAGAGCATGTTAGAAGAGAATCTTGAAAGTGATAAGCAGCAGGCTGTTGCCGACGCAGTTGTAAAAAACAGCACTGTTTCAAAGGTTCCAAAGGGACTTCTTCAGGCGAGAATCGACGCTGCTGTTCAAGTGCAGGAAGAGATGATTCGCAAGCAGACTGGCGATAAGAAAGCCACACTGAAGAAATATTGCGAGCAGATGGGTACTGACTATGAAGAGATTATGGACAGTCTGAAATCTGACATGAAGAAATCAACCAAGACAGAACTTGTTTGGCAGGCAATAGCTGAGGCAGAGGGCTTAAAGATTGATGACAAGGAATTCAATTCCTTCGTTAAAAACTTATCTTCAATGTATGGCTACGAGGATGAAAAGGCTTTATACAAAGCATTTTCGGTTCCTGGTTACGATGGAGAAAGATATTTTAAATTGCTATTCCTCAACCGTCAGGCAGCAGATTTCTGCATAGAAAATGCTGTGTTTAATCAGGTAGAGGCCACAAATGATGATGAAGCCGAAGAAGGTGATGGACTAGATCCACAACCGTCAGACAATTAGGAAGGGACTTCCTATTTTAGGGAACCTGTAGTATAATTTACGTTATCTATCTAGGTCTCGGCCTAGAGACTACGAAAAGGAGATTCAAAATGGAACACATCAAGACATTAAATACTAAGAGATTACAGAACACTGTTAAAGAAGGCGGCTGTGGCGAGTGCCAGACATCATGTCAGTCAGCTTGCAAGACTTCTTGTACAGTTGGTAATCAGAGCTGTGAGCAGAAATAATAAGCTTGTAGTAACGAGTTATATTTAACGCTAAGACCGGTCTCTATTTATTAGGGAACGGTCTATTGTGCGTTTATGAAAGGACATTTTTTTAGTGATACACCAGTTTAAAAACAACGGTTACAACGTTGTCATTGATGTTAACAGTGGTGCCATTCACGTAGTGGATGATGTCACCTACGATTTTTTATCTTATTGGCAAGAGTCCGGTAAAGAACAAGCCTTTGCCAAGATGAAAGAGACACACTCTCAGGTTTCAGAGAGCGAGCTTTTGGAGATTCAGTCCGAGATAGATTCTCTCATTCAGGATGGTTCTCTATTCACAGAGGATAATTATGAGCCAAAGATTAAGGACTTCACCGCACGTCCTACAGTTGTAAAGGCTCTTTGCTTACATATAACCCACGATTGCAATCTCGCATGCAAGTATTGCTTCGCGGAAGAGGGTGAGTATCACACTGGCAAGCGTGAGCTTATGAGTTATGAGGTGGGCAAGCAGGCACTAGATTTCCTTGTTGCCAATTCAGGCAGCAGAGTCAACCTAGAGGTGGATTTCTTCGGTGGTGAGCCACTTATGAACTGGCAAGTGGTTAAGGATTTAGTTGCCTATGGTCGCTCTATAGAAAAGCAACATAATAAAAATTTCAGATTTACACTTACAACAAACGGCGTGCTTTTAAACGACGAGATTCAGGAGTTTGCCAACAAGGAGATGGCCAATGTGGTTCTCAGCTGCGATGGTCGTCCTGAGATACATGATCTTATGCGCCCATTCAGAAAGGGTGCTCCTAGCTACGATATAGTTATGCCAAAGTTTAAAAAGCTGGCAGAGTCTAGAAACCAAGATAAATACTATATTCGTGGCACATTTACGCGCAACAATCTGGATTTTTCAAAGGATGTTATTCATCTTGCCAACGAGGGCTTCAAGCAGATTTCTGTGGAGCCTGTAGTTGCACAGGAGACAGACGACTATGCTCTTCGAGAAGAGGATTTACCAAAGCTCTTTGAGGAATACGATAGTCTTGCAGCCGAGATGATGCGTCGCCAGGGCACCGATAAGGATTTCAATTTCTTCCACTTCATGATTGATTTGGAAGGCGGCCCTTGTGTTTACAAGAGACTTTCAGGTTGTGGCTCTGGTACAGAGTACATGGCAGTCACACCTACCGGCGAGCTTTATCCATGTCATCAGTTTGTTGGTAACACAGATTTCTGTCTTGGAGATGTCTGGAACGGTGTTAAAAAGACAGAGGTTGTCAATGAATTCAAGCACTGCAACGTATACGCCAAGGAAGAATGCCGCAACTGCTTCGCTAGATTCTACTGTAGCGGTGGCTGTGCAGCCAATGCATTCAACTTTACAGGAAGCATCCTAGGCAATTATCACGTGGGTTGCGAGCTTCAGAAAAAACGAATTGAGTGTGCTATAGCACTTAAGGTTCACGCAGCATCCAAGGATGCCTAGTGATCAGCATAAATAAACGGATAGGAGAACACATAATGAAACGTTTAAAAAAGGGACAGGGGATTGCCTGGCTTATAGCATTATTAGCATGTTTAGGTCTTCTTGGATTCTATGCTTTTACTGTAATTCAAGGCACAATTAAGACTAATGATTCTAGCGTAAAGCTTAGTGAAAAGCAGTTAAAGAAGTACAAGGAAGACAGCTTAAAGCTCGGCCTTGATCTTGACGGTGGCGTTAGTATCACATACGAGGCTGTTGGCAAGAAGCCTACAGACGAGCAGATAAACGATACTATTCTCAAGCTTCAGCAACGTATCGAAAACGATCTTGGTGAAGAGAGCTCAACAACAGAGGCAAACGTATACCGTGTTGGCGACAAGAGAATCACAGTTGAAATTCCAGGTGTTTCTGATGCAAACGCGTTGCTTGAAGAGTTAGGTACACCTGGTAAGTTATATTTCATCTCTGAAAAGGATGCAGAGGGAAATCTAAACTACACAGCTAATTATGGCCCTGATGGCAAAATTACAGGTGAGCTTTCAGCTGATATCGAAACATTAAAGGAAAAAGGTGCGGTTATTTGTGAGGGTACAAATGTTAAGGCTGCACAGGGCAGAGCTTCGCAGGATCAGACAACAGGCGCTGCCAAATACGTAGTTGCACTCGAGTTTGATGAAAAGGGAACAGAAGCATTCTCTCAGGCTACAACAGTTGCAGCTATGACAAAAGAACACATTGCAATTTACTATGATGGTGAGTTCATATCCAACCCTACTGTGCAGACAGTTATCTCAAATGGTAAATGCGAAATCACAGGTATGGCTTCAATGGAGGAGGCTGAAAAGCTTGCTTCGTATATACGTATCGGTGGTCTTGATATCGACCTTAAGGAATTAGAGTCACAGGTTGTAGGTGCTCAGCTCGGTGCTGATGCCCTAAAGACATCTTTATTCGCAGCTTTAATCGGACTCATTCTAGTAATGGTGTTCTTAATCATTATGTACAGAATACCAGGTGTGGTTTCTTCAATTGCTCTTGCTATTTACACAACATTACTTGTTAGCATTCTCAAGGCGTTTGATATCACACTTACACTTCCAGGTATCGCAGGTATGATTCTTTCAATCGGTATGGCGGTTGATGCAAATGTTATCTGCTTTGCCCGTGTCAGAGAAGAAATCAAGTCTGGTAGACCAGTTATCTCGGCTATAGAGACAGGTTTCTCAAAGGCGCTTTCAGCTATCCTTGATGGAAATATCACAACACTTCTTGCAGCAGCAGTTCTCGGCGTGCTTGGTTCAGGTACAGTAAAGGGCTTTGCTATTACTCTTGCACTTGGTGTTGTTTTATCAATGTTTACAGCGCTTGTTATCACAAGAATTCTCATCAATGCATTCTATGCAATTGGTGCTAGAGATGCCAAGCTTTACGGTCAGGCAAAAGAGCCTACCAAGTTCGACTTCGTTGGCAAAAAGGCTATCTTCATCGGAATATCTGTTGCTATCATCGCAGCGGGCTTTGTTTCAATCGGTGCATTCAAAGCATCAAAGGGACAAGGTCTTAACTATTCATTAGAGTTCCTTGGAGGTACATCTACAACTGTAGATTTCAAAGAGGCTCAGACAAATGATGTCATCGATAAAGAAATCATTCCTGCAATCAAGGATACAGTTGGCAAGACAGATGTTCAAAAGAGTACTGTAGACGGCACAAATCAGGTTATCTTCAAGACACGTAACCTTGATCTTAAAGAGAGAACAGCTTTAGAAAAGATGTTTGAAAGCAAATATGACATAGCTGAAAAGTCAATCACTTCTCAGTCTATCGGTTCAACAATCTCAGGAGAGATGCGTTCACAGTCAGCAATCGCCGTTGTTGTTGCCGTTGTATTTATGCTTATTTATATTTGGTTCAGATTTAAGGACATCAGATTTGCTTCATCAGCAATCTTCGCTCTTATCCACGATGTTCTCATTGTACTTGCACTTTATGCATTCACTAGACTTTCAGTTGGTGCTGCATTTATCGCATGTATGCTTACAGTTATCGGTTACTCAGTCAACGATACAATCGTCGTATTCGACCGTATCCGAGAGAACCACAAATCCCTTAGAATAGAGACAAGAGAGTCTCTCAAGGAGCTTGCAAACAGCTCATTAGCACAGACACTTTCACGTAGTATTTCAACATCAATTACTACAGCAATCACTGTACTTATGCTTCTCATCTTAGGTGTTTCTACAATCCGTGAGTTCGCATTACCACTTCTTGCTGGTGTAATTGCTGGTACATATTCTTCTATTTTCATCGCTACACAGCTTTGGTATATGTTCAAGGTTGCCAAGATGCCTGCTGATGAAAAGAAGGGAATTTAAGTTTTAGACTAGGAGAGAAAAAATGATAGACATTAAGTTTTTGCGTGAGAACCCAGATGTAGTAAAGGAAAATATCAAGAAAAAGTTTCAGGAACACAAGCTTGGTCTAGTAGACGAGGTTATCGAGCTTGATGACAAGCGTCGCGCAGCTCAGCAGGAAGCCGACAACATGAGAGCCAAGATGAATCAGACATCAAAGCAAATCGGCGCTCTTATGGGACAGGGCAAAAAGGACGAAGCAGAGGCTGTCAAGGCTGAGGTTGCAGACCTCAAGCAAAAGATCAAGGACTTGGAGCCAGTTGAAAAGGAGCTTGCTGACAAGGTTGAAGAAATCATGATGAAGATTCCAAACATCATCGATCCTTCAGTTCCTATCGGTCCAGATGATTCCTGCAACGTAGAAATCGAAAAGTTCGGTGAGCCAGTAGTTCCTGATTTCGAGATTCCTTATCACACGGACATCATGGAAAGATTCAATGGTATCGATATGGATGCTGCCGGCAAGGTGGCAGGTAACGGCTTCTATTATCTGATGGGAGATATCGCTCGCCTTCACTCAGCAGTTATTTCATACGCGCGTGATTTCATGATTGACAGAGGCTTTACATATTGCATTCCACCTTTCATGATTCGTTCAAACGTAGTTACTGGTGTTATGTCATTCGAAGAAATGGATGCCATGATGTACAAAATCGAGGGCGAGGATCTTTACCTCATCGGTACATCAGAGCACTCTATGATAGGTAAGTTCATTGATACACTCAATGACGAGGCAAGCTTGCCACAGACACTTACAAGCTACAGCCCATGCTTCAGAAAAGAGAAGGGCGCACACGGCATCGAAGAGCGTGGTGTTTATCGTATTCACCAGTTCGAAAAGCAGGAGATGATTGTAGTTTGTAAGCCAGAAGAATCTAAAAAGTACTACGATGTTCTTTGGAAGAATACTGTTGATTTGTTCCGCAGCTTAGATATTCCTGTTCGTACTTTAGAGTGTTGCTCAGGCGATCTTGCAGATCTCAAGGTTAAGTCTTGCGACGTAGAAGCTTGGTCACCACGTCAAAAGAAGTACTTCGAGGTTGGAAGCTGCTCTAACCTTGGAGATGCTCAGGCTCGCCGCCTCAAGATTCGCGTAAAGGGCGAGGATGGCAGCAAGTACTTTGCGCACACCTTAAACAACACCGTAGTAGCTCCACCACGTATGCTCATCGCATTCTTGGAGAACAACCTCCACGAGGATGGCTCCGTATCCATCCCAGAGGCGCTTCGTCCATACATGGGAGGCAAGGAACTACTCGTTCCCGTTAAATAATAATTGCTTTATTCTAGTGATTATTATGGATATGCAGTTTTTAAGAATAATATATGCAAGTAGTACTATAGTAGATAAGCGCGAGTAGGGGAGTGCCCTGCGGGAGCTTCTCTGTAAAAGTTAGAACTGCTTGCTATGGGGTTTTTACTGTATGTAGCTATTAATATGCAGTAGAAGAGAGAAATTTTATGGCAATTCAAAGTAGAGAAGATATCAGAAACATCGCAATCATCGCTCACGTAGACCATGGCAAAACCACCCTTGTGGACGAGCTTTTAAAGCAGTCAGGCGTTTTCCGTGAGAATCAAGAGATTGCAGAACGTGTCATGGACTCAAATGATATTGAGCGTGAGCGTGGAATTACAATTCTTTCAAAGAATACAGCAGTGTATTACAAAGATACAAAGATTAACATCATCGACACACCAGGTCATGCTGATTTTGGTGGCGAGGTTGAGCGTGTACTCAAGATGGTAAACGGTGTTGTACTTGTGGTAGATGCTTTCGAGGGCGCAATGCCGCAGACAAAGTTTGTTCTTATGAAGGCGCTTGACCTTGATTTACCTGTTATTGTATGCATCAACAAGATTGATAGACCAGAGGCAAGACCAGATGAGGTTATTGACGAGGTTCTTGAGTTATTCATGGATCTTGACGCTTCGGATGAGCAGCTTGATTGTCCATTCATCTATGCCAGCGCCAAAGAAGGCTACGCTATGAAGGAGCTTGATGACGAGCGCAAAGACATGATGCCATTGTTCGAGACAATCGTTGATTATATCCCTGCACCACAGGGAGATCCTGATGCACCAACTCAGGTTCTTATTTCAACAATCGACTACAATGAATATGTTGGACGTATCGGTATAGGTAAGGTTGAAAACGGTTCAGTAAAGATAAATCAGGATGCTGTTGTAGTTAATGCCCATGATCCTGAAAAGAACGACAAGGTTCGTATCTCAAAGCTTTACGAGTTTGATGGACTTGAAAAGGTTGATGTTACAGAGGCAAATATCGGTTCAATCGTAGCAATCTCTGGTATAGCAGATATTCACATCGGTGATACAATCTGTGCAGTGGATGCACCAAATCCAATTCCTTTCCAGAAGATTTCAGAGCCAACAATTGCAATGAACTTCATTGTAAACGACAGCCCACTTGCAGGTCAGGAAGGTAAATACGTTACATCACGTCATATCAGAGAGCGCCTTATGAAGGAGCTTAATACAGACGTTTCACTTAGAGTTGAGGATACAGATTCACCGGATTCACTTAAGGTTTCTGGCCGAGGCGAGCTTCATCTTTCAGTTCTCATCGAAAACATGAGAAGAGAAGGCTTTGAGTTTGCAGTATCCAAGGCGGAGGTTCTTTATCACACAGATGAAAAGGGCCACAAGCTTGAGCCTATGGAGATTGCTTACGTTGATGTTCCTGATGAATTCACAGGTGCTGTTATCGAAAAGCTTTCCCAGAGAAAGGGTGAGCTTCAAAACATGACTCCAATCACTGGTGGATTTACACGTATCGAATTCAAGATTCCTTCAAGAGGTCTTATTGGATATCGTGGAGAGTTCATGACAGATACAAAAGGAAATGGTATAATCAATACAATTTTCGACGGTTATGAGTTGTACAAGGGTGATATCGCTTATCGTAAGCAGGGTTCACTCATTGCATTCGAGACAGGTGAGTCAGTTACTTACGGACTTTTCTCTGCTCAAGATCGTGGTACACTCTTCATCGGACCGGGTGAGAAGGTTTATTCGGGAATGGTTATAGGACAATGCTCTCGTGCCGAAGATATCGAGCTTAACGTTTGCAAGAAAAAACATCTTACAAATACCCGTTCATCATCGGCTGATGAAGCTCTTACTCTTGTGCCTCCAAAGGTGCTTAGCCTAGAGCAGGCTCTTGATTTCATCGATGTAGATGAGCTTTTAGAGGTTACACCAGAGTCGCTTCGAATCAGAAAGAGAATCCTCGATCCTCTTATGAGAAAGAGAGCAAGTATCAGAAAGTAGGCTAAATGGAAAAAGGTACAATTCAGATTTATCATGGAAATGGTCAGGGGAAATCCGCAGCGGCTTTTGGATATGCACTTCGCTATGCTGCTGAGGGTAAGACCGCAATAATAATACAGTTTCTCAAATCAGAAATTAACATGGAATACTTTGAAAAGCTCGAGCCAGAGCTCAAGGTATTCAGATTTGAGCGCGCAAAAGAAGGCTTCGATGAACTTACAGAGGAGCAAAAACAAGAAGAAACATTAAACATTCAAAATGCTCTTAACTATGCCAAAAAGGTTATGGGCACAGGCGAGTGCGATTTGCTTGTTTTAGATGAATTGCTTGGAGTTGTAGACGAGGGGATTGTCTCTGAGCAAGATATTTTGAGCGCATTGGAGGGACGTTCTATCTCTACCAATGTAATAATTACTGGATTAAATATTACTCCAGGTATTTTTGAAATTGCAGATAGTGTATTAAACGTAAAGCCAGAGAAATAACCCTCTGGCTACTCGTTTAGTTACTTTTATTTGGGAGGAGAAGGTTAAGTGAACACGTTGTGGGGGATTGATGGCGGAACATATATCGGCTTGATGGTATGTGTTACTTTGTTCATTTTTATTGTAACAATGCGCTCTTTTGATAGGGAGCTGCGCAAAAAGTTTATATATACAATCATAGCAATGTTTTTTGCGTTGGTTATGGCAGCGATTGATATGCATCTTCAGGAACTCCCAACCTTAAACAACGCAAGATATATTACTAGAATCACCAAGCTTATTGCGGAAGGCTACATGCAGGTTAGCGTTCTAAGAATCTTTTCTAAAGAATTAAACAAGCTAGGTGAAAAGGTGATTTGGATTCCCTTTCTAGTAACATCATTTGTGCTTTTAACAGCACCATTTAACAGCGAGGTTTTTTATTTTACATCAGACAACAAATATATCCGAGGTCCACTAGGCAATATTGTTTTTGTGGAAGCAACCATCTACATGGCATTGGCACTTAGGATATGTATTCACAGATGGTTTTCAGGCTTTCAGCGGGACGCATTTACCATACTTTGCATGGTGATGGTGATAGCTGTGGGAGTGGTGTTAGAGGATAGACACATCTTTGCAAACTGTACACTTAATTCTAGCGCAGTTTGTACTATCTATTTATATATGTATATGTACGCTGAACGATACAACGTTGATTCTGTATCTAGATGCTACAAGAGGCGCTGCTTCTATGCGGATGCTGCCAAGTATTCCAAGAATCAAATAGCAATTATATCCATGGATTTGAACGACCTTAAGTTTATCAACGACAACTATGGTCACAAGGCAGGTGATATTGCGTTGCTTACCTTTGCTGAGGTTGTGCGCAGTGTCAAAACCAACAAATTCATTTTGTATAGAACTGGCGGAGATGAGTTTATGATACTTGGTATCAAGGCATCTATATTCGAATCAGAAGAGCTAGTTAATCTTGTTCGCGAAAAGCTCAAAGAGACACCATATACCTGTTCATTTGGTATCAGCATCTACAATCCAGGGGATGATTTCGACGCTGCAGTTGTAAAGGCGGACAAGGAAATGTATAGCGACAAAAATACCTACAAGGAAAGTCGTACAAAACGAAGCCATTCACGTGTGGATGACTTTGATAATATAAATGTTTTTACAAACGATATAAATTTTTTAAATTGAGGTGACTTAAATGACAAAGATTTTAATGCATGGCTGTAATGGTCACATGGGAAGAGTAATTACTGATTTATGCAAGGATGATGCAGACGCTACAATCGTTGCAGGTGTGGACAAGTTTCAGGGAATCGACAACGATTATCCAGTGTTCGACACTATCGCAGATGTAAATGTAGATTTTGATGTAGTAATAGATTTCTCAAATGCTTCAGCAGTTGATTCGTTGGTAGATTACTGTGAAAAGAACAACAAACCAGTAGTGCTTTGTACAACAGGCTTATCGGGCGAGATGCTTGCACACGTAGATGCTGCTTGCAAAAACGTTGCTATACTTCGCTCGGCAAATATGTCACTTGGAATCAATACCTTGTTTGATTTATGCAAGAAGGCGACACAGGTATTTGTAGATGCAGGCTACGACGTAGAAATCGTAGAAAAGCATCACAACCAAAAGCTCGATGCGCCTAGCGGAACAGCTCTCGCACTTGCAGATGCTTGTAACGAAGCCTTGGATAACAAGTATGAATATTGCTATGGTCGTGCCGACAGAAGAGAAAAGAGACCTAAGAACGAAATCGGTATTTCGGCAGTTCGCGGCGGTAACATCGTCGGCGAGCACGAGGTTATCTTTGCTGGTCTTGATGAGGTTATCACAATCAAGCACACAGCATATTCTAAAGGTGTTTTTGCAAAGGGCTCTATCGAGGCTGCCAAATTCCTAGCAGGCAAGCCAGCTGGCCTTTATGATATGAAGCAGGTTATTGCAGCAAAATAAGCATTAAAAATATCCCGCCAGGGGGAGGTCATGAGGAAGAATGATGTACATTCAGCTTAATTCACAAGTTTTATGCTATGAAAAGACCGGCGAGGGCTCGCCGGTTATTCTTATACACGGAAATAGAGAGGATCACCATATTTTTGATGCCCTTGTAGAGACCATGAGCCGAGACCATACAGTCTATGCCATGGATTCAAGAGGTCATGGGGAGAGCGCCACTCCAAAGGAGTATCACTACAGTGATATGGCAAACGACGTTATAAATCTAATGCAAGGACTAGATATTCAACAACCATATTTGCTTGGCTTTTCGGATGGAGCAATAGTAGCACTTCTTGTGGCTATTAAGGCAAGCAGCAAAATATCTGGGATTATTTGCTGTGGCGCCAATCTAACTCCAGCTGGAATCAACCATCGTGATTTCAGAGAGATGAAGAAGGATTATAAGAGAACAAACGATCCTCGAATTCTTATGATGCTCACCGAGCCAGACATTACAACTAATCAGCTAAGGCAAATCTCTGTGCCAGCAATGATATTTGCAGGTGAAAGAGACTGCATTAAAGAAAAAGAAACCATCAAAATAGCGGAAAATCTTCTAGAAGCGACTCTTAATATATTACCAGGAGAAGACCATTTGAGCTATGTTGTCGGAACAGACAAATTATATCCTTATATAAAAGATTTTTTGTTATAAAAAAACACTTGCCAAAATCCATGCTTAGATTGTATAATGTTATAGAAATGTGAACAAACTATGTTTTTGATATTTTTATAACGCAGTTTAGATGGTGGTAATATGGAACATAAATCAAGGAAAGCTTCGCTCTTTTCGTCAATGGAACATCTGAATATTGTGTTTATTGTTGCTTGCACTATCGTTATGGCAGTGTGCTATTTGCTGACCAACAATACTTATGCAGATAGCTCATACACCCAGGAGATAGAGCCTTATACAGTAGCAGTATTAGATGATGGTTCCAAGGAGTATTTCTTTGATTTATCCGACTATGATTATCATTATTCGGCAATCAGGTTTTATACCACCCATCAAATAGTTCACGCATATCACGGAGGTAGAGAGATTTTTGCATTCGACAAAACAGGTGGCGTATGGTCATCATCACCAGGCTCGTCCTACAATTTTGTAGATATCAACGAGCAGATGCTTAAGATGGCCATCGTTATCAAACCTGTTTACGATGTGGTAGAGGATTACGAGCCAACCTTCTACATTGGCTCGGCCTATGCTATGTACGACGAGCTTATGGTAGCATCTATGCCAAAGTTCGTGGCCAGCTTGCTGTTAGTTATGCTTGGTGCAGGTCTTATTGTTTACTTTGCCCTCATGCACTCAAAGCTGATGCTTGACAAGCAGATGGTATTTCTAGCTTATTTTTCACTGTTTTCTGGTATCTGGTTTGTAAACGAGACAGATGTTATCAATCTTTTAGTTCGCAACAAGATATTTGATTCAATTATTCCATATTATTGCTTGATGTTGGTTGTTCCTTGTTTCGTGTTATTCTTCGACAACTATCTCAAGATGAACAATCGAATCGTCAAGGTTATTACGGTATCTGCATCCGCAGCACAGATAATAGTCCTGAGCTACTTGCACTTCAGCGGAATTGCTGAGTATCGCGAAACGCTTATAATTCCGCAGTTTTTCATCGTGCTTGCCATGCTATACATGGTGGTATGCATTGGAGTTCAGCTTGTTAAAAAGCACAAGTCAAACAATGTATTCATCTGTGCAATAAGTGTTGTGCTGCTTCTAGCGGCTATCATTGCCGACATAGTCTTCTACTACACAGGAGTGGGAGATGCCGATACATTTGGCAGATATATCTTCTTATTTTTCATTGCTCTAGTTGCATGGGATATGATTAAGGGTGCCAACGAAATGATTGAAAAGGGCCGACGTGCAAAGCAATTAGAGGTATTTGCTCTTACAGACAGTATGACGGGTCTGTTCAACAGAAATGCATTCGAAACTCATGCCAAGGCCGAAAATATGCTTGATGGTGTGGTTGCAGTTGTGGCAGATGCCAATGGTCTCAAAAAGTGCAACGATACCTATGGTCACGAAGCAGGAGATTTATACATCACCACTGTTGCAGATATTTTCAGCAGTGTATATGGTAAATACGGTAACTGTTATCGTATAGGCGGTGACGAATTCTGTTGCATCATACCAAACGGTAAAGAGGTCAATCGCGAGCGTCTTAAGAAGCTCTTCTTAACCAAGATTTACACAGCAAATCTTGAGGGGGGACATTTATTTAATATCGGCGTTGCTATTGGTGATGCAATCTACGATTCCGAAATTGATGTAGACTTCAGAGCCCTTGTAAAGCGTGCAGATGCGCTGATGTATCAAAACAAAAAAGAAAGCAAAATGTAAAATCTAAAACAAGCCAACTTGTCAGCTAAACAAGTTGGCTTTAATAATGTCTGTCAAAACTCTATTTGATTCATCCAATCTACAAGTTCCTGCAAGCCTTCCTCGGAAAACTCTGCAAGACGAGACTGTTTCTTTTCGTCGGGAGTGTTTTCAGAGCTAAAAGGACCAGGCCAAATGGTTGCCATAAACTGATCTGCGTCTGCATCCTCGGGCTTGAAGCGTTCTATCTTGTAGTGCTTGTTTTTGTCACTGCCTGTAAAAGAGGGTGCTTTTTTATAATATCCAATTGAAAGTAATCTATCTCTATCAATCATTTTAATCTAACTCCAATAAATATAATTCTTGCTCTGCGAAGCAGAGTTCTTTTATCACACCAAGTATTACTTTTGCCCATATTGACGCAAAGTAATACTTTTTGTTCATATTTCACTTAAAATTGTGAAAAATAAGTATTAGTCAACCGTAATTCCGAGCATACTAATACTTTTAAGTCAATAATTTATCTAATTCCAGGAGTTTTTACTCACCTTAAGTATTACTGACCATACTATTGTGACAATAGTAATACTTTCTTTCTCTACTTCAATTGTGTATGCACTGAGGGAAAAACTTTCCTTGTGTACATCCTGTCTATAAATAATTAAATCTAGAGAAATGTTAGCAAATAAAATAAATATTGACAACGGTTTTTCCTTTTATAGCTCGTTAAAGAATGTTAGAATAATTATAGAATAGTTTTAGGGGGGTGTAAAAGTTGAGTAAAGGGCGAGTGTTTAGAATAATTAGCGGTGCTATGATAGCGGTTATCGTTGTTATATTAATCGCATTATTCGTTGGCGATGATGATACATCGGTTAACGTGGATATTGATATGTCCAAGCAATATGCCGACACCGCCAATTGGATGAGCTATCTTTCTGACAGTGCTTATCTTTCAGAAATTACTCTTCCTGGCACCCATGATAGCGCAGCTAGAAATATTCTTTTTGGATATGCAGCCAGATGTCAGGATACAAGTATTAACCAGCAGCTTGTCAATGGCTACAGATATCTAGATCTCAGAGTTGCTGTTGACGAATCTAGTGAGGGCAACAAGTTAAAGCTAGTTCACGGCATCTTCAATTGTCACAAGGACAGCAGCCTATTCTCAGACTATTTATATCTGCAAGATATCACCGCAGATATCTACAAATTCTTAGAGTATCAGCCTCAGGAAACAGTTGTGGTAAACATCAAGATTGAGAAAGCAGACGATTCAGTTGCCGAGGTTCAAAAGCTCTTAAGTGAAGAAATCAAATCCAATCGTGACTATTGGTACACTGATAGCCAAATCCCTACCTTGGGAGAGGTTCGCGGCAAGATAGTTCTTGCCACTAGATTTGAAGACAAGGCAGATATACAGATGACTGGTCTTCAGATGCTTTGGCAAGATCAAAACAACACTATACCGACTGATATCCCATACGAGTTGTACGTTAACGACTCATTCAGATTATGGGTTCAGGATAGATACAAATACTCAGTAGAAAACAAATACGAGGCGTTAGTTGATGGTTTGGAAAACTGCGAGGCAGATACAAACACCTTCTTCCTCAATTTCCTTAGCACCGCCGGCGATGGCAAGATTGGTCATCCTAGGGGCTATGCATCATCTTTAAACGACCTGCTTTTGGAATATGACTTGAAGGATAACACCAGTTATGGAATCATCATTGTTGATTTTGGTACTCCTGATTTGGCAAGGCATATCTACTATACAAACGCATTCTAAAGGAGGCACACATGGCAGACATGACAAATATGGATAACGAACAAGTAAACCCCTTGTTACTAGAATTTCTTGACACCGATTCTTTTGATGAAAAATACAAATTATTGGTGGCAGCACCCACATTAGATTTTGACAATCTTTTGATAGACAACATGGCATCATCCATCGACGCAGTTATTCCCGATGGTGATATCGAGACGAGACTTCAGGATTTGAAAAATGTTATAAGAACGAGAGCTAAATACGAGCTTACTCGACGCGCGAAATAACGATGACTTTTTGCAGGACAAATAAGGAAAACTCCTGCAAAAATCCTGCTTCGCAGGACACGCCTTTGGATAAATCCAAAGCCTGGTCCAGTACGATTATTGTTTTTCTGAGGAAAAAAAAATCTATAAAAATTTAGCGAGCCCTGAATTCAAATTATTGGATTAGGGCTCTATTTTTTTGAGTTTTTTAGAGTTAACATTGAATTATTTATGAAATAATTTTGAATTATCCCACAATAATACAAAAAGGGAGTATTATGTAATTATTCCCAGTAATAATGCACGAGGAGGAGTTATATGGCTAACAATTCAAAGGGTAAAAGGCAGCGAAAAATAAAAACAAAGCTTCTGCTATTATTACTACCGGCGGTAGTAGTTACAATCATTGCGCTTGTAGTTATTTCAAGCATCTTGACTAGACAATCACTTACAGAAATGGCTACAGCACAGCTAGACTCTTCAATAGCCAATCAGTCTGATAACATTGAGAGTTGGTTAAGTTCCAATCTTCAAGAGTTTTCAATAGCAAAAACTATTATTGAAAAAACTCATCCTGATGATGCAGCACTTTTGGAGATATTGGATTCTACTTACAATTTCAATGCATATTGTAAGGATGGTCCATATGTTGCAACCGCTTCTGGGCAGACATATAAAGCAGCAGAGTCTACCAAGAATTTTGGTGGCATTCAAAGTGAGCCTTGGTTTAAGCAAGGTATGACTAGAGTTGGATTGGCATATGGTTCTTCATACACATCATCAGATGGTGTTAATCTTATTAGTGCAACTGGTCTTCTTAAGGATGGCTCTGGTGAGGTAAAGGTATATGGTGCGGATCTTACACTTGATCAGGTTAGTACAATCGTAAACTCAGGTGTAAAGATGGAGTCAGCTGCATCATTCCTTGTTGATATTTCAGCAAATAACACAATCTTGGCACACCGTGATCCTTCTCGTGTTGCAACTCAGATTACAGCAGAGGATAGTGATCCTATGATGGCAGGAATCGCTGAAAAGCTTCAGCAGAGAGATTATATGACAACAGCTATTGATAACTATGAGGTTGCCTTCAGAGAAATCGAAGGAACTGACTGGGTATTGGTTTCATATATTTCTAACTCAGTATTCTTGCAGGATGTTGCTAAGCTAACAAACGTTCTGATTATTACTGGTGTAATAGCAGTACTCCTCATCATATTAATAATCAATCTTACAGTTTCAAAGGTTATATCTCCACTTGGACATATTACAAAGCATATTACAGATATGTCTAACGGTGATTTCACAATCGAAGTTAACCAAGAGAGTAACGATGAAATTGGTATGATGGGAAGTAAGGTTTCAGAGTTCGTTGAATCCATGCGTGGAATGCTTAGCTCTATAAATAAAGAGTCAGCGAAGCTTAAAGAGCAATCTAACAACTCTGACAAGGTTTCTAAGAGCATGTATGATGCATCACGTTCTCAGGCGGATGCAATGCAGAATCTTAATAATACAGTGGATCAGCTTGCAGTAGCTGTTAACGAAATCGCAGAAAACGCAACCACACTTGCGATAGTTGTTTCTGATACTAGAGAGAATTCAAACCAGGCAAACGAGAGCATGAAAGAGACAGTTGAAATTAGCAAGAAGGGTCGAGCTAATATGGAACATCTTTCAGTTGCCATGGAAGGAATTAAGAACAGCAACGACGAGCTTGTAAACTCCATCAACGAAGTTGGAAAAGCTTCTGAGGAGATTACAAATATCGTTGGATTGATTGCTGAAATCGCCGATGAAACAAATCTTCTTTCACTCAATGCTTCTATTGAGGCAGCTAGAGCTGGTGAGGCTGGTAAGGGTTTCGCAGTAGTAGCCAGTGAAATTGGTAAGTTGGCTCAGAACTCTGCGGCGAGTGCGGAGAATATATCAAATCTTATCAATGATGTTGGCAAGGCTATCAATAACGTTGTTTCACAGGCTGAGTTAAGTGCTAGAAACATCGAAGCAAACAGCGATTTGATTCACGCAGCCGTTGATACATTTGATCAGATTTACCAGAACATTGAAAAGTCAAATGAGCTTATTGATCTTATGATTCAGGACGTACAGAAGGTTGATGATGTAGCTAGCAACGTAGCTGCAATTTCTCAAGAGCAGGCAGCAAGTGCTGACGAAATCCTTGAGACTAGTCACCACATGGTTGAGCAGGCCAACAACATCACTCTGAGCAGTCAGGATGTTGCGGACAACTCACACGAGCTCGCTAATACATCAGATACACTTACATCATACGTTCAGAAATTTAAGATTTAGGGGGGGCGAGATGAAGACAATTAAGAGGAAAATGACCGGACTTCTTTTGGTATTAGTACTTATCATGGCCACCTTTGTTGGATGCGGTGGTAAGTCTTCAGAAGGTTCTGGCGGTGGCGGCACAAAGATTCTTATGTGCTTACACGATTCGACGGATACTTTCTTAGTAACGCTCACAGCTGCAATGCAGGCGAAGGCTGAGGCGGCAGGTGTCACACTTGATATCGTATTTGCGGAAAACAGTGTTGATACTCAAAGAGAGCAGATTAAAGAGGCAGTAGGTAAATATGATGCTATAATTTGCCGTTTGGCAGATTCATCTACAGCGCTTCAGATGGAGGTCGCAGCAGGAGATTTACCTATTCTCTTTATCAACAACCAGCCTGATGCAGATTATCTTAAAGCTGATAAATATGTTTATGTAGCATCATATGAGCAAGATGCAGGACGATTTCAGGCAGAGTATGTTTGGAATGGATTGGGCAAACCTCAATCCGTGAATGCGATAATTCTAGAAGGACAGAAGGGACATTCAGCTGTTGCCCCTAGAACAAATGCTATCAAGTATTTCTTTTGGGAAAACAATGTTGATTTGAATCTTGTATTTGTAGATTTTGCAAATTGGTCAGATGAAGAAGCTTATGAAAAGCTAGATGTATTTAAAGAAACAATGCAACCTTTTGATTGCATCTTTGCAAACAATGATCCAATGGCAGTTGGCGCAATCAAGTGGCTTAAGGACAATGGCTACGATACCCACAAGATTCTTGTTGCCGGTATCGACTGTACCAAGGATGGATGTCAGGCTGTTATAGATGGTGATATGTATATGACAGTATTGCAGGATACAGCAGGTCAGGGCGAGGCTGCCATCGAAGGCGCTATAGCACTTGCACAGGGCAAATCAATTGCTGATTTGGACGGAGCAACAAAGGACTGCAAGTATATCTGGGTACCATTTGTGGCTGTGGATCAGAACAACGCAGCACAGTATCAGCAGAATTAATTGGCTGAGGTGATAAAAGAAAAACCTAGTAGATAGAATAAAAGAAGCTATCTGCTAGATTTTGATAGGATTGATTGAAGAGGAAATCCCTAGGCATTCTAAAGGAATAGATGTCTAGGGATTTTCCATAATCATATTGCTGTTGTGATAACGACTGTCCTCGGTGACCTCTTTTCCAAACCATGCTGGAGGAGTGAAGGAATCAGCCTCCTCAACGGTAGGAAATTCTACCTCTGCCATGATAAGACCTTCCTTGTGTCCCGAAAAAACATCAAGCTCGATAGTATAGGACTCATATGGAATAAGATAGCGACGCTTGGTGATAGGGCGACCATCTATCTTTTCTAGAAGATGATAGTATGCCTCTTTAGTGAGTGCGGCCTCTATTTCTTCGCGAACCATCAGGCCGCTTCCTTTGTAGGTCAAGACATACTTGTCGTTTTTCTTTCGGATTCTGATTACAGGGTTAGTGCTTAAGTATCCCTGTTCAATATCGATGTATTCATATTTAGATAAGTCTGGTAAGTCCTTTATCAGGAATTTCTTTTCGATTTCCATGTCGATGATTCTCCTATATTACACGTTTGCAAATTATTGAAGACTAAAGCAAGCTTGATAAGAATTAATCTATAAAAATAATTAACTCTGAATAGTAATATTGTAGCATATAAATGTCTTGAAATAATTAAAAAATTGAAGTAAAATACTGTATACGAGTGTGGCTAAGTATGCCAATAATGAAAATATAGGGTGAAAATAACATCCATAAAAGGAGGATCTTATAATGATTACAGCCGGTGATTTCAGAAACGGTATGACAATTGAAATGGATAACCAGATATATCAGGTTATTGAATTCCAGCACGTAAAGCCAGGTAAGGGTGCTGCTTTCGTACGTACAAAGCTTAAGAACATCAAGAACGGTGGTGTTACAGAAACATCTTTCCGTCCTACAGAAAAGTTCCCAGCTGCACGTATCGATCGCAAGGAGATGCAGTATCTTTACAACGATGGAGAGCTTTACAACTTTATGGATGTTGAAACATATGATCAGGTTGCTCTTACAGCAGATCAGATTGGTGATGCTCTTAAGTTCGTTAAAGAAAACGAAATTGTTAAGATGCTTTCACACAATGGTTCAATCTTCTCAGTTGAGCCACCAATGTTCGTAGAGCTTCAGATTACAGATACAGAGCCAGGCTTCAAGGGTGATACAGCTACAGGTGCTACAAAGCCAGCTACTGTTGAAACAGGTGCTTTAGTATACGTTCCACTTTTTGTAGAGAACGGTGAAACAATCAAGATTGATACAAGAACAGGAGAGTATTTATCACGTGTCTAATCAACAAGATTAGATCGTAATGGATTGGTTATGGATTATAGAGAATTTCCGCTTTCAGAGCTTTTACAAAATCGAAAGATATTTGCTGTGTTTGATGAAGAGTTTCAAAAGGGCACATGGCTTGATGCCACTGCGCTCCTAGGAAGCGACAGCACAATCAATCAGCTGTATCGTGATGGCACAGTGCCTCGTGATACGTTGGACAGCATTGTGTCTAGACTCTCTAAATAAGTCTTCAAGGACCTTGGGATTTTCCTGAGGTCCTTTTTCTTTTTGCAAAGCAAAACTCTTTCTTGGTTAATAAAAAAATAAGCTTTTCTCGAACTTTATAATAAAATCCATTTCAATACTATTTCTTGATATATTTCCTCAATTATTTGCTAGTGGATTAGTGCGGGATTTGCTATGATGGACATAGAGTAAAAAGGAGGATGTAATAATGAGTACAAATTTTTCAGAGGCAATAAAGTATATTGGATGCAACGACAAGACAATTGATTTGTTTGAAAGTCAGTATCCAGTGCCAAATGGTGTTTCGTACAATTCTTATGTGATTTTAGATGACAAAATCGCAGTTATGGATACAGCAGATCCACGAGTTACAGATGAGTGGCTTGCAAATCTTGAAAGAGAGCTTGCAGGGCGTACCCCTGATTATTTGGTGGTATCTCACATGGAGCCAGATCACGCTGGTTCTATCAACGCTTTCTTGAATAAATACAAGGAAACAGTAGTGGTTGGGAACGCTAAGACATTCCCTATGATGGGACAATTCATGGATGTATCGCTTTTTGATAACCGCAAGCAGGTGGTTGCTGAGGGTGACACACTCGAGCTTGGAAATCATACCCTTACATTTGTGATGGCACCTATGGTTCACTGGCCAGAGGTAATGGTAGAGTACGAATCAACAGAAAAGGTTCTTTTCTCTGCCGATGGTTTTGGAAAGTTCGGTGCACTTGACGTGGATGAGCCTTGGATTGATGAGGCTCGTAGATATTACCTGAATATTGTTGGTAAGTACGGTGCTTCAGTGCAGGGATTGTTGAAAAAGGCAGCTGCTCTTGATATCAAGACTATCTGTCCACTTCACGGCCCAATTTTGACAGAAGATTTAGGATATTACATCAACCTTTATGATATATGGAGTAGTTATAAGCCTGAGGAGGAAGGTGTACTTGTTGTTAGCGCATCTATCCATGGCAACACTAAAATTGCGGCTTTACAGCTGGTTGATAAGCTAAAGGCAGCTGGCGTGAAAACACAGTTTATAGATTTGTGTCGCGACTCATTGTCAGAGGCAGTAGCACGAGCATTCTATTATGACAAGATGGTTTGCTGTGCAGCAACCTATGACGGTGGACTTTTCCCACCTATGCAGGATTTCTTACACCACTTAACCGCAAAGGCTTATCAAAATCGCAAGGTGGCCTTCGTTGAAAATGGTACATGGGCACCACAGGCTGCTAAGTGCATGAAAGCAATCCTAGAGCCGATGAAGAATCTAGAGTTTGTAGAACCAGTGGTAACAATCAAATCTACGTTAAACGAAGAGAGTTCAGCAAAGCTCGCTGAGTTGGCAGAAGCTCTTAGATAAAAATTAGGGAGGGGTGAACACATGGCAGTAAAAGTAAATGGTAGAAAGGTGGCAATAATAGGCGCAGGCTTCGTGGGCTCCGCGACTGCGTTTGCGCTGTCTCAAAGCGGTCTGTTTTCTGAGATGGTGTTGATTGATGCAGATTCCGATAAAGCGGAGGGCGAGGCAATGGACATCTCCCACGGTATTCCATTTACAAAGCCTATGAAGATATATGCTGGCAACTATGATGACGTGGCAGATGCAGCAATCTGCGTGGTCACAGCTGGTGCAGGTCAAAAGCCAGGTGAGACTCGTCTTGATTTGGTACATAAGAATGTGGGGATTTTTAAATCAATCATTCCGGAAATATCCAATAGAGGTTTTGATGGAATTCTTCTTATAGTGGCGAATCCAGTAGATGTGCTTACTTTAGCTGCTTTGAAGCTTTCAGGGCTTCCAGAAAATCGAGTTATCGGTTCTGGAACAGTGCTCGATTCAGCTCGACTTAAAACCGAGCTTGGACAACATTTGGGAATAGATAGCCGAAGTGTTCACGCCTTTATCATTGGCGAGCATGGCGACAGTGAAATTGCCGCCTTTTCAAGTGCCAATGTATCAGGAATTCCTCTGAACACCTTCTGTGAGATGCGCGGTCATTATCAACATGAGGAATCTGAAAAAGCTATCGCTGAGCGTGTGAAGAACGCAGCTTATGAAATTATCAAGCGAAAGCACGCCACATACTACGGAGTAGCAGTTGCTGTAAAACGTATATGCGAAGTGATTATTCGCGATGAAAAATCTATACTTCCGGTGTCATCTATGATGCATGGTGAATACGGCATCGAAGGTGTCTGTCTTTCAATGCCTGCAATCGTAGGCAGTAATGGCCTAGAAAACAAAGTCCCAATCTCCTTGGATGAGGATGAAATCCAGGCTCTTCAAGAATCCGCACGCACACTCAAGGAAGTAGTTGATACCTTGGATTTTTAAAAAGTTTGAGCTCCCTAGATTTGGGAGCTCTTTTTTCGTCTAATTGAAAAAATATCTCAAGAAATTTAACTAAAAAGCTTGACTTGCTCCCCTAATACGGTATCATTGTTGATAGTTAAAATAATTTAGCTATTTTATGCTGACAGGGCAAAAGCCCTGATTTTAACTGAAAAATCCAAATAGGGAAATAAAAATAGTTATACGAAAAGGAGAACATTATGTTTGAAGTAGTTAAAGAAGTAATCATCGACACACTTAGCTGTGCAGCAGACAAGGTAACAATGGAGGCAAACCTTTTTGAGGATTTAGGCGCAGATTCACTTGACGCTGTAGAGCTTTCTCTTGCAGTAGAAGAGAAGACAGGAATCACAATTGAAGAGGATGCTATGACAGAGATGAAGACAGTTGCAGATATCGTTAATTATCTTGAGGCACATAAGTAATCATGGAACTAAGTGAGATTAAGGAATTGTTCAAAGCTTTCGATGAAAGCGGAAGTTCATATTTTGAGATTAAACAGGACGGAGTATCTCTTAAATTAAAAAAGCCATCTGAGTGTAAAACTCAGGTTGTCACATCAGCGCCTGTTGTAAGCAACATCGAGCAGGCAGCTGCTCCTGTGGCTATCCAGCCAGTACAGGAAGAAGCAGTTGATGGACATCAGGTAGTGGCACCACTTGTGGGTGTGTTCTACGCTGCTCCATCACCAGATGATGAAGCTTATGTTCAGGTGGGCGATAAGGTTGAAGCAGGACAAACTCTTTGCCTTATCGAGGCCATGAAGATGATGAGCGAAATTACAGCTCCTAAGGCTGGCGTAATCAAAAAGATTTACGTCAAGAATCAGGATGTTGTTGGCTTTGAGGATCCTCTGTTTCTCATAGGAGATTAGTTATGTTTGAAAGAATTTTAATAGCTAATCGTGGTGAAATTGCAGTTAGAATAATTCGAGCATGCATGGAGATGAACATTGAGTGCGTGGCTGTTTATTCTACAGCAGATAAAGAATCCTTGCATGTTAAGCTCGCAACTAGAAGCATTTGTATCGGTGGCCCTAGAGCAGCTGATAGCTATCTAAATATGGATGCTATCATTACAGCAGCTCAGGTTACTGGCTGCGATGCGCTACATCCAGGCTTTGGTTTCTTGTCAGAGAATTCAGAGTTTGTACGTAAATGCGAAGCGGCTGGAATCACCTTTATCGGACCTACAGCCGATGCTATGGATGCTCTTGGTAACAAGGCGGCTGCTAGAAAGATTATGGTAAAGGCAGGGGTACCTGTCGTGCCAGGATCTGATGGCCCAGTTGAAAGCTATGCAAAGCTTGAAAAGATTGCCAAGAAGATTGGTTATCCTGTTCTTATAAAGGCTAGCGCCGGTGGCGGTGGTCGAGGAATGCGTAGAGTTTATCAGCAAGAGGATTTAAAGAAGCTTTTCGAAGAGGCAAAGGCAGAGACAATGGCTTGCTTCAATGACGACGAAATGTATGTTGAAAAGCTGATTATCAACCCGAGACATATTGAGTTTCAGATTCTTGCAGATGAGCACGGCAACGTAATCCATCTTGGTGAGCGTGATTGCTCGATTCAGCGTAAGAATCAAAAGCTCATAGAAGAAAGCCCTTGTATGTTCATCAAGGACGAACTTCGCAAGGCTATGGGTAAGGCTGCAGTTGCTGCAGCGAAGGCTGCTGGATACACAAACGCCGGTACAGTTGAATTTGTTTTGGATGAAAAGGGACATTTTTATTTCATCGAGATGAATACAAGAATTCAGGTGGAGCATGGCGTTACTGAGGCGGTCACTGGAATTGATTTAATTAAACAGCAGATAAGAATTGCTTTCCATGAACCATTAAGAATCAAACAAAAGGATGTACAACTAAACGGACATGCCATTGAATGCAGAATTAATGCAGAAGACCCTGCTAAGGGATTCATGGCAAACACTGGTACTATTTCTTTCCTCAACTTCCCAGGAGGTCCTGGTGTTAGAGTTGACACACTTTTATATAACGGTTATGAGACAAGTCCTTTTTATGATTCTATGATGGCAAAGATTATCGTTCATGCACCTACAAGATTGGAGGCTATCCGCAGAATGCGAAGAGCTTTACTTGAGGTTGTAACAGATGGAATCACAACAAATGGCGATTTTGATTATCTGCTAATGCATCACCCTGATTTTGTTAAGGGAAAATATAACGTAAGTTTTATCGAAGAACACATGGATGAAATCTTGTCATGGGATAAAGCCGTGGATGAGGAGATAAATGGTTAGTGTAGTAGATCAAAGAAAAAGTAAATTTAATAGATACAAGAATTTACGCGAAAGTTCATCTGGAGCACATGATTCAGCTATCAAGCCTGTTCAGGAGTACTCAGTCAGAAATCGTATAGACGATATTGCTGATGAGGGCACCTTCAAGGAATTCAAGATAGAGTTTCCAGAGACTGATCCGCTGCAGTTTGAAGGCTACGTCGACAAAAAAGACGATTTGAGAGCCGAGACAGATTCTCACGATGCTATTATTGCTGGAAAGTGCAAGATAGATGGTTTTCCAGCAGTAGTTGCTGTCATGAATAAAAAGTTCATGATGGCTTCTATGGGAATCGAACTTGGTGAAACTGTCAGCTATGCAGTGGAGTACGCTGAGGCTCATAAGCTTCCATTAATCATTTTTACTGCCAGCGGCGGTGCAAGAATGCAAGAGGGAATCTTAAGCCTTATGCAGATGGCAAAAACAAGTGCTGTGGTAGAGAAATTCAAACAGAATGGTGGATTGTATATCGCAGTTTTAACACATCCAACAACTGGAGGAGTTTCTGCAAGCTTTGCCACACTAGGTGATATCACCTTGGCTGAGCCGGGAGCACTTATTGGTTTTGCAGGACCAAGAGTTATAGAGCAGACCATCGGCGAGAAATTGCCTGATGGCTTCCAACGAGCAGAGTTCCTAGAGGAGCATGGATTCGTTGATGAGATAGTTAAAAGAGAAGACATGAAACAGGTCCTAGGTAAGATTTTGAAGTTACACTGTGTAAAGTAGGGAGGGCAGAGTATGAAAGCGATTGAGAGAGTAAACATAGCCCGCGATAAGGACAGACCTAAGATTACAGATTACATCAATAACGTATTTACGGATTTCTTCCAGCAAAAGGGAGATTACTTGGGCAAGGAAGATGCAAGTATCTACGGCGGAATAGCTATGTTCCATGGAAGACCAGTCACAGTACTTGGTCACAGAAAAGGTAAGAACGTAGAAGAAAATGTCACCTGTAATTTTGGTATGCCAGGTCCAGAAGGCTATCGTAAGGCTCTTAGACTTATGAAGCAGGCTGAAAAGTTTGGCCGACCAATTATTACCTTTGTAGATACACCAGGTGCATATCCTGGACTTGAGGCTGAGATGTATGGTCAGGCTCAGGCAATAGCAGGCAATTTAGCTGCCATGAGCACGTTAAAGGTGCCGGTTATTTCAATAGTTACAGGCGAGGGTAGTAGCGGCGGAGCTTTGGGAATTGCAGTAGCTAACAAAGTTTATATGCTTGAAAATGCTATTTACTCAGTGTTATCTCCTGAGGGGTTTGCATCGATTCTTTGGCATGATAGTGCTAGAAGGGATGAGGCCGCTGAGGTGATGAAGTTAACAGCAAAGGATCTTTTGGAGTTTGGAGTCATTGATGGAATAATCTCCGAGAGAGGCGTAGGACTTTCTGTAGTCGATGATGCGGATGTAGCAAATGTTTACGACAGATTATTTGCACGAATCGACAAGCAGATTGCAGCTGCATTGGCAGAGTTTGATGGTATGAAGCCAGAAGAGATTGCTAAGCAGAGATTTGAAAAGTTTAGGAAGATTGACGAGAGATTCTTGGATAACGAGTCTCTTGCTCAAATGGGAAATGTATAGATGACTGGAATAAAGATTATAGCAACAGGCGCTTGTGCGCCAAAGAAGGTTGTAACAAACGACGATTTAGCAAAGATAGTTGATACGAGTGACGAATGGATAAGCCAACGTACTGGTATGTCAGAAAGACACTATGTATCAGAAAATGAAAATCACACATGGCTTGCAGAGATGGCTGCAAAGCAGGCTCTTGAAAGAGCTGGGATACCTAAAGAGGAAGTAGGCGTTGTTATTGTTTGTACAGTATCAAGCGATTATTTCTCACCATCTACAGCGTGTTTGATTCAAGGAAGACTTGGCCTTAGCAACGATATAATAGCTCTTGATGTAGGAGCTGGTTGCTCAGGTTTCATCTTCGGTATGGAGACAATCCGTTCACTGATGATGGCAAGAAAGGCAAAATACGGTTTACTTATTGGTGCAGAGGTTCTATCTAAAAAGATGGACATGACTGACAGAAGCACTTGTGTACTATTTGGTGACGGTGCGGCAGCTGCAGTTGTTCAGCTTTCAGATTCTATGTATGAGTCTGTAATTGGTGTTGACGGTGATGAGGAGATGATTCACATCAAATCACCTGACGGTCTCATATATATGGACGGTCAGGGCACATACAAGTTTGCCGTTGCAACAGTGCCCAAGGTAGTTGAAAGGGTGGTTAAGCAGGCAGGACTTACATACGATGACATCGACCACTTTATCTTCCATCAGGCAAATCTGCGAATCATAGAGTCCATTGCAAAAAAGGTGAAGCAGCCAATGGACAAATTCGTAGTAAACATCCAGAAGTATGGTAATACATCCGCGGCCAGCGTCGGTCTTGCCCTAGAGGAAGCTATGGCAAAGGGCGAGGTTAAGCCAGGAGAAAAGATTCTTATGTGTGCTTTCGGTGCGGGACGCACATGGGGCGCAGTAGTTTTAGAAATGTAAAAGTATAGTCGGCGCATTCAGTCGGCAGATAAGAGGTGGACATGACTTTAAGGGAGTTAACCGGTACAAAATATTCGATAATTCAGGGCGGTATGGCGAATATCGCAACAGGTGAGTTTGCTGCCGCAGTTTCAAATGCAGGCGGATTGGGCTTGGTAGCCAGTGGTGGAATGAATGCCGAGGCCCTACGTGAGCAGATTAAGATTTGCAAGAGTCTTACAGACAAGCCATTCGGTGTAAATCTTATGCTTATGAATCCAGATGTAGATAATATTGCAAAGATGCTTGTTGAGGAAAAGGTTCAGTTTATCACAACTGGAGCCGGTAATCCTGGCAAGTATATGAAAGATTGGAAGGCAATGGGTGCAAAGGTATTCCCTGTTGTTGCATCAGTTGCTTTGGCAAAGATTATGGTTCGTGCAGGTGCAGATGCTGTCATCGCAGAAGGTGGAGAGTCAGGTGGACACGTAGGTGATATGACAACAATGACATTGCTTCCACAGGTGGTTGCGGCCGTTGATGTGCCTGTTATTGCAGCAGGTGGTATCGCAAGCGGAAAGCAGGTTGCAGCAGCTATGCTTCTTGGTGCATGTGGTGTTCAGGTTGGAACATGTCTTTTAGTATCAGAGGAATGTCCAATCCACGAAAACTACAAGCAAACACTTATCAAGGCAAAGGATAATGCTACAACAGTTACTGGTAGAAGTCAGGGTGCTCCTGTTAGAATCATCAAGAATGAGATGGCTCGCGAGTATCTTAAGCTTGAGGCTGAGGGTGCTGACAGAGATAAGCTTGAGCAGATTACACTTGGTGGACTTCGCCGTGCTGTAAACGATGGAGATATGATTCGCGGTTCAGTTATGGCGGGTCAGGTATGCGGACAGCTGAGCGCTGTTCGACCAGTGGCTGATATTTTAGAAGAGCTTGATAATGGCGCTAAACAGACACTTAAAGATGCAGCAAATATTGCAATCTAAAAAATAATGAGGACAGCTAAGTAAGGAGTATTTATGAAATTAGGTATAGTTTATGCTGGCCAGGGTTCTCAAAGAGTGGGAATGGGTCAGGACTTTTATGAGAAATATGATGTATTTAAAGAGACTATTGATAAGGCTACAGAGGCGGTAAAGCCTGTTACTGATATGAATGTGGCAGAAATATCATTCAACGGTCCAATGGAGCAGTTGTCTGAGACAAAGTATACTCAGCCAGCAATGGTTGCTTTCGCCATCGGTGTAACAAAGCTTTTGCATGAGCAGGGCATCTCAGCTGATTACACATGCGGTCTTAGTCTTGGTGAATACTCAGCTCTTTATGAGGCTGGAGTTTTAGATGAGTCGACAATCCTTGAGCTGATTGCAAAGCGTGGCAAGTACATGGCTGAGGCAGCCGAGGGATTAGATGTAAAGATGGCAGCAGTCTTAGGTGCTGATCGTGAGACAGTATTTGAGTGCTGCGAAAAAGCAAACTCTCAATTAAAGGGTGAGAAGATTGTTCAGGCAGCCAACTTCAATTGCCCAGGTCAGATTGTTATTTCTGGAGATGCTATTGCAGTTGATAAGGCTAGTGCTTACCTTAAGGAAGCAGGCGCAAAGCGAATTCTTCCATTGAAGGTTAGCGGACCATTCCACACTAGCTTGATGAAGCCAGCCGGCGACAAGCTTGCAAAGGAATTTGAATCAGTTGATTTTAAAGAGCCTAAGTCAAAGGTTATTTATAATTGCTTGGGCAAGGAAAAGAGTCCTGAGGATTCTATTTCATCACTTTTGGAAAAGCAGGTTCAGTCTTCAGTTTATCTTGAGGACTCAATCAAATATATGGCGGATGCTGGCGTTGATACAATCATTGAGATTGGACCGGGAAAAGCCATTAGTAAGTTTATTACTAAGACAGTTGACAATGTAAAGGTTTACTCTATTGATACAGTAGAGGATTTCGTAAATACGGTAAAGGAGTTGGATGCATGAGTGTAGCTTTGATTACAGGCGGAAGCCGTGGGATTGGAAGAACTATAGCAGAAAAGTTGGCAAAGTCTGGATACAATATTGTCATTTGTTATTCAGGCAATGAGTCAGCTGCACAAGAAGCAATTGCGGAATGCAAGAAGCAGGGCGTGCAGGCTATTTATATTAAAGCAGATGTTAGTAACAAAGATGACGTTAACAACATGTTTGGTGAGATTAAAGAACTTATGGGACCGGTAGATGTGCTTGTAAACAATGCAGGTATAACACGAGATGGTCTATTGCTTAGAATGACCGAAAACGATTTTGACGGCGTTATTGATACAAATCTTAAGGGTACATTCCTTTGTACTAAAGCTGCAATCAAGGATATGATGAAGGCGCGAAAGGGTAGAATTATTAATATCTCTTCAATTGTAGGTGTTCAGGGTAATGCCGGACAGGCAAACTACTGCGCAAGCAAAGCAGGTATTATCGGATTTACGAAGTCAGTCGCAAGAGAATATGGTTCAAAGGGCGTTACTGTAAATGCAGTAGCACCAGGATTTATTCAAACTGCTATGACAGATACGTTGCCAGACTCAGTGAAGGATGCATATCTAAAGCAGATTCCTGCAGGTAGATTCGGTACAGCTGAGGATGTTGCAAACGTAGTAGAATTTTTAGCTTCAGACAAGGCATCATATGTAACGGGTCAGGTCATTGAAGTAACAGGAGGTATGTAATGAGACGAGTAGTAATCACAGGTATGGGTACGGTAAATCCTCTTGCGAATAGCGTGGATGAGACCTGGGATGCTGTAAAGAAAGGTAAGTGTGGAATTGGACCAATTACACATTTTGATACTTCAGAATTAAAGGTAAAGCTTGCTGGTGAAGTTAAGAATCTTGATGTTGAGGCGATTCTTGGTGCTAAGGATGCGCGAAGAATGGATGCGTTTACGCAGTATGCCTGTGTTGCAGCCAAGGAGGCATTTGAGGATTCTGGTCTTGATATGGAAAAGGAAGACGCAGATAAGATTGGATGTATTGTTTCATCTGGAATCGGCGGCTTGAATACAATTGCTACGGAGCACAGCAAGGGTGAGGAAAAGGGCTACAGCAGAATTTCTCCTTTCTTCATTCCAATGAGTATAGTAAATATGGCCGCAGGTCAGATTGCAATCAACTTTGGCTTGAAGGGAATGTGTACATCAGTTGTAACAGCTTGTGCAGGCTCTAACAACGCTATCGGTGATGCGTTCCACAGAATCAGAGATGGATATGAAGATGTTATGTTCTGCGGTGGCGCCGAAGGTGTTATCATGCCACTTGCTATTGGTGGTTTCCAGTCTATGAAGGCTCTTTGCACAGGCGAAGATCCAAACCGTGCATCAATCCCATTTGACAAGGAACGTCATGGCTTTGTTATGGGCGAAGGTGCTGGTATTTTAGTAATTGAAGAGTTAGAGCGTGCGAAAAAGCGTGGCGCTAAGATATATGCTGAGGTTGTAGGTTACGGTTCAAACTGTGACGCTTACCACATCACTGCTCCAAATCCAGAGGGAGAGGGCGGTGCTAAATGTATGGAGCTTGCAGTTAAGGATGCAGGACTTGAGATGTCTGATATTGATTACATCAATGCCCACGGTACAAGTACACCACTTAACGATGCAGGAGAGACTTTGGCAATTAAGAAGGCGTTTGGCGACCATGCTTACAAGCTTATGGTTAGCTCAACAAAGTCTATGACAGGTCACTTGCTTGGCGCAGCTGGAGCAATCGAAGGTATCATTACATCCCTTGCTTTAAGAGATGGATTTGTGCCAGCCACAATCAACTATCTTGAAAAAGACGAAGCCTGCGACTTGGACATCGTGCCAAACGTAGGACGAGAGGCAGATATCAAATACGCGCTTTCAAATGCACTAGGCTTTGGAGGACACAACGCATCTGTAGTCTTCCGTAAATACGAATAATAACAACCGGACTAGGAGTATATAAATGGAGTTAAATTCATCACAGATACAAGAGATTTTGCCACATCGTTATCCTTTTTTATTGGTGGATAAGGTTGTGGAGTGTGAGCCAGGTAACTATGCCAAGGGTATAAAGTGCGTTACTGCAAATGAAATGCATTTTCTTGGACATTTCCCAGGACATCCTGTAATGCCAGGAGTTCTTATCATCGAGGCTTTGGCTCAGGTAGGTGCAGTGGCACTATTGACAGAAGAGGAAAATAAAGGAAAATTAGCCTTTTTCGGCGGAATCAAGAATGCTCGTTTCAAGAAACAGGTTGAACCAGGTGATGTGTTAGAACTTGAATGCAAGCTCACATCTCGCAAAGGACCAGTTGGTTTTGGTGAAGCCATAGCATACGTAGATGGTCAAGTGGCAGCAAAAGCAGAAATTTCTTTTGCCATAGGAGAATAGATTAGGTATGATGTTTCTAAGGAGTCGTAATAATACAAAGAAGGAACAGGTACTAAAAATGCTAGAACAGACACTATCTGAAGTGTACACTAAGTTTAAAATACACTTCTATCAAGAGATGTTTAAGAAATTACATTCAAGAGAAACATCGTTATCTACAGTAGAATTATTCTGCGTGGAGGTAATCTTTGCCCTCAAGAATCCTACAGTACAGGAATTTGCAAAGTTCATCAATGTGTCATCCCCAAATGCCGCATACAAGGTGAACAATCTGATTCAAAAGGGTTATATAGAAAAGGTTCGTTCAGAAACTGATCATCGTGAGTATCATCTGCATGTCACAGAAAAATACTACAACTACTACAATCTTTCTCAAAAGTATCTAAACACAGTAGTAGATAGAGCAAAGGAGTATTTTTCTACAGAGCAGGTGGAGATGTTAGATTTGATTTTACATGATATGTCAAAAGAGCTTATGAGCGATGTTGATATTCCACCAGTAGCAATCACTTCAGAACATTAAATAATCTTATGCCAGCAGAAAGTCATAGGATAAACAATGAAATCTCCTACAAAAATCCAACTTCGCTGGACACTGATATTCTCTTTTAACATATTTAATACAAGCACATTAACCACAAAAAGTATTACTTTTGCTCATATTTAAGCAAAGTAATACTTTTTGTTCATATTTCACTTAAAATTGTGAAAAATAAGTATTAGTCAACCTAAAATCAGGGCATACTAATACTTTTCAATTAATAATTCATCTAATTTCAGGAGTTTTTACACACCGCAAGTATTACTGACCATACATTTTTGATAATAGTAATACTTTCTTTATATCCTGCAAGAATGTATTGTTATAAAAAACGAGCCGCAAACTATAGTTTGCGGCTCAATTTTTTCATAATATATAACTACAAATCTTTTAAACAAATTACTACTTAAGCTCAGATGTGCAGTGTGGGCAACGTGTAGCTTTGATATCGATTTTAGAAAAGCAATATGGACATTCCTTTTCTGTAGGAGATGCAGCCTCTGCCTCTTCTTTATTTTTCTTTACAAGTTTTGCCGCACGCTCTGAAGCATGATTAATACCTTTTACTAAGCAGAAAATTACTAATGCTGTGATGAGGAAATTAATAATAGCTGTGATGAAGTTGCCATACATAAGTGTTGGTGGATTCTCGCCAATGCCAAGTGTAACCTTGAGCTCTGAGAAATCAGTACCACCAAAGATACCGAGTATTGGTGTAAGGATATCTTCGTTTAGTGAAGTAACGATAGCTGTGAAAGCGCCGCCGACGATAACACCGACTGCCATATCCATTACATTTCCTCTTAAAATAAATTCTTTAAATTCTGCTACGAAACCCTTTTTTTTGCTCATATGAACCTCCCTAATATGAAAAAGTTTATTTCGACGATTCAATTATAGCAGTATAAATTAAAAAGGACAATAAAAATATTTTGTCGCAGAAGAGTTTTCGATAAACAAAGGAAAGTCGATAAATTCGAAGAGTATTAAAAAAATAATTAAAAATTATTAAAAAATACAAAAAATGTATTGATTGACGAGCTACTTTGTGAGAGAATACAGAAGATAAATATTTTAAGTATACATATAAAGGGAGGACAAAAATGGGATTTTGTAGATATTGCGGAAGCCAAATTGAGGAAGGTCAGCAGTGCAACTGCGAGGCATCCAAGGCGGCTAGAGCAGCAGCGCAGCAAGCGCAACAAGCACGTCAACAGGCTTCAGGTCAGCCAGGTCAGCAGCCTCGTCCACAGGCTCCAGGTCAGCAGGCACAACAGCCTCAGCAACAGGCAGGACCTCAGCTTCAGAAGCAGCCTATGCAGCAGCAAGCTGCACCTCAAGTAGGGCCACAGCCAGGCATGCCACAGCAAAGGGTTGCATCTCAACCAGGACCACAGCCAGGCATGCCACAACAGCGAGTTGCACCTCAACCTGGACCACAGCCGGGAATGCCACAACAGAGGGTTGCTCAGCCGGGACCATATCCACAGCAGTTTGCAGGTCAGCAGGTTCCACCTCAGCAGGCAATGCAGCAACCAAATGCTGCCGCAGTTCAACGTGGTCCAAGTGTAGCATCTCAGTTTGGAACATATTTAAAATTAGCTTTTGGCGCACCAAGCAGGGCGATGGAAATGGCATACACATCAGCGCAACACGCTGCGCAATTTGTGTATTTGTTGATTTATGGTGCAGTTGCATTTTTGGTTGTTACTTGCTCCCTTATCGGATTAGAATCAGCAGTTGAAGATTTTAATATTGGTGGATTATTTACAATCGACTTAGGCTTCTCTTCAATCTTGATTGGACTAGCCGTAGGTGTATTATTAATGGTATTCAAAGCTCTTCAGGGTATAGTTGGCTGGCTTTTAAATGACACTCAAGGAAGCTTTGTTAGATCATTTTCAACATTTTGTATTACAACTATTCCAAATACAATGTTAGCAATCCTGTATTTGGTTTTTACGCTAATGGATTTTGGCTCATGTGCCGTTGTTAGTTTCTTTTTAATTATTGTTGTAGATGCTCTCTATTCAGTATTTGCATTTAAGGCAATGATTAAAAACAGTGATACGAGGGTTGCCTATGCAGTGATTATTCTTTCTGCTGTATTTACAACAGTAATGCTTGCGTTTATAGGTTACGAGGCGGAATCTATTTTTAGCAGTGCGTTTAAAATTTAAAATGGAACATATTGATTAAGTAGGGAATGGGAGAAATATTATGTTTTGCGAAAATTGCGGATCTAAGTTAGAAGAAGGTACATTGTTTTGTGGAAGTTGTGGGGCCAAGGTTGCGGCGCCTGAAATAGGATTTCAGTCACAAGCTCCGGTACAACCTCAGACTTCAGTGCAGCCACAGACTCCAGTGCAGCCACAGGCTCCAGTACAACCACAGGCGCCAGTACAACCTCAGTTTCAGTCGGCACCGCAGGTTGCTCCACAGCCTCAGCAGTATGCGCCAGTGCAGCCACAACAGTATTATTCACAAGCTAACTCCGGTGCAACTCCACAGCAAGGAGCTACAAAGAAAAAGGGCAAGAAGGGGTTGGTTATCTTCATAATCATTCTTGTGGTTCTTTTGATAGCAGGTGGCATAGGCGGCTTCTTCTACTACAAGCACACTAGACAGGTTAAATTGAACGACTTCGTCAAGGTTGAGTTTGCGGGTTACGATTCAATGGGTAATGCCACAGTCACTATTGATGAAAAATTCTGGGAAGAAGTTTATGACAAATCTTCTTTCAAGGATAAGCGTAAGCTTGAAAAGGAAGAGCGCTTTGATGATTTCTTTACATCGGGTAATTACATCGAATCAAAGCTTGAAGACAAGGTTTCATACAAGCTTGACAAGGATTCTGACTTGAAAAACGGTGATGAGGTTTCACTTACATTCAAGATTAACGAAGAATCTATCAAAGAAAACTATGGTGTGGTAATCAAAGCTGACGATAAAAAGATCAAGGTAAAAGGCCTTGAAAAGGTTGATACATTCAATCCTTTTGATGATGTTGAGGTCACGTTCGCTGGTCTTGATGGCAAAGGTCAGGCGGCTTTTAATGTTACAAGCACAGACAAGCTTTATAGTAAATACAATTTTACTTGCAATTCTGCTAATCTTAAAAAGGGTGATACAGTTACTGTCAAGTTTGGTGGCAACAAGGATAAGGATAAGCTTTGCAAGGAGATGGCTGATGAATACGGAAAAGTGCCAACAGAAACTGAAAAGGAATTTACAGTTGGCGAGCTTTCTCACATAGTGACAGATGCATCAGAAATCACCGAAGAAGGTTTGGCAAAAATTATGGAGCCTGCCCGTAACGCAGCAATCGCCGGAGCCCAAGTAGAGTCAGCAGCAACTGTTGATTCGGCAAACTATGTTGGAGCTTATTTGATAAATACATCTTCAGAAAATACACCAAGCAACTTTGTATTCCTGGTATTCAAGATGGATGTGACAATCAAGGATGTCAGCACAGGCAAGACTGAAAAAGTATCATACTACACATATGCTTGGAGCATGGGATTACTTAAAAATCCTGATGGTTCCCTTCAATTAAGAGATGAAACTAGTAAGCTTGGCTTCGAAGAATGTGTTGATCAGGTTAGATACACTGCTTCAACTGGTAAGAAGTACATCTTTATGGGCGTTGATACTTTAGATCATATCAACCAGTCTCTCGCTGAAGTTGCTGGAGAAACAGGCGTTCCGATCACAAACAACATTAGCAACTAATTAGATATTTTTAGAATATAAATTGTTTTTACCACCTATGCTTTTTAGCGTAGGTGGTTTTGATTTTTAGAGGATATTAGGTATAATGTTAATTGCGCAGCACATTGAAAGGAGATTTTTGTTATGGGTTTATTTGATAAGAAAAAGAAAGAACGCGCGCAAGCCGAAAGCGCCGCAGATAATATAACTTTAGAGGACAATGATTTAGCAGACGCAGACATTCAATCGAGACGCTTCTACGTTCTAGTAGAGGGCATTACTACAATGCTTGGGGGCAGTGGTAACATCATTATTGGCAATCTCAGCGGTTCTTTAAAAAAGGACGACGCTGTTTACATCTATCAGGCTGGAGAGACTCCAGTTTCTTCTAAAATTACTGCTCTTGAAAAACAGGAGGAGGGTAAGTCTATCATCGCTGACGAGGCTGAGAATACCAAGGTTTCTTTGCAGATGCAGCTTCCGGAGGGCTTTACTCTCAGAAAGTTTGCAGTAATCACCAATGTGGCTCCTCAGGATGGAGTGGATCCAAAGGTTCCAATCGAAAATCCAGCATTAGCAGGTATAGTGACAGGCATGCCAATCTACAGCAAGGACAATGGTTTTCATGCAACGGTTGCATATTGGGTGAGCCATGCTCGTTTCATTACACCAATCAAGATTGATAAGGATGCAATTATTAATAAAGACGGAGTAGCATCTCTTCCAAACAAGACCAAGGTAGGTTTTTATATGCTCAAATCTACCGTCAAGCTTAATGGTACCCCTGAGGACAAGGATAGCATGGTACTTCCATTGTTCACCGACTGGGAAGCTCTCAAAAAATGGGAAGGTCTTAAGAAGGATGGAGAGAAGATTCACACTCAGGTTATTTCTTTCCAGGGTGTTTATTCCATGCTCAAGAGTGGCAACGTGTATGCAGGAATTGCTATCAATCCATTTAGTACAGTTCCTTGCACGCTTCCTATTCCTTATTTGGATACTATCACAGGAACACCTGGATATCAGAACGAGTTTGGCGGAGGTGAACAATCAGGTAATATCCACGAGGAAAAGGTTCCTGCTGGCAAGCAGATTTTACTTGGTGTACCAAAGGATTGTGAGGAATCTACAGCTATTCGTGATATCTTAAACAACTACGGCAAAGAGCATGATGAGATTCAGTCTATAAGCTTTCTCACCAAGGTTGAGGAAGACACCAAGATTGTTCGTCACCTTGTAGTGCTTGAGTTCCCAGAGCAATACACTACTGAGGAAATGAAGCCACACATGGAAGCTATTTATCAGGAAATCAAGCCAGTGGCTCATGAAATAAATCAAATTGAATATGCTATCAAGGGACGTATTCAGGCCATCGATAGCATCGTTTTACAACATCAGGACAAGATGGTTGTGTACAGCAAATAGTCATAACTATTAATCTATCAACAGCAAGGTTATACCAAGGAGTTTACAATGCGACTAGATATTAAAAAGACGATACAGATAGGATTTGCCTTTTTATCAATATGTGGTTTCTGGCAGATGTACAATGCGCTTATTCCGCTGATACTCACCAAAACTTTCAATATGAATGAAACGGTGACCGGCGTAATCATGGCTATGGATAATGTCTTTGCACTATTTTTACTTCCTTTCTTTGGGACAGTTTCAGATAAGTGCAAAAACAATATGGGACGAAGACGTCCATTTATCCTATACGGTACAATTGCAGCAGTAGTCTTGATGATTATGCTTCCACTTATAGATAACAGCTATTACGCAGATCCATCTTCCGCAAAGAAGCTTTTGTTTATCGCTATTCTTGGCTTGCTTTTGATTGCAATGGGTAGCTATCGCAGTCCTGCTGTGGCTCTTATGGCGGATTGTACAATCAAACCTTTCCGTTCAAAAGCAAATGCTATTATAAATCTGATGGGTGCCGTTGGTGGCATCATTTATCTTGGTATTGCAGCTTGTCTCTATCCAGAGGCAAAGGTTAAACATCTCGATCACGTTAATTATATTTGGGCGTTTTGTTGTGTGGCTGCAATTATGCTTATAGCATTGGCAGTGGTTCTATTTACTGTAGATGAGGTGGCTCTCAGCAAGGCTGTAGATGAATACGAAAGTAAGCATCCAGAGGAAAACCTTATCGAAGAGGATGAGAACGGCAACAAAGTCCTTCCAAAGGATGTAAAGCGTTCGTTAGTATTTCTCTTGGCATCAGTATCGCTATGGTTCATTGCATACAACGGATTGGAAACATGGTTTACCGTATATGCGGATCAGGTTTGGGGTATGGCTACAGGCTCTGCGTCTTTCTGTTTGTTGATAGCAACAGGTGGAGCAATCATATTCTTTATTCCTTCGGGAATTGTGGCCTCCAAAATAGGGCGCAAGAAAACAATCCTTATAGGAGTTGCCATACTTGCGGCAGCATTCTTTAGTGGATTTATAATCACCCTTTTGATTCATAGCTTCTCGCCAATTCTCTATGCTATCTTTGTATCTATAGGTATTGGCTGGGCCTTTATCAATGTCAATTCACTTCCTATGGTTGTTGAAATGTGTAAAGGGTCTGATATAGGTAAGTTCACTGGCTACTACTATACATTTTCTATGGCAGCCCAGATAGTCACTCCTATTGTTGCAGGCTGGCTTTTATCACACGTGGGTTACAAGACACTGTTCCCTTATGCTACTTGCTTTGCTGTGCTTGCGTTTATAACAATGAAGTACGTAAAGCATGGTGATGGAGTTGCAGAGGTCAAAACAGGACTAGAGGCTTTCGAGGATATGGATTAAAAATGAAACGAAGATTTTATAGAACTAGATTATTTTTTAAGAATATTCGAATGAGGATATACAACAAGAGAGGCATCAAGAAAAGAGGGAATGCTATGAATAGACCTTTAGTATGGGCGCATCGTGGTGCTAGTGGATATCTTCCAGAAAATACTCTACCTGCTTTCCAAAAGGCGGTTGAGATGGGGGCTGATGGTATCGAGCTTGATATTCACAAGACCAAGGATGGTCAGCTGGTAGTTATACACGACGAGAAAATCGATAGAACCTCAGATGGCACTGGAAAGGTATCAGACTACACATTAGAAGAGCTTCGTAAGTTCAACTACAACAAGCTCCATTCCAAGGAATGTAAGCATGCTGATATTCCGACCATGCGAGAAGTTTTTGAGATAATTAAGCCAACTGATTTGTTTATAAATATCGAACTTAAAACCGGCGTGGTTTTTTACGAAGACATCGAAAAAGACATTATTGCTATGACTAAGGAATTTGGAATGGAAGACAGGGTGCTTTATTCTTCGTTCAATCACTATAGCATTATGAAAATAAAAGAGCTTGACCCTAAGGCTCGCACAGGGTTCCTCTATATGGATGGCACACTGAACATGCCGGAATATGGAAGGGATCATGGGGTAGAGGCATTGCATCCAGCTCTCTACAACGTGCAATATCCGAACTATGTTGAAAAGTGTCATGAATATGGCCTCAAGATAAACTCTTGGACAATCAACACTAAACAATACATGAAGATGGCTTGTGATATGGGCTTAGATGGCATTATCACAAACTATCCGGACACAGCACTTGAAATAGTTAACAGCTACAATTGGGAATAGACATGAAAACATTTGAAGAGATTTTTATTAAAGAACAGGACTTTGCTGAAACTATGGAAGGCAAAGTCCTCCCTTTTATTAGGGAGCATTCAAAAACAGGATATCTTACATCACATGATGGCTTACAGATTTATTATCAAACTATGATAAATCCAGAGGAGAAGGCATCTATTGTCATTTGCCATGGATATTGTGAGTTCACCACAAAATACACTGAGACTATGTATTACTTCTATCAGATGGGATACTCTGTATTCATTATGGATCACAGGGGACATGGATTATCTGACCGTCAGGTAGAGGGCTTTAGCAAGGTGCACGTAAATCATTTTTCAGATTACGTGCAGGATTTTGACGACTTCATCCGCAAGGTCGTTATGCCAGAGAGCCTTACTGACAGATACATTCTTTTTGCCCACTCTATGGGTGGCGCAATAGGCGCTTTGTATTTAGAGAAGTATCATGATGTGTTTGAAAAGGCGATTTTGACATCACCTATGATAGAGCTTTCAACTGGTTCAACTAATAAACTAATCGTAAAGCTTTTATGTTTTGCATCCTATTTTCCATTTATGAAAACTAGATATTTGCCAGGACATCACGAATATGACCATACATTTAAGTATCCTAGATGTTCCTGTCTATCTAAGGCTCGCTACACTTTCCATTACAATGAGAGGGAGCGTGAGCCTCATTACAGATCCAACGGAGCTACCTTCGGATGGTCTCGGGAGGCATTTAATGTTTCTAAAAAAATTCTAAAAAACGCTAATTTGATAGAAATTCCTGTTATAATAATGCAAGCATCGTTAGATACCCTAGTAATGCCGGGAGCCCAAAATGCCTTCAGCCGATTGGCTAAGGATTGTCAGGTTCGCAGATTCGAGGGTAGCAAACATGAGATATTCAATGCTACAGACGATATTATTGTGGAATACTACAATACAGTTTTTAGATTGATAAGATAGGAGTTAGTTATGTCAGATCAAGATTTTAGAGAGTTCAATCCTGACGACATCTTAGATGCCGAATTCACAGACGCATCAGACGATGTCAAAGGTAAAGATAAGGATAATAAAGACTCGAATGAAAAAAAGCCAACTGAATTTTGTTATATATGTCATCGACCAGATGATATAACAGGACCATTAGTTAAGCTTGCACCTGGTATGAGTGTTTGCCGCGACTGTTTGCAGCATACATTTGATACAATGGGTAATTTTGGTTTTGGAGGCGGAGACAATTCTAAGAGTAACGTAGATATGTCTAATATGCCAAACATCAGCTTCCTTAATCTTGGCTCACTCTTTGGAGAAGGTCCAAAGGTGAAGAATGCTCATGGCCAGACTACAGCAAAGGAAGATGAGGATAGACCAGCACCTGCTATTGATATCAACAATATCATCCCACCTCACAAAATTAAGGCTATGCTTGATGAGTATGTGGTAGGGCAGGATTATGCTAAAAAGGTTATGTCAGTGGCTGTATACAACCACTACAAGCGTGTGGCTACAGGCAAGATAGATGATATCGAAATCGAAAAGTCAAACATGCTTATGCTTGGACCTACAGGTTCTGGTAAGACATATTTAGTTCGTACACTTGCAAGACTTTTAGATGTGCCTCTTGCGATTACAGATGCTACATCTTTAACAGAGGCAGGTTATATTGGTGATGATATCGAATCAGTTGTTAGCAAGCTTCTTGCAGCAGCTGGTAACGATGTTGACAGATGTCAGCACGGTATCATCTTCATTGATGAGATTGATAAGCTTGCCAAAAAGAAAAATACAAATCAGCGTGATGTTAGTGGTGAATCTGTGCAGCAGGGTATGCTCAAGCTTCTTGAGGGCGCAGATGTAGAGGTTCCAATTGGTGCATCTAGCAAGAATGCGATGGTTCCTACTACAACTATAAATACAAGCAATATTCTGTTTATCTGCGGTGGTGCATTCCCATCTATGGATGAAATCATCAAGGGAAGACTTAACAAGCATTCATCAATGGGCTTCATGGCAGACTTAAAGGATAAATACGACGAGGATAAAAACATTCTTCAAAAGGTTACTGTTGAGGACCTTAGAGAGTTTGGTATGATACCAGAGTTTATAGGTCGTCTTCCAATTGTGTTTGCTACAGAAATGCTTGATGAAGATATGCTTGTCCGTATCCTTAAGGAGCCAAAGAACGCTATTATCAAGCAGTATGAAAAGCTTCTTGAGCTTGATGAGGTTAAGCTTGAGTTTGAGGATGGAGCACTTCATGCTATAGCTAAGAAGGCTATGGACAAAAAGCTAGGTGCTCGTGGACTTCGTTCAATAATAGAAGAGTTTATGCTTGATATCATGTACGAGATTCCAAAGGATGAAAATATAGGTCAGGTTATCATTACAGAAGACTATATTGAAAAGAAGGGTGCGCCTAGGATTTTGCTTAGATCCTCAGGGATGATACCCGAAAAAGTAGCTGCCAATTAGTTAATATAGTACATTTTTGAGCCCAAAATAGGTCATAAGTAACAAAAAAAAGAAAATGTTCAAAATGTTTGTCCATTTTCTTTACTTTAATAAAGCGTTTTGCTAAACTAATCTTAGTTGGGCAAAGGGTCCAACAAGTAATATATTGGAGGTACTTTAGCATGAGCAAAGGTACAGTTAAGTGGTTCAACAATTCGAAGGGCTACGGATTTATCTCAGACGAAGCTGGAAACGATGTATTCGTTCACTTCAGCGGCATCAATTCAGAGGGCTTCAAGACTCTCGAGGAAGGTGCTACAGTTGAGTATGAAGTAACCGATGGGGCAAAAGGACCACAAGCGGTTAACGTTACAGTTGTTAGATAGTATTCAAAATAACACACGTTAATCAGCACCACAGTTAATCATTATTTTGGGTACCTTTGGTTTAGTTATGAAAAACGGGCTTTAGGCAATGAAAATGTGATTAAGGGGAGAGGCAGCGTAATGTATATTACGCTGCCTCATTTTTATAGAAGAGGTGTCTTTTGAAGAAATTATTACGATTTATTGGAAACTTAATAGGAGCGTTATTATTAATTGCAGCCATTTTGATTGGAGTGAGTCTTTACTTAGATAAGGACAAAAACAACTTTAACCTAAAGGGCTTGTTAGAATGCAGAAGTGTAGATGAAGTCAAGGAATGGTACAGCGGTACCATTAATCAAACCCCTCTAGGCGAGCCGGTAGTTGTTGAGAGTGTTTCTTACGATAGATATGCGTATCAGCATATTAGTGAAGAGTGTCAGAAGACATACGATCAGATTTACGATTGTATTATCAAGCACACTGACAAAATCACCCTTGTGACAAAGGATGAAAAGGTTTTAGGCGATGCCTATGAAGCAGTTATGGCTGACTATGGAAATCTTTTCTGGGTTAGTGGCTATCAGTACAATACATACACTATTGCTGACGATGTGGTAGGCTTGGAGTTTGAGCCAAAGTACACTATGAACAAAGCTCAGCGTGATATAGATCAGGTTGCCGTAGATGATGTGGCTGATAAGTGGCTGCAGGGGATCAGTAAAGATGCTAGCGATTTCGACAAGGTTCGCTATGTATACGAAACACTAATTAATAATGTTGATTACAATTTAGATGCCAAGGAAAATCAAAATATCCTCAGTGTATTCTTATACAAGTCCACTGTATGTCAGGGTTATTCAGATGCCGCATGGTACCTTTTGGATAAACTAGGCGTGCAAAGTACAATCATCACAGGAAAAGCAAACGGTGAAAGTCACGCATGGAATCTTGTGTACCTTGATGGCGCATATTACTACATGGATGTCACTTGGGGCAACAGCAAATACCTAGACGAGGGGCAGGATACAAAGAAGAGAATCAACTATGCCAACATGGCTATGACTACCGAGGAAATCAGTCAGACTCATACAATTACCTCTAGCTTTGAGGTGCCGGAGTGCGTATCTAATGGTGATAACTATTTCGTTCACGAGGGATTGTATTATGATTGGTTTGGTGTGGATGCAATCGGCAATCGCTTGGCAGAATCATATAATGCAGGAGATGCAGAGATATCACTTAAGTTTAGTAGTACAGATTTGTACAACAGAGTAATCGACTATTTCTTTAAGGAAAAAGGAATATCAGATTATTGCCACGGTGTTAATTCATCTATCTATTATTTGCAGGATGAAAGTACCAATGTAATAACTGTACAATGGCGATGATTTATGTAGTTTTGAAAACTATGTGACGGATTAATAAAAACTATTTACGTGGTTCCGGTTTGGTGGTAATATGTACCTTGTCAGAAATCGGAGGAATACCATGTATAAGATTATTTTAGATAGTTGCGGCGAGCTCACAGAGGAGATGAAGCAGGATGGGCATTTTGTCAATGTTCCATTAACTCTTGAGATTGACGATGAAACAATAATAGATGATGAGACATTTGATCAGGCGTACTTCCTTGGCAAGGTTGCTAACAGTCCCAATCCACCAAAGTCGGCGTGTCCATCACCAAATACATATATGCTTGAAATGGACTGCGGGGCGGATAATATATACGTAGTTACTCTTTCAGCACAGCTCTCTGGTTCTTATAACAGCGCATGTCTTGCAAAGGATATCTACGAGGAGGATGACGATTCTAAAAACATCCACGTTTTCGATTCAAAATCGGCTTCTATAGGCGAGACTCTTATTGCTATGAAAATTTCAGAGTGTGAAAAGGCCGGTATGTCTTTTGAACAGGTTGTAGCAACAGTTGAAGAGTACATTGCCAAACAGCATACATTCTTTGTTTTAGAATCACTCGAAACTCTTAGAAAAGCCGGCAGACTTTCAAATATCAAAGCTGTCATTGCAGATACATTAAACATCAAGCCGGTAATGGGCTCTACCGAAACAGGAAACATTCAGCAGCTAGCCAAGGCAAGAGGTATAGCTCAGGCGCTTGATAAAATGACAAAGTGTATTATGGAGGTTACAACTAATTGCGAAGAGAAAATTCTTGCGATTTCGCATTGCAACTGTCCAGAACGTGCTCTATCATTAAAGAAAAAAATGGAGTCGATGGCCCACTTCAAAGATATCTTCATCGTTGACACAAGAGGTGTCAGCACCATGTATGCCAGCGATGGTGGGGTGATTGTGGTCGTCTAGTAAACACATGACATACGAACAGGTAGTTAATACAATTGATAATAAACGCCGTTTTGGCAAGGCTTGTGGAAGAGATGTTACTCTCGAATTTATGGAGGCTCTAGGTCATCCGGAATCGGGAATGCACATTATTCACATAGCTGGAACCAACGGCAAAGGTTCAGTAGCAGCATTTGTGAGTAGTATCTTACAGGCTGCTTCTTTTTCGTCTGAAAAACCATTTAAGGTGGGGCTGTTTACATCGCCTCACTTGATAGATTATACCGAGCGCATTCAGGTGAATGGCAAGCAGATTAGTCGAGCTGACGTTACTCGTATCGGTTCAGAATTGCTTAAAACAAATCTAAAGCTAGAGCCAACAATGTTTGATTATTGGCTTGCAATGGCAATGGTCCACTTCAAGGAACAGCAGGTAGAGTACGTTGTTTTGGAGACTGGTCTTGGTGGAACAAAGGATTCTACAAATGGTCTTAGCCAGTTGCCCGAGGTGTGTGCAATCACATCTATAGGATTGGAACATACTGCTTATCTGGGAAATACTGTAGAGGCAATAGCTGGAGAAAAGGCGGGAATTATTAAAGCCGGAGTGCCTGTTGTGATAGGGCAGATGGCATCAAATGCTGCCGACGTAATCCGCAGAAAGGCAAAGGAATTAGGCTGCAAATTGATTGAAGCTGACACTGTAGATAAAGCAGTTAAACTTGGTTTGTTTGGTGGATATCAGAGGAAGAATGCAGCTGTGGCGGTGGAAATCGTTAGATGCCTAGACATCAATGTTGATGAACAGACTATTGAAAAAGGGTTGGCAGAGGCGGTTTGGCCTGGAAGAATGCACATAATTTCCCACGAACCCTTTGTACTTATTGATGGAGCTCATAATCCATCGGGTGTTCAGGCATTGAAGGATAGTTTGATATCAGAATTTCCAAAAGATAAGTTTTCATTTATAATGGCAGTAATGGCAGATAAGGATTATTTGGAGATGGCGGAAATCATCAAGCCAATTGCAAATCGAATCTATACTGTCACTGTGGATTCTGATAGAGCTATGCAGGCAAAGGCGTTGGCTAAAGCCCTTGAGGACAAGGAGATTCAGTCATTTGCTTGCGGTGATTACAATAGTGCTTTAGATAATGCAAAGAAACATCAAGAAAAGATAATTGTGCTAGGATCCTTATACTTTATCGGGGAGGTTTTGGAAATTAGCGATGATAAAAACTAGGCAGGAAGCTTGTAGAGTGCTTGGCTTATCAGCAAGTGCTACCCAAGCACAAATCAAGATGGCATACAAGGATTTGGTGAAAAAGTGTCATCCGGACAACACCCAAAATAGTGATGCCAGCATTTACAATCGCATAACCGAAGCATATCAGTTTTTGATGGCAGAGGCGAAGGGGAAGGTCTTAACTCACAGCAAGGTTTTGGGAAGCTCCAAAACTCAGCATCGCAAGACGGCAAGTAATGCAGATTATGTGGCGTTTCAAAAAAAGGCCGCCAAGCAAAAAGCTGCAAAGGCTAGAGCCTTCGAAGAAAAGCAAAAGGAATTCTCTGCCAAGATAAAAAAGCAGGAAGATGATTATAAGCGGGCTATGGCAGCAATAGATGCTATCAGAGCCGCGCGAGCGATAGAAGCCATGATTAAAGCCAACAATTTAGATAACAATGCTAATGAAGAAAGAACAGATTAAAGAAAATATATTTTTGACAGTACTTGCAGTGGCATTGCCTACCATGCTAGAGCAAATCCTATCTGTATTGATGCAGTACGTGGATACGGCAATGGTCGGAAATATCGGACCTGAAGCCACAGCAGCTGTCTCAACATCTACAACCATCACATGGTTGATAGGTAGCATACCAGTAGCCTTTGGCGTTGGAGCTATGACTCTTATTTCTCAAGCTATTGGTGCAGGCGAACAGCATAAAATCAGTCAGGTTGCTAAGCTGAGTTTGGTCGTAGCCATAGGAGTGGGAATAATCGTTGAAGTAATCTGCTTGGTGTGTAGTCCCTTTGTGGCAAGCTGGATGGGGGCTGAGCCAGATGTTGCTCCTGCTGCTACCAGATACTTCTTTTGGATTTCAATCCCTATAGTTTTTAAATCAATAGATATTATATTGGCGGCTGCCATTCGTGCGACCAAGGATACTCGGACACCTATGTTTATAGGCGTCTTTGCGAACATTTTGAATGTTGTACTAGATTACATCTTTATCTATCCCATGAAGCTTGGCGTAGATGGTGCAGCTTACGCTACCTGCATATCTGCAGTAGTCGGCGGAGTGGGAATGTTTGTAGTATTTTGGCGCCATAAGGAGTTTGACTTATCAGGAAAGCTCTTTGATTTTGATAGACATATATGGAAGAGGATGGAGAGATTATCTTTCCCAGTTTTATTGATAAACGTTGCATCCACAGCGGGATACGTAGTGTTTGCCGGGTTAGTGTCTCATATGGGAAAGGTGATATTTGCAGCCCACAGTATTGCTGTTGCTGCAGAAGAATTGTTCTATATAGGTGGATATGGTTTTAAATCATCGGCAAATACAATGGTAGGAATCACCTATGGTGAGCAAAATTATAAGAAATATCGAAAGGTCTGCACCAGCAGTATCATTGCAACAGTCTGTGTTATGACCTTAAGCGGAGTTCTGTTATATGTATTCGCTAATCCGCTGATGTCTTTCTTTACAAAGGATGCTCAGGTAGTGGCACTTGGAACCAAGGTGTTAAAGATGGTGGCGTTCAACGAGCCATTCTTTGGACTTTATATTATTTCTGAGGGTATTTACTATGGACTGGGACGCACTAAATATCCGTTTGCCATAGAAAGCTGTGGTATGTGGCTAGTTAGAATTGTGCCAACCTATATCGGACTGCATTTCTTTAATCAGGGATTGGCATACGTGTGGTGCTGCATGATAGCAGACAATGTGTTAAAAGCCATTTTCTTGACTGTGCCAATCAAGGGCTTGTGGCATAAATCAATAACAGATAGATAAATCTATTCAGATTTTAAATTTCTTCTCCAACGAACTATGGCTACGCCAATGATAATCGCATATCCGATAATGCTGAGTACTACTGGAAGCTCACCAAAGAAGGCTATACCTAGAAGTGCAGCAAAGATAACCTGGGTATAATCGAAAACAGAGATTTCTTTTGCGGGCGCAAACTTGTAGGCAGTTGTAATTGAGAATTGCCCCAGTGAAGCTGATACGCCTGCCAAAAGCAAGAATAAAAGCTGCTTTGGGGACATAGGAGTAAACTGAGTTATCAAAAATGGCAGCGTCACTATGCATGAAAAAAGTGAAAATGACGCCACGATGACGGGCGTCTTGACACCTTTTTGGCCAAGCTTACGAACAAATACATAAGCTGTTCCGGCGCCAAAGCCTCCAAACAAACCGGCAAGTGCAGGAATTACCTGGCTGAATGCACCGGTTGGGCGGATGATAAATAGAGCTCCTATAAAGGCTATTATTGTAGATACTATATCAAATCGATTTGGCACTTCTTTCAATATGAATATGGAAAGAATGATGGCAAAGAACGGTGATAGCTTGTTAAGCATGTTTGCATCTGCAATGCCAAGTCGATCTATAGCGTAAAAATTTGCAATTAAACCAGAGGTGCCAAAAGCACATCTCATAAACATATCAAGTCTATTGCCTTTACCAATGACATACTTTTCTTTGGATTTTATCATTACTCCAATCGCAACGAATAATGCAACGAAGTTTCTAAAGAAAGCCTTTTGCATTGTAGGCAAATCTCCAGAAATTCTAACAAAGAAAGTCATGAGCGAAAATCCAAATGCTGCAAGTAAGATAAAGGTGATACCCTTGATTTTGTCGTTAAATTTCATAAGTGGCGCCTCCTGAAAAGAATTCGCCACTTATTATATCACAGTTTTATTCAGTTGGAGGTAGTTCTACCTTGAAGAAGCGAACATTTTCCGTAAGCTCTTCGGCAATCTTTTGTAAATCAACTGCTTGACTGACAACAACCTCCATATTTGTATCAAGCTGAGAAAGGTTTGCGCTTGTTTCTTCGGTAGAAGCAGCGTTCTCTTCAGAGATACTTGAGAGGGATTCGATAGAGGTAAGAATACTCTTTTTATCCTCATTTACTGAGTTAACCAAATCAACAATTTGCTTGGTTCCAACCTCGGTCTCCTGAAGAAGCACCAACATTTGCTCAAAGGATTCACTCATATTTTCAAGAGCAATTGCTTCGCTTTCGGTAGCTGCTTTGATGTCATCAGCTAGTTTCTTGTTGTTGTCGGAGTAGCTGGTGATTGTAGAAAGCATACCAGTGATTTCGCCTGCAAGAGTGTTGGTTTCTTCGGCAAGGTTTTTAATATTGTCAGCAACAACCGCAAAGCCTTTTCCGGCTTCGCCAGCTCTGGCTGCCTCAATAGAAGCGTTTAATGCAAGCAGGTTGGTCTGGTTGGAAATGTTGATGATACCTTCTGCAGCAGCAGAAATCTGTGCTACAACATTTGCAGTTTCACCAACTGAATTTGCAACCTCACCTGCGATGGAGTCGGTTTGCTGATCTTGAATCTTGAGGTGTTCAAGCTGTTCTTTGATTTTGGTAGATTCGCTGTATACCCTGTGACCTTTGTCGAGGTTGTCGTTAGCAGAATCTATTACATTGTCAACTGAATCGCCAATGCTTAAGGTAATGTCTGAAGCACCAGAAACATCTTGGGCCATTGCAGTTGCGCCTTCGGCGATATCATATACAGCAGAGTTTATGCTTGTTGTTGTAATCTGAGATGCTTCTATATTATCTTTGGCAAGCTCAGCCTTGTCGTTGACATCCTTAGCGTGATTGATGATTTTGACAAGGGCATTTCTTAGCTCATGGCGCATAGATTCAAGTGATGTGCCAATAGATTCAAAATCACTAATGAAGGTTTTAGGATCAACCTTTGTAACAAAATCACCAGCAGAGATTCTGTTAACTGCTTTTCTGATTTTCTTCATGTTTCTAGCAATGGCCATTAGTACGAGTATAGTGAAAGCTAAAAGTATTAAAGAAATAGCGCCAAATATGATGCCATTTCGGACTAATGAAGCCTTGATTTCATCATCAGTTTTGACATTCTTAGCAACTGACCATTGTTCGACTATATAGTTCATATCACTGAGTGTCTGGCGGGCAGTATCGAAATCTTTAGCCCATACCTGAGCACTGGCAGGATTAGTATTAAAGGCATAATCTTTTTGCCATATAACAAAGACCTCATTGAATTGTTCGTATAATGTGGCAAAGTTTTGTCCGCTTTCGGTGGTTACTTCTTGCCACAGATAATTACTTGTCTGAGCAAGCTCTGCCGCGTTACTAACCTTTTCCTGAACAGATTTAACCTTTTCGTTAAAGGTATCATGATATCCCTCTAAAACCGCAGCGCTTGCGTGTTGACGGTATGCAATAATCTGCGTTCCTGAGAGTTGAGCCTGATAGAAATCTCTATCGGCAGCAAGCAGTTCAGAGCTGATTACGTAGAGATTGTCGTAATAAATCTTTTTGGTCTGTTCTTTTACACTGAAAAGCTTGAAGTTGTTAAAAATGTTGCTCGCTATTAATGCAAGAATTAGAGGAATCGCGATTAGTAGTAATAATGCATTAAGAGTGATTTTAAAATTAGATCTTTGCGTCATAGATATGAGCCTCCTCTCCACTATACTAAGTGGTAATTTAATTGTACTAAATTAATATAATAATATGCAATCATGCAAAAACACTGAAAATATAGCCTTCGTTTTATGCAGAAAAACGTTATAAATTAAGGAAATATTAGTCGAGTGTTACAAAAACAGAATTTTATAATAAAACATATTGACATATAACGCAAGAGCTGATATTATACTTTTGTTTGGGAAAAAAATAGTAGTAGTGCAAAGTTTTTGAGGTGTAGCATGGAACTTAAAACACTTAACAAAGAATACAAATTATTAAGAGAAGAAGCCTGCGATAAATTTGTCAAATTATCTATGGTGGATCCAAAGATTAACATTGTTGAAGAATATTGGATTACATCCGATCACACTTTAGGCAATGCTCATTCTTATTTCGATGATTATGAAATGGCTGTTGAATACGCTAAAAGTCGTGCAGATGTTAGAATTGATAGCAACAAAGATGGCCAGAAGCCATTTATTATTTTGGTCAATGGCAAGGCAATCGATGCATACGGACAGTTAGAAGCATTCTTGAATGGTGAATTTAAGATTACAGCTGTCAATGTTATCGAGAGCAATGTTAAGAAACTCTATTCTTAATAGGGGAGTTAAAATGATAAAGGCTCATTGTACATGTGATATGTGCAATGAGCTTTTTTTGATTTCCGTTACTGATAATATTGCAGTTAATCAAACGTGGAATTTTAGGTATAATGCAACGTCTTCTGCAAAATCAACGATACAAAATGTCAAGCTTTACATAAACTATCAATATGATTTTCACGATACAAATTATGAGACATTTATTCGGTAATTGGTAATTGTTTATAAGGAGTTCGATATGAATACAACGGTTCTAGCTAATGTACCAAATACTAGTAATATGAATACTATTAATTCAGATACAAATATCAATTGTATATTTGATGGTTTATCTGAAGAAGAACGAAAAACGCGAGAGATTCTTCAAGAGCATTATAATAAGGTTTATCATGAAAATATGGCACATTCTAATCCAATTGCATGGATTGAAGCAAAGTATTGCGATTCAAATTCGCCATATTTTCGTAGAGAGATGTCTGAAGAACAGCGAAATATTGCTTATAGAAATGAAAAGCGCATGATTGAAACTGGTGGAAAGTATACGGCGGGGTTTGCTCGATTTGATTATGCGCTTCGCAAATATCCTGAATTGTATATTGGGCCTTCGAGTCAAACAGGGTATTCTCGTAATACTGACAAAATGAAATACCAAGAAAGATGTTCGATTAACGAACAGCTATTTACTTTACTCGGAGTTAGTGGGATTGAACTAAGTAGGAATGATAATATAAAGTTAACAATAGATCCGTATTCCTTTAATATTGAGATTAATGGTAACATTTCTAATGATAAGATAAGAATACTTGAAGAATTGCTAAATCGTAACAATAGCGGGAAAAATTTATGGACTCATGTTTGGAATTGCATGCATGATTCTTCTAATGAAATAATCAATATTCAAGGTAACACAAAAAAGCAGCAACAATTTGCGCTGTGGCATGAATTTTATAATACTACTGGATATGACATTAGAAAGGTAAAGCTTGTTGATAAAAAATACGTAATGCCTGACGGTACGGATATTCTTGAAATATTTAGAGAAAAAACAAACTCTGCCGTATTTGATTTATTTTCAACAAGGTTTCATGAATTAGTGGAAAACGAATGGAATTATGCTGATGATTTAGAGCTTGAGATTGGATTTGATTCAACAGGATTATATGATATTGGTCAAACAAATGGTTTTGGTATAAAACAGAGTGGTTGGATTACAAACACAGCAATATTCGATGCTAGAATTTAGTGTGGATTGTTGGTCGTCCCGTCTCGATCTTCATCCGCGCGAGACGGGATTAAGGAAGCATCACGATTTTTCTTCGTAAACTTGAAAAATCCTTGCGGGAAGACGCAGCATTGAAATGTGCTTCGCACGGCTGCGCTCGAAATTCGTCTCGTCTCGATCTTCATCCGCGCGAGACGGGATTAAGGAAATATCACGATTTCTCTTCGTAAACTTGAAAAATCGTGATAGGTCGTCCCGTCTCGTTCTGAAGTACTCGATAAACAAAAACAGGAGACATCCTATCGGATATCTCCTGTTTTTATTTATCGAGCGCGAGACGGGACTCGAACCCGCGACCCCCACCTTGGCAAGGTGGTGCTCCACCAACTGAGCCACTCGCGCATAGTGCCGGCTTTTTCGAGCTTGCGAAGAAAAAACGGTGCCAATCTCAGCCAACTCGGAAATGCGTTTTGAAAAATGCGAAGCATTTTTTGAAACAATTCTCAGCCAACTAGGAATCGGCTATAGTGCCAATCTCAGCCAACTAAATGTCATCCTTGCTGACGACAATCGTTATTCTATAGGAAAGAATGTATCCTGTCAAGAAGTTTTGGTAGAAAAAATTCAAGTTTTCCATACCTGATATTAATTGTTTGAAAAACTAAAGAATGATAAACTTTATACAGGAGAAAAAAGGGGTAAAATGATGGATAGAATTGGGCTTGAAGAAAACTTTATTCGAGTGGTAAACAAAGAGGGGAAGGCCAGCTTTGGCGGTAATCAAAATTGGTTTGCCGACGTTAAATGGCACAATATTCACGGACAGGGCTGTGGATTGATTGCGGCAGTTGATACATATCTGTACCTTTCTAATCATCGAAGTATTTCCAAAGAAGACTATCTAAATATTATCAACGACTATCTGTCTAAACGCTTTGTTATGAAGCTCTTTTTGCACGAATTCTCATTTTTAAAGAATAAGTCGATAGCTATAGGGATAGTTCCAAGACAAATTGTCCGCTTCTTGCGAAAGAAGTTAAAGAAAGAAGCTAGAGGCTACAAGTTCAAATGGAATGGGCGACATGGAACTCGTAAAATGTACGAAAAGATGAAATCCATGCTTGAGAAAAATGTCCCCGTGGTTTGGGGATTATATTCATCAGGCAAATTTCTCAAGCTTTATAAGTTTAATCATATAAAGAATCAGTTTGTAGACAACTACCTTCTTTTAACAGATGGAAAGATGGGGCACAACACTACAAATAGTCACTATATCACGGCTACAGCTATTATCGAAACTCCCACGGCAACTAAGCATCAGAGGATGGTGGAAATATCAAGCTGGGGAGATAGATTTTATATAGATTTTGATGAGTATCTAGCATATGTAGGCGATTCAAAAATAAGTAAATATTGTTCTAATATTTTAATTTTGCGCTAAAAGGACTATAATGCTAGAAGTTGTTACTATATTTTAGCAACAACTAATTTTGTAATTTTAGGAAGACCGCTATGAAAAAGAAAAAGCTTATAATCATTGTTTCAATAATTATTATTGTGGCAGGAATGATTGCTGCTGGTACGATTTATTATTTTACGCAATCTGACTTGGTTTATAAGGAGGTCTATATTGAGGCAGGAGCCAATAAACCTGTCGTTGAAGAATTCCTGAAGCATGAGGCTCAAGGGGCAAAGTTTGCAAAAGGGTCAAACTTTGATACGAATAAGCCTGGCGATTACAAATTAAAGATTCAGTGGAAGATGCCTATCTTTGGCAAGCAGAATTACAGTACGGTTTTGCATGTGCAAGATACTGTTAAACCTAAGGTAGAGGCTGCAGTTGAATCCATCGAAATGTACACAACAGCCGATGTTCCGGCAGCAGCGGATTTTATAGAATCTGTCGAAGATGCTACTAATTGTACTATTGATTATGAAAAGAAGTACGATTTTTCAAAAGCAGGTTCATTTGATGTGAAAATACATGTGAAAGACGAAGGTGGAAATGAAACAAAGGTGGTAATTCCATGCACAGTTGTTGGCGATACCACAGCACCTGAAATCACCGGAGTGGAACCTCTTGTTATTGCACAGGGCGATGCCGTGACATACAAGAAAAATGTTAAAGTTACAGATGATAGAGACCCAAATCCAACCTTAGAAGTGGATAGTTCGCAGGTCAATGTTGATAAAAGAGGAATATACACTGTAAAGTATATTGCTAAGGATGCGGCAGGCAACAAATCCGAAAAGGAAACCACAGTCAGAATTGTATCTGCTAAAATAGCAGAAGCAACTGAAGAAAAAGTCAACGAACTGGCAGACCAGGTTATAGCCCAAATAATTACTCCAGGTATGGATCAAAAGGCACAGGCTAAAGCGGTCTTTAATTGGGTAGTAGACAACATCACTTATTCTGAAACGGCAGGCATCGACGACTTGTACTCAGCAGCCTACAAAGGTATGGCAGAACGAGTTGGTGATTGTACTGTCAAGCAGAGGACAGCGGAGGTACTGCTCAATCGTCTTGGAATCAAGAATATGGAAATCGAAAAGATTCGTGATACACGCGGTCACTACTGGTTGTTGATTGACGTCGGCGAGGGGTGGTATCACTATGATCCAAATCTTCAGTTGGATGGTACGCTGATTTTTTATTGGCATGACGCGGATCTGTGGGCGTACTCCAATGCACATAAAAACACCCACAATTATGATCCGAGCAAATACCCTACAATTCAATAGTTTAGGAGGAATAATCAATGAATAAGAAATTACTAGTTTTAGCACTTGTAGGCGCGATGATCCTTTCTATGGTCGCATGCGGTGGCGATGATACCAAGGTTATCGATTCAACAGGTAGTGGTAGCAACGCTTCTGGTCCAGCAAATGCTGGGGCAGGATATGTTTTCAAATACGATGGAATGGAAATTGCAGTTGATGCAGACGCAGCACCAATTGTTGATAAATTAGGCGAACCGCAGAAATACTTTGAATCGCCAAGCTGTGCAGCTGATGGTATAGGAAAGCTTTACACATACAGCGATTTTGAAATCCAGACATACCCAGATGGAGATAAGGATTTGATTCTCTATGTTGCACTCAGAACTGACAATGTATCTACTGCAGAGGGTATCAATCTTTCAAGTACTAAAGATGATGTTATAGCTGCATATGGTGATTCAGGCGAAGATGTTGGTGGATCATTAAAATATACAAAAAATGGAACAGAGTTGAACTTTATTTTTGATGGAGATAGCTTAACATCTATCCAGTACATTGTAGAAGGTAAATAAATTTTCTGAAAATCCAAGGGATTTCTAAAAGCTTTGCAACTTTTAGAAATCCCTTGACTTATGGTAAATCATGCTATAGAATAACATTTGTCGTCGGTAAGGATGACATTTAGTTGGCTGAGATTGGCACCGTAGCTGATTGCCGATTCCTAGTTGGCTGAGAATTGTTTCAAAAAATGCTTCGCATTTTTCAAAACGCATTTCCGAGTTGGCTGAGATTGGCACCGTTTTTTCTTCGCAAGCTCGAAAAAGCCGGCACTATGCGCGAGTGGCTCAGTTGGTGGAGCACCACCTTGCCAAGGTGGGGGTCGCGGGTTCGAGTCCCGTCTCGCGCTCGATAAATAAAAACAGGAGATATCCGATAGGATGTCTCCTGTTTTTGTTTATCGAGTACTTCAGATCGAGACGGGACGAATTTCGAGCGCAGCCGTGCGAAGCACACTTCAATGCTGCGTCTTCCCATGGGTTGGCTAAGCAATTGCGTGATGTTTCTTTACATGAGGAATAACGCATGCTATACTTTTACCTGAACTTCAAATATACATATAAAGGAATTCTGACTGTATCGGTCAATTTTTCCGTGGGTAAAATGTTTTAGAGTTTTAGGTAACAAATTAAAAGGCTTTGATATATATTAATTCTTTAGATTCTAGGTGC
>DBWZ01000065.1:0-2723 GCA_002309345.1 Pseudobutyrivibrio sp. UBA1225
TTCTTTTCATATTCATCTTGTATACCCCACATTTTCCTATATTCAGCAGTAGTTGCTCCCTTTACTACTCGCACATTACTCTTGGTCCTATCATCAGCCTTATGGAACAAAGACTTCAAGTACAACCCAGCATATTTGCCAACAAGTCCAATGCCAGCTCCTTGCCTACGAGCAAATCCATCTGGTACATCTTCCATTTGGAATCGTTTGTATTTTCCCACCCAATAATCAAGTTCCAATTTCAACAAATGACGTTTTTGAATTAGACGATCTTTGACTGCCTTTTCCATACTTGAATAGGTCTTTACGCGGTCAACGTCCTTACGAAGTCTATCGATTTTATTGCGCCACTCTTCAAGTCTCGGCATGATTTCATCATGGTTTGATAGTTGAGTAGGCAGTTTGGCTTTTTTTACATCCCGATTAAATTTGTTAGAGCATAATGTCATGTTCTCAAGTGTACTATCGCCACCTACGCTTCTTGGAATCGTATGCTCAATGTCATAATTTGGATTTGGGCCAACAAAATCGGTAATACCTATAGAATTGCCAGTATAAAGACAAATGTGATTTTGTTCCTTCCACAATTGAAACTTCACGATATCATCATCTGTAGGCACAATATCCCTACCGCATTCTTGTTTATACAATGTACGTATATCCTCAGCGTATTTCTTTCTCAGATTTTCCCTTTCTTTATTCCATTGGGATATGGCTTTACGCTTATTTGCGTCGTTCAACTCACGAGCATACTCTATGTGCACCTCTGTTTGACTATCGATAGTGCCATTTAGAAGTAAAGCATTGACCACCTTCCGCAACTGGTGAAGTGAGCGCATCGCCATAGGATTGCGTATAGCATTTGTCCTTGGAGATCCTAATTGATAAATACCTTGCGAATTCTTCTTGGCATCAGGATAGGTATCTATCATTGAAGGATGATATAGCTTTTCTGTTGCACCTGGTTCCAAATCACAAATATCCTTTAGTATATCTTTGATACAGAAATCAAGTGTACCCGTCATCGTTACATCCTTAGGATTGAAATTAGAAATCAATGATAACAATTCTCTGGTGATAGATTCACCTCGACTCTTCCACACATCCTCTCCAACTATATCAGGTACCTTTGCCATCAACACAGCATGTGGATAAATTAGTCCTTGCTCTAACCATGGGAGAATCTTTTTAATAGCTGCAAGGCTGAGTGATGCAAAGTTATGGGTGAGTTTAATCTTTGAAAACTTCTCGGATTCCTCATCGCTCAACTGAAGTTTCTCCTTCCCCCATTGTTTTACCTTTTCCTTGTCTTGAAAACTATATAACACATTCCACACATCATTGACCATTTGCTCTGGGCTTTTGCCATCAGAAAGAATGTATCGTTCAGTTATAGCTGTATCGTAATCTTCACCAAAGACGGAAATGAGATTAGCGATAGTAGGGCAACCAGTTACGCTTTGCGTCATTCTATAGTTGAACTTATAGGGTTTATCCCCTGCTTCCTTGACATGTTGATATTTACCTTTTCCAGCAACAGCCTTGGCAATATCTTCAAAGTCAAATTGAGGCTTACTTTTTCTTAAGAACATAGGCTTTGCCTTTTCAAATTCTTCTGTCGTAAGTGGGCGTAATTCTATGTCATAAGGACCTTTTACCTTGATGTTGTTCACAAACGACAGCATTCTGAATAGTTCAAATGCAGGATGTGAATCTGCCACACGGGCTTTCTTTGGTTCAAAAGTACACTTGCCAACACCTTGTCGCTGACTTTTCAACGGACGTTGGAAATATAGGGCTTTCTCTAATGTGGATATTTGCTTTTCGGAAAGATTTTGTTGCTTGCAGATTGCATAAAACTCTTTCTTATAATGCTCTTCNNCGATCAGTATAGCGCGTACGTATTCTTTCAGTATTACCTTTCTCCTTATATATTTTATAAAAGTAGTCACCAAGATAATCACATCCTGCATCAGACATACTTTTTGACAACGAAGAAATTCCCTCTTTTACTTTGCCTGCTTCTTCATCATTACTTTGTTCAAGTCGATTACTGAGAAAACCCCTTCTTTGTGCCAAATGATACATTGCCCTACCTAACACGTACCTATCTGCTTTTTTGTCTAAGTTTAACTGCTCATGCAAACAAATATGCCTGTAATAGTACGGATTTTCGTCAAAATTGTCATTTGTACGCTGCCATGAGATAAATGCCTCATCCATAGGATATTCCTTCTTTACATGCCAAAGATGAAGAGCTTCATCAGACAAATAAGGGCACCAATCGAAATCAACAAGTACTTTAAGTACTTCTATCTTTCTAAGCCTTCTACGGAAGTACTGTTTACGTAGTGCACGATGGGAAGTTCTGTCAGCTGCTTTTGACGATTCAATACCCTTTTCCACCTTGACACCCTCTTGAAAGATAAGGCTACCTTTATTTATTAATGAAAAGTTACCATTTTCCATTTTATCTACAACAGCCCATCCAAGGCTATTTGTACCAGTGTCTATACCAAGAATTCTCTTTTTCATATATTTAGGTAATTAGTAATAAACAAAAATAATAAAAAAAATAATAACTAAAAAAATAAATGCTAATTATTTTTTTGTTTCGATGCTTTTTACTATCTTTGCAAGCAATAAGATATTCTACATCTTATCACAATAAGGCTATATGCCGAAGGATTTTATCCTATATGCCCTCTTCGGAGGGCATAATT
>DBWZ01000065.1:2786-3106 GCA_002309345.1 Pseudobutyrivibrio sp. UBA1225
AATGGATGATTAGAAAATGAAAAACAGCTGATCATTAGGTCAAAAGCCATAGCTTTATATGCTACAAACCATTGATTTGTGCGTTACAGACGAATGGTTTATGGCATATAAAGCTATCGTTTACCTCAATCTTCTATTTACTGACCGAGGAAATACTACTACCCAACCATCTAAATGACAATCTAAATAGCATTTGTATATTTTCTGTAAAACATGAGATTTCTTGTTTTTGCCAAGACCTCCCCTATTTTCATCTAAACACATTATTATCAACGAGTTAGATTTTTCAAGACCTCACCTAAGACCTCACCTAAGACCTC
>DBWZ01000064.1:0-24240 GCA_002309345.1 Pseudobutyrivibrio sp. UBA1225
TTTTACAGGTAAAGGAAAGAGACATTAATCATTATTGGGATGTGGTTAAATGCTATTTTGAGTTTTGTGAAGAACGCAAATCACTGCTTTTTCTTTTAAAACAACAAAATATATTAAATTCTTTCTTTGATCATATGTATAATAATTCTTTTCAGGTTATGGAGTATGTTCATACAAAGGAAAGGACCCAGAGCATGGAAAAGGCTGTACCTTACCTTTTGGCCTATAGTGTGGGCGGAATGTTTTGTATGTTGATTAAGTGGGTTGATAATGACATGGATGAGCCTTCGGACAAATTAATTGAACTGTTAAAGAGAGGTTACACGTCACCGAGGTTTTAGAAAGTTCCTTTCTACCATGTCCCATGATATCAGGACACCAATGAATGCCATAATTGGCATGAATGAAATGATTTTAAGGGACAGCCGGGATAATGATGTACTAATGTTTTCTGAAATTATAAGAGCCGCTGGGTGAGTTTGATGCTGCTTTCAAGAGCTTTCTTAAGGAGCGGGAGACCAGAGGTAAACTGTCTTATCCTCTAAGAATTGAATAAAACAATAGTAACAGACCTTGAAAAGGACCAACGAGACCCCTTTCCAAGGTCTGGTCTTTTGTTTATCAATCCTTGTAGTATAAGGCGTTGATGGGTTTAAGGACTCATGTGTGAGGGCTTTTGCAGATAACCATTAAGAAGTACTATGGGTACTCTTTATCTTTGGCTGGAGGATAAGCTGCTTTGCCCTTGTGAGGATAAAGTTAGTGTTGCAAAGTGACTAATCAGTCACTTTGTAGTCACCGTGGTGTCAGAATGGAAGAGTATAGTTAGTATTGTAAAAACAGAATTCATGCAGGCAATATCATCAAGCAGCTTGCGCGAAGTCATGAGTCTGAAATTATAACTAAGTATACACGGAGGATAAGCATATGGAGATATTAAGATGTGAAAATGTATCCAAGATATATGGCGAGGGAGATACAGAGGTAAGGGCATTAGATAATGTGAGCTTTACAGTTGAAAAGGGAGAGTTCGTATCAATAATTGGACCTTCAGGAAGTGGTAAGTCTACACTCTTGCACATACTCGGTGGTGTGGATAAGCCAACATCAGGAAAGGTATTTATCGATGGCACAGATATGCACAGCCTAAATGAAGACAAGCTGGCAATTTTTAGAAGAAGACAGATTGGTCTAGTGTATCAATTTTATAATCTGATGCCGGTTCTTAACATTGACGAAAACATAGCACTTCCACACCTTTTGGATGGAAGACCATTAGATAAAGAACGTTTGGATCAGGTGGTGGATCATCTGGGATTAACAGACAGAAGAGGAAATCTACCAAGTCAGCTGTCAGGTGGACAACAGCAAAGGGTATCCATCGGGCGAGCAATGTACAGTCATCCGGCGATATTGTTGGCGGATGAGCCTACAGGTAACCTAGACCGAAAGACTGGTGAGGAGATAATCGACTTGCTTAAGGAATCAAACAAGATAAATAAGCAGACGCTAATTCTTATAACTCATGATGAATCTTTGGCAATGCAGGCGGATCGAATCATAAGCATTGAGGACGGTCGAATTGGCAGAAACGAAAAAGTAAGAAATCTGGTCTAATCGGAAAAGAATAATGAAGGTGATAAAATGGATAATAAGAAAATAATCTTTCAGGTTACAAAGACATATATGAAGAAAAACCGTAAGCGTACGCTGGTTACTTTTCTTGGTATATTAGTAATGGTTATGCTTATGACGGCTGTGTTCGTAGGAAAGGATACAGTTTTAGATTACATGAAAAATGTAGTCGAAGAGAGTAGCGGAAGCTGGCATTATCAGGTGTTCGATATCGATAAAAAGCAGTTACAGCAGTTGAAGGAGCTTGATTGCGTTGATAAATGTGAAGTCTCTAAACCTCTTGGCTATACGGAGTTCGCGGAAAGTGGAGATCCTGATACCACACCGTTCCTAGAGCTTAAGGAGTATTCCAATGATTTATTAAAATTGATGAATATCAAGCTGAAAGAGGGGCGATATCCCAAAAATCCAGACGAGGTTATTATTAGTGCTAGAGCTTTAAGGGAAGGATCAGATATCAAGCTTGGAGATACCATAGATGTAGATTGCTTCGAAAGGTACGTATATGCATACACTGAAGAAGAAAGACAGGCAGCCATAGATGCAGGAAATGAAGATTGTCATGTGTTTTTTCCACCAAATTACATCATTAATCCGGGCGAAACAAAAAAGGCACCGGCACATTATCAATACTACAAGGATAACTGTTTAATTGAAATGATTCATGAGCCAACAGGCGTAAATAAAAGTTTGACAGTGGTGGGAATAATGGAGGACCCTTTTTTCGCCGCACCGGGACAGGGTGGATATATAGCCATAACAGGTCTGGATGACTCAGTGGGTGACGATGAAAAGGTAAATGCTGTATTAACGATAGATGTAAATAAAAAAGCTGACAGCTATGGAGAAATAGCAAAAATCCTTGATACATCACAAACCCCTGAGGAAAGAGAAGCATTGCTGGCTGATAACAGCAGCTATACTACAAAAACAGGTGAAAGGATTCCGGTTGAAAAAGGCAGAATAGATGTAAATAACATGCTCTTGGCTTTCTTTGACGAAGGGCAGAATGGAACCATGAATTTCATTATACTTTTTGTACAGGTATTTTTTGTGGTTCTAATTACAGCTGCATCACTGATTCTTATATATAACGTATTTAGCATGTCTTATCAGGAAAGAAGCAAATACTTGGGTATGCTTTCATCTGTAGGTGCTACCCGCAGGCAAAAGAGATGGAGCGTATATTACGAGGTCTTTTCATTGCTTAGCCTCGCTCTTCCTATTGGAGTAGGATTGGGGCTTATTGTGGTGAAAGGTGGCGTGGAACTGCTTGTGCCGCATTTTACAAAAATGTTTTCAACTATATCAGCGAATATTGCAATGGAAAGAAGCTTTGATGTTGATTTCAGTGTGGTGATAAGCCCAGTGAATATCTTGCTTGTGATAATATTCTCTACTTTAGCTGTATGGATTTCAGCTTGGATTCCTGCTCGCAAGATTAGTAAGGTGGGACCAGTAGAAAGCATAAGAGGAAATGAAACCACTAAGAAGCATAAGAAGAAGGGCTACAAAACTTATCTTGGTCTTATGCTTAAGGGAAAATCTGAAAATCTTATTGGAAGGGCTTCCGTAGATAGAAATCGTACAGCTACCAAGGGAATAATAAGAAGTATTACATCATTTGTAGCACTTACAATGATAATAACTTTTGCTACAGGAAGTATTGGTGACATATTAAATAGCGAGTTTGGCCAAGATACTATGAGTGTTGGTACAGCATATAAGGGTTATAAATATGTTTTTGAACAAGGTGGCTTCCTTGATAATGAGATATATGACTCATGTAAAGAAGATATTATGTCTTCCAAGGAAGTAACCGGATATAGAGAATGGGAATCCATTGGTTCGAACGACTGGATTCCGCTAACATATTACAAAGATGAATACACGGATGCGGCAAAGCAGGTAATAAAAAGCTGGTTCCCAAATGGAAATGCTGAAGAAATACAAAAGTATATTGAGGGAAAGGGAGATTACGATAATGCGTTCATCAATCCACGTACAGAAATTGTAATATTGGAAGAAGACGAGTTTGAAAAAGTGGCGGAAAATGCCGGTATTGACCTTGCCAAGTATGAAGAATCAGAAACAGGCCCGGCGCTTATATATGATTCAATCAAATTATCAAGCTATGATTGTACTCTATTTAGAGGTGGGGCGCAGAAGCCTGATTACAGCGAATACTCTTTCAAGGAGCCTTTAAATGTTAAGGCTGGAGATACAATTGATTTAACGTTTAGGAATTATCAAAATGATAATGAGGAAACCTATGATCTTACCGCGCCAATCGAGTTTGCTGGATATATAAAAGACAGTGATATAGAGGAGTACTACGATTTAAAACCAGATAATCTTGTGGTAATCATATCGGAGAAAACTAGGGAAAATATAAAGCAAGTTAATTCAGAGCTAGGTGATATTCTCTGTAAGTCGTATAAGTACCTATTCTTTAACGTAAATACGGATGATGCCGGCGTGCTGAAAAAGCTTTCGCAAATTCGGGATGAACTTAAGGAACCTTGTCTCTGGCCAGCGGAGGGGTTAATTGATCGCACATCATTTATATCGGCTTTCACCAATGTGGCAAATATAATGGCGGTTTGCTTCACTATATTAGTAGCACTTATATGTCTACTAAATCTCTACAACTCAGTTATGGGTCGAAGTCTTGCGAGACATAAAGAGTTTGCAGTGCTTTACTCAATGGGTATGACAGGCAAGCAGAAGAATAAGATGCTTACCATTGAAAATGTAAGACTTTTAATAAAAGCCTTTATAAAATCGGCTTTGATTACTCTAGCCTTTGTGATATGCTTATATCAACTTATTAGCCTAAGATACAGGGGCGTGCACATTACTATACCTGTTCTAGCTATAGTAGTGACGATTCTTGTAAGTATAATAGGCTTGATGGTATTTACTAAAGTATGTTACAGACAAAACAGTAACAAGCAGATAATTGATGAGATACGTAGGGAGAGTGTATGAGGGTATTAATCGCAGAAGATGATCCCATTATTGTGGAGGGACTTAGAATCGCCCTTTCACAGGAGGGCTACGAGGTTGTAGCTTTTAATGATATGAATAGTGCGTTGGAGTCAGTAAAGGAGGGGGTACACTTTGATGTGTGCCTCCTTGACGTTGCGCTTCCCGATGGCGACGGCTATCAGATATGCAGAGCCATAAGAGAAAAGTCAGACGTTCCAATCATCTTTCTGACTGCCTTTGATGACGAGGTGCATACAGTTCTGGGGTTTGAAAACGAGGCAGATGATTATATAACAAAGCCTTTCAGAATTAGAGAGCTGTTGGCTAGAATGAAGGCGGTGCAGCGAAGAAGAGGAGTGAAGAGTTCTTCTTTAGATAACACGGCTTCAAAGGCGGAGGATGAGCAAAATTTAATAGAGATAGGCAGCAATGTTTTAGATATCAAAAGCGGAAAGATAATGTGCGGACAGGATGAGGTTTTTCTATCTGCCGCCGAATACAAACTTCTTCTTATATTTGTAAGAAACAGAGGGCAACTACTTACGAGACAGCAAATACTTAACAGTATGTGGGATAGTGCAGGGGATTTTGTCAATGACAATACCCTGACTGTATATGTTAAAAGGCTCAGAAAGAAACTGGAGCAGGAAGGTGATGAGCCCGTGATAGAAACCGTTCGCGGAATGGGCTATCGTATGGTTTGATTCAAATGAAACTTAGAATTGGAATTGTCGGCATTGCCTTTGTGCTATGTATTGGGCTGAGAGATTTACGCTTTGTGGTTGTAATTCTAGCGGCGGCGCTCATCATCATATTGGCAGTGGACTTCTATGAAAAAATAAAACTAAAAAAGCAGATAGATGAATTGATATCATATATTACCAAAGTGCAGGATTTTGCTTCTCTACCTGAAATTCAGAGAATCTCAGAGGGAAGCATTGGTATTTTGCAAAGTGAGATATACAAGGTGATAACCATCTTGCGAGAGCAGTATGCCTCAGAGCACAATCAGAAAAAGTATATGTCGGACATGATGTCTGATATATCCCATCAGTTCAAAACACCACTTACAGCTATATCGCTTATGAATGAGCTGTTAATGAGTGAGGCAGTTAGCGATGAGCAGCGAGTGGAATATGCAGGAAAGATTGATACCCAGATTAACAAGATGACCTGGCTTATCAAAAATCTCCTTACTCTATCTCAGCTTGAGGCCGGAGTTTTGGAGATGAAGGAAGAGACGGCAAATCTATATGAAATGATTTCAGATTTGTCCGAGTCAATTCTGATAATGGCTGATGTTGCTGAGGTTGAATACATCTGCAGTATCCCTGAAGAGATTGAAATTAAAGTGGATGTACATTGGTTTAAAGAAGCCCTTTCAAACATCATCAAGAATTGTATTGAACACACTAACGCTGGCGGATTTGTCAAGGTATCAGCCAGACAGAATAATCTGTGTACCACTATTTCAATAGAAGATAATGGAAATGGAATCGCCCAGGAACATCTTCCTCACATATTCGAAAGATTCTATAAGGCGGGAAATGGGTCCTACGATAGCGTGGGGATTGGTCTTGCAATGGCAAGACAGATAATCCGCGTCCACGACGGAACTGTTGAGGTAGAGAGTGAAGTTGGTAAAGGAACGAAATTTTTAATAAACCTCTATCAAAATACTATATTATGACTTTCTGCTGGCAGAAAAAGGAGTTGCCAGCAGAAAATCAAAAACCCATAATTATATAAAGCATAGATATACTACAAGTGGATATCCATGGATAAAGCAAGAAATTTGCTATCAGGATAAATTTTAGTTTTAAAATTGGAAGGAAGTTTCAATGTTTAAAGGATTAATTTATGCTGTATTAACAGTAATTAGTATAATCTACTCCGTGATTGTTTATAGGGTTGGAAGCGGCACCTGTTCCTTTTTGCTATGGCTTGGAATGGGGGCGTTCTTTGCCTTTTTATTATTCATGGAAAAGATTCAAGGCTGGCAAAAGGTGTCACGACATTTTGCGATGGGATTCAAGATTGCGGTGGGATTTTTCGTGATTATTTTGTTGGCTTGTAATGCCTGTATTTTTAGCCAGTTTTTTTCAAAAGGACAAAAGGATTTGGATTATATAATCGTGCTTGGTGCACAGATGCGTGAGTACGGCCCAAGTGTAGTTTACAAGGCTAGATTAGATGCAGCTGTTGATTACCTTAACAGCAATCCTAATACCATATGTGTAGTTACCGGTGGTCAGGGCAGCAACGAAAACATTAGTGAGGGCGAAGGCGGTCGTGATTATATGGTTAAATGCGGTATTCCAACCGATAGGATTCTTGTTGAAAAGCAGTCCGTAAATACGGATGAGAATATCACTTATGCCCTCGACGTTATTAAAGGCCAAGAAGCAAATGCCGATTCCTCTGAGCAAGAAATAGCTAATCTTAAGCTTGGGATTGTAACCAACAATTTCCACGTATTCAGGGGCTGCTACATCGCAGAAAAATATGTAGGCTCAAAGGTCTCAGGAATAGCCGCACGTACCGAATATTTATATCTTCCAAGTAACCTTTTACGTGAGAGTTTTGGCATAATTAAGGACCTGTTTTAAGGTCAGATTCGTTTTTATTTGAATTTTGTGGTAAAATAGATAAGCATAAATCCCATTTTTTAAAAGTGTTTGCGGAATGCTCTTAAAAAATGCGCTGGATTTATGCTTTTTTATTATAGATTGCTTACAGCAATTGGTATTGAAAGGAGTTAATTAAAGGAGAGTAACTATGAAATTATTGATACACGATTTAAATGAGTTCGAATGGGCGAAGGTCGCTGATAATTATAATGGTTGGGAAGTGATTTCGAACAACGGAAACATCAGTCCTTGTGGCGGTTGTTTCGGTTGCTGGCTAAAAGAACCTGGTAGATGTGTTATTAAGGATGGTTATGAAAATATTGCAGAGATGATTCACAAGGCCGATATGGTAACAATCATCAGTAGATATTCCTACGGCGGATTTGGAAGCTTTATAAAAACAGTTGTTGATCGAAGTATAGGCTATGTGCTGCCATTGTTTGAGATTTACAATGACGAGATGCATCACAAGCCAAGATATCCTGAATACAAGCCGGTGAAGTTTATCTTTAGAGCCAACGAATTCACAGAGGATGACAAGGTAAAGGCCAGAAGATATGTTGAATCTGTTTGTGCTAATTTTAGAGCGGTTATTCGTGATATAGTCTTTGAAGAATGCGATTTACAGGATGATGAGAAAATCGAGGGTATTCATTTCTGTAATCAGGGAGACCCTAATAGAAAGCTTCTTTTGAACTGTAGTTTAAAAGGAGACAAGGCAAATTCTAAAAAGTTTTTAAAGCACTTAGCCAATGGAATAAAAGGTGACCGAGAAATTGTCAATCTATCCCAGTATGTTAACGATATGGATGAGTTGGCAAAGATTGTGGCAGGCGCAGGAGTTATAGTTCTTGGAATCCCGCTTTATGTAGATGGTATTCCATCGTCTACCCTCAGATTTATGGAGCTTGTGGAAGAACTAAAAATTACTGACGACAAAAAGATTTATGTTGTTTGTAACAATGGCTTCTACGAGAGCCAGCAGAACAAAAATCTTATCAGTATGGTACGAACTTGGTGCCAGCGATGCGGCTATAAGTACTGTGGCAGTGTTTCAATCGGCGCCGGTGAGCTGACAGGGCCAAAGATTAAAGCGGGAGCAAAGGGAAAAGGACCTGCTAAGAATGTGGCATCTAGTTTGAACAGGTTGGCAAAAGCTATCAATGCTGATATTTCAGCAGAGGACTTGTTGGCTGAACCAAACAATGTGCCTCGTAGTCTTTACATGTTTATGGGAAATTTGGGTATGAGAATGACCGCTAAGACAAATGGAGTTAGACGTAAAGATTTTTATAAGAGATGGGATTAAACCATCCGATTTAGGTAATGCATTATGAAGAAATTTAAGATTTTATTTTTAGTATCCTTAGTAATTTGTTTAGTGGTTTTAGGCTTTGTGATTTTTAATGATTTGATTCCGATTGGTTCAAAGGAGGCTGTTGCCCAGACTCAATCCCAAGAAGTAGAACCGGAAAAGTCACAGGAGCCTGTTGCGGAGCAGGTTGGGCAGACAAAATCTGCGTCAGCGGCTTTAAGCCAACAGCAGGAGCAGCAAAAGGAGGCGGTTTCAAATAATAAGATAATATGTATCGATGCGGGTCATCAGCAAAAGGCGAATATGAATAAAGAGCCTATTGGTCCTGGCTCAAGCAAAAAGAAGGCAAAGGTCGATGGTGGAACTCGAGGAAGATATACAGGACTCACTGAATATCAGTTGAATTTGGATATTTCTTTGAAGTTGCAGCAGGAGCTTGAAAGCCGTGGTTACACGGTGGTGATGGTTCGAACGACCAACGATGTGGATATCAGTAACAGTGAAAGGGCGACTATAGCTAACGAAGCTCATGCAGATGCTTTTGTTAGAGTTCATGCAGATGGCTCTGACTCGACATCCGTTAGTGGTGCGTCTACCCTTTGTCAAACTGCCAAGAATCCATATAATGGAGCCTTATACGAGCAGAGCCGATTGCTATCGGAATGTGTTTTAAATGGCGTGGCAGCATCTTCTGGATGTAAAAAGCGTCAAGTTATAGAAACGGATAAGATGACTGGTATAAACTGGAGTCAGGTGCCTAGCACAATTATTGAGGTTGGATATCTTACAAACAAGGCTGAGGAAGCAAAACTCAACACCGATGAATATCAAACCTTAATTGCCAAAGGTATTGCTGATGGTCTAGACCAGTTCTTCCAACAATAATTAACGACTGAAGTGATTGACTAGAAAAGGTGGGGAAATGATTTTTTCAGGCAGACTTAAAAGACAAATTCATGAAAATTTTGGTAAGAACCCTTTGAACGAGGGGCACATTTATTACAATGGCTCAAATAGACTTGAGCAGATTGGCAGATTGTATTTCAATAAAGATCATGGTGATGCAGAGCTTGTAGACGAAATTACCTGGTCAGATTTGGAGATGGACTCTGTATTTTTGCGAGTGAGTCATTGTAATAGCTTTATTGGTGAACAGATCCTATACGATAGAATGCACAATTTGCGCCGTCATAATAGTGACAAGTATCTCAAGCTTTTTGAAAGCAACCCTTCTTTTAGAGAGAGCGTTGAATTTCGGCTTAATCACATGAGCAAAAAGCAAGAGAATTACTACATGTATGAGGTCAATAAATGCATTAAAGGCTGCAAGATAGGCAGCAACCTACTATTTAGGTTGATACAACTTATTATATTGCTAGTTATTGTGGCATTTATTGTGACTAAGCTGGAGATTTTACCAATACTGTTGGTGGTGATTTTGTTTACGAATCTTATCATTTCCTTCACATCCAAACGTAAATACGAATCATTTATGAGTTCGATTTCATCATTTTTGGTGGTGTTCGCGAATGCGAAGTGGTTGTGCAAGCAAAAGGAGCTTGAGGATATCATAGATGATGATATAAAGGCCACTGTTGAAAGGATGAATACTACGGCCATGTCTGCAAATGCCCTAGTAGCTTTCTATGAGAGTAAAGCGATGGGGGATATGGTGGCTGTTTTGGCGGATTATCTGTATAGTATGACCCTTATGGATATTATATCTTTCAATCGTATTGTGGATTTAATTGAAAACAAAAGCGAAGATGTAGATAAAATAATGGAGTTTGTTGGCAATGTTGATGCCGATATTTCGATTTTATCTTATCGAGCAAGCATAGAGAACTGGTGTGAACCTGAATTTTCAGGGCTGGCTATAGAGGCAAAGAGCCTTGCTCATCCGCTGATTGATAACCCAGTTACTTGCGATCTTAATTTGAAAAGTAAGGCTATAATCACCGGTCCTAACGCATCAGGCAAGTCAACCTTTATGAAGGCAGTGGCTATAAATGCTATCCTTGCGCAAACTATCAACACCTGTGTGGCCGAGCAGTTCAAGCTGGATCGTATAGGGGTGATGACCTGTATGTCCCTGCGAGATGATGTAATTTCTGGAGATAGCTATTATTTGAGAGAGGCTAAGTATATTCAGAGAATGCTTTCCGAAATCAACTCAAGCAAAAGATATTTGATTGTTATAGATGAAATTCTTAAGGGAACTAACACTATGGAGAGGGTTGCAGCCTCTAAGGCTATTCTCGAATATATCAATGCTACTGATAGTTTAGCACTTGTGGCTACCCATGATATGGAAATAGCCGATACGGTTGGCTTCGAGAAATACCATTTTGATACACAAATCAAGGACAATGAAATATACTTTGACTATCAGATTCATGACGGGGTGAGCAAGAGCACCAACGCCATAGCGTTGCTTAAGTGCTTGGATTATCCGGATTCGATTATAGAATCTGCTAGAGATTTTATTTCAAAGGCAAATTAATCGCACTAAAGGAGTTTTGCATCGCAAAACTCCTTTTTACATGCCCTTTTTATCAAGGATTTTGAAAGTTCTGTTATAAAAATCATATATACAGTGAAAAATTCCGTTTTAAGACACAATTTAATTAGAAACACGTGTTATAATAAGTTAACTAGCTGGTAATTCGTATAAACGAAGTGGGGGAGTCAATTTGGTAAAGGTAGAAAGTTGGGTTATTCTTAATTTTTTTACTTCGTTTCTTCTGATTCTTCTTTTGATTTTTCAGAGTAACACCTCCAGATTGCAGAAAGGTCGCAAATATTCTGCAATTCTGGTTTGTACGCTCATTTTACTAGCATCTGAGAGCATTGGCCGTATTGGAGAGGTTCGCGGTGGTGAACTCTTGATTCTGGCTCGCATTGGATATTATTTGATTTTTTTACTAGATCCAGTAGATATTCTCTTTGCAATTAATTACATAGATTGTTGGATGGATGACGAAAACTTAAAGCGCAGAGGCTTTTATCGTTACGCATTTGCGATATTTGCGGTGTTAAATGGCTTTATGGTTACGGTTTCTTCTCTGTTTGAGCTGCGTTGGTTTTTCTACTTCGAGGAAGATGTCTATTACCGTGGCGAATTCTTCTTGATTCGTGCCATAACACTAATGGTATTCATTATTCTTCTTCTGTTTTACGCTATCAGATTTAGAAATAATTTTGTGAGTGAATACAAGAATGCAGTGCTGTTCCTTCCGATATTCGCTTTGATTGGGGCAATCCTTCAGGTCTTTTTATACAATATAGATACTACATACGGAGGTATTTCCCTAGGTTGTTTGATATTATTCTTCTCTTTCCAGAGTAAGGACGTCAATGCGGATTATCTTACAGGTGTGCTTAATAGGCGTGGTCTTGACATCAAGATGCAGGAGAAGGTTAAGCAGAGTATTTCCACTGGCAAGAACTTTTCGGCTATCATGATGGATATAGATAATTTCAAGGATATCAATGATCAGTTCGGCCATGAGGCTGGTGATAAGGCTATCAAGAGCATGGCTGATATACTGGTTGATATATTTGGCGAGGATGTGGCTATCGGGCGTTTTGGAGGTGATGAATTCTGCGTTATTATTGATAGTGTTGAAAATCCTGAAAACCTCAAAAAAATAGAGAAAATTCACGATGAGATTGCCAGACTTAGAAAAAAGAATGGTTGGTCTGATAATGTGGATGTCAGCTGCGGATATCGTGTTTACGAATATGATAGTGGTATGACAGCTGAAGAATTTCAGAAACAAATCGATGAACTTATGTATGATGAGAAGCAACAACATCATGCTAATGATATATAAACAGACGCTTATGGAGGGGGTCAGCTATGATTATTAGTGAAAGAATCTTTAAATTGATGGAAGAAAAGGGCATGACTCAGCTTGAGTTCTCTGCCAAGACAGGTATCGCACAAAGTACAATTAGTGATTGGAAAAGAAAGAAAACCAATCCATCTGCCGACAAGATTATGACAATATGTGATGTGTTGGATGTTTCACCATTTGAAGTCCTTCAGGATACTATTCCATCTAAAGGGGCTGGAGATGTTGATTTCTTGATTGCAAGTGCTGGTACAGCAGGATACGATGTAATCAAAAAGCTTGATAAGCTTAACAAAAAGACAAAAGAAGAATTAAAGACTTACGTAAAGAATCTCAAAAATAAAAAGTAAGCGCAGTTGCTTACCACTAAAACTAAATAAAAAATTAAGAGCAGCTATCTGGCTTAGCCAATGTAGCTGCTCTTTAAAAAGTCAACGATGTTCATTAATTTACCGTTTTCATTATCGAATAATTCTTTGAATAAATTCATATCATTACCTCCTTTCTTTAATTCACATATAGGATAGCACTCTTATCTAAAAAATCCATTGAATGATTATACAAAGTACACAAAAATAATACGGAGAAAATATGCAACATGCACAACACTATAAAACCGCATAGAAAGAATTCTGAGGATAAGGGGTGAGGATATGAAAATTTATTATTGCGAAAGAGGGCACTGATATACAGGCGGTATAATGAATTTAGAAAATAATTTAAAATTAGTATTGCAATACTTAAGAAAGAATAATATAATACCTGTAGACTGTATGAATAATATTTAATATAATAACTTATAGGTCTTTGATTTTCCTTAGAAAATCAAGAAGTCATATCAAATCAATTAGAAATAGAGGGAGAACAATATGTATTGTATTCGATGTGGAAAACCAATCAGAGACGGTGAAAAGATTTGTCCATCCTGTGGCAAACCGGTTATGGATTCCGACTCAAGTCAGGATGTTGGAACGGTTACATCTACGGCTTACAGACAAACTCATAATAATCAGCAGAATGAATTCTATCAAACGGAGTATGAGTTTAGTCCGGAGCAGCCATATTCACCACCAGATTTAGAGCCCACATACCAGCCAGGGGCACCAGTTGAGATGCAAAATAGCTATGATCCAAACCTTTTTGGTGAGGCGGTTGTAAAGCAGGGCGAGGTCGAGTTTGGTAATAGTTTCCATAATGAATATCAAGGCGGAAGTTATGCGTATGAAACAGAGCAAGCTACTGGCGATATTTATGCAACTCAGCAATCGCAGGCACAGGCTCCAATGCAAGCTCCGGTTGATGGTGGCTATCAGTCAGGCCAGCAGATGTTTAATCAATCTGTTGCTCAAGGATACGCAAATCAACAAGCCGCTCAAGAATTCGCAACGAACAAAGCCAAGAAAGATGCTAAAAATAAGAGCAATGCCGCAAGAAACACAATCGTCGGCATATTAGTCGCAGTTCTTACATTTGGTTGTGTATATGGTGGTTTGAACTTTATGCACAACTTCAACAAACGTCAGAAAATCGAAGCCAGAAAATCAGCTGACGAAATCAAAATGGCTCAGCCAGAGGGTGACGAGGCTGTTCGTACCCTTATGATATATATGGTAGGAAGTAACCTTGAATCAGGCAATTTCTTTGGAGGCGGTGGTGCTGCATCCGCAGATTTGGACGAGATTTTAGCGGCAAAGCTTCCTAAGAATGTAAATGTTGTAATTGAGTGTGGTGGCGCCAATGAATGGGAAAACAGAAAGGTTCCTGATGGCGAGGCTACAATCTTTAGCGTAGAAGATGGTAAGCTAGTTCAGAAAAAGTCGTTGGGCAGGCACACAATGACAAAAGAGGGTGATCTTCAAGAATTCATCGAGTATTCTGCAGAAGAGTTTCCTGCTGCCAACTATAGCTTGATTCTTTGGGATCACGGCGGCGGAATTCCAGTTGGATTCGGTATGGATGAGCTTGGTGATGAAGAGGATTTGATGACCAACTTTGAAATCCATGATGAGCTTGAAAATGCTGGAGTTCAGTTTGACGCTGTAATCTTTGATGCCTGCAACATGTGCACCTTGGAAATGGGCAAGGCTCTAGCTGACAAAGCAGAATATATGGTAGGTGCAGAAAGCTATGTTAACAATGCTGGTATCTACTACACCAATTGGTTAACCATGCTTGATGGCGAATCTAGAGATTTCTGCGAAAAGATTGTTCAAGATTACATGGACAAGATTCAGGAAGACGAGTTGGTTGGTTCAATGTCCGTTATTCGTCTCGATTACATCGAGGATGTTTACAATGCATACGTGGATTACATTGGCGACATATCTGCAGATGTAGAAGCTGGTAAATATCGTGATTTCGCCAGAGCAAGAACCCAGTGCGGTTCATTTAAGTATATCGATTCAGTGGATTTGATATCACTTACAAATGAATACAAAACAGACAATTCATCCACTCTTATGAATGCTGCAGTTAATGCTGTAGTTTACACTGAAAGCGATTTTCCTTACGGTCACGGTTTGATGGTGTACTGTCCATACGAATACTATCAAGCATACGGCGATGGACGAGAGGCTTTCCTAAAGCTTGATTACGATCAGTCTATTGTGAATTTCTACGATAGATTTATGTCTAGAGAGCTCGCTTATCTTGGCAGCGATTATGTTGCAAAATATGGCGGCTCATGGTACACAGGTGACTATTCATCAGAAGTAGCTAGTGCAGGTGGTACAGCATCAGCTCATCAGTTGAAAACAATTAATACTGGGGATTACTATGCAGTAGAATTGTCAAAAGAGGATTGGGCAAATGTAGCCTATGTAGCAGAAACAGTTGCAGTCGAAAAGGATGCAAACACCCTACTTGTCTTGGGTGAGGATTACCAGTATCAGCAGGATTCTCAAGGCAGATTGGCGCTTGTTAATCCAGCTAGTTGGACATATTTAAATGGTTCAATCACATGCTACACAAGCATTGAATACACCTGCGATAATAGTACTGGCGAGTGGACCAAAACAGGTTTGATTCCAGTCAAGGTAAATGGCTATGATGCGGTGCTTATTGTTTACTCAGATTCAAATCATCCATCAGGCACTGTTCAGGGATACACAATGTGTGATTTTGACACTATGGAAACAGATCCTACGGTTCTTACTTTGTCACCTACAGATGAAGTGGATATCGTATATCAGTTCTTGGGTTCCGACGGAAATTATAGTTTCGTAGAAAATGGTTCGCCAATTAGTGCTAGCTCACTCAAGCTAGAGTACAAGGCTATCGACTTAGATAAAAATGTCACAGTTGGTTACTACACCGTATATGACATTTACGGAAACACATATCAAACAGATTTACACGAGCTTGGAAAGCTTAGCTCTGTCAAAAAATAAAAGCTATATGGAGAAGGGAAATAATAATGAAAACAGAGGTTATCAAACTTATTCAGGGGAGAGATGATGTTACACTTACCACCTACATTTTGGACGATTCATCTGAGTTAGCCCAAGGTTCACCTCGCCCGGCGGTTTTGATTTGTCCGGGTGGAGCGTATCTTTGTTGTAGTGATAGGGAGGGTGAGCCAATAGCTATGGCTTTCCTTAGAATGGGTTACAATGCTTTTGTTCTTAGATATTCAATAGCCTACGATGGCTCCAAGGATTATTGGGATACAGATTTTGCTCATCAAGAAATCAATCCCCAAAAGCAACATCCGCAGCCAATGCGAGAGATTGGACTTGCATTTAAATGCATCAACGACCATGCGGATGAGTGGCTTGTAGATTCCAAGCGAATCGCAATCTGCGGTTTCTCTGCAGGGGCCCACAACTGTGCCATGTATTCCACCCATTGGTCAAAGCCAGTTATCACTGACTATGTTGGCGTTGATAAAGAGGTGCTTCGTCCGGCAGCCTGCATCTTGGGCTACCCTATAACCGACTACATATTTATGTGGAACGAAGTTAAAAAGGATCCACAGGCATACGATTACTTTGGAGTGTCAAATCGTCTAGTGCTCGGTGAAAACTGGGAAGATGAAAGCATCTTACTTGATATGAGTCCGGCCAGAATCGTAGATAAGGATGTTCCACCAACGTTCATTTGGTCAACATCAAAGGATGAGATGGTGCCAGTGGCAAATTCATCTATCTATGCAACTTCATTGGCTGAGGCAGGCATACCCTTTGAGCTTCACATCTTCCAGGACGGTGGACACGGAATGTCTCTTTGCGACCAGAGCACTACCTGCAAAGGTGCAAAGGACACCCAGATGGATAGGGATGCAAAAGTTTGGATAGACCTTGCACAGACATGGCTAGAGAAGTATTTGGCATTGGAGTATGTATGAAAAAAATAGAAAGATATCACTCTGAGACCGCCAGGGAATACGCGCTTAGAGCGATTACTGAAAATATCAAATCAATAGATTTAGAGCCCGGACAGGCTATCAGTGAAAATGAGATATCTAGCTTCATTGGAGTTAGCCGCACCCCAGTTAGAGAAGCAATTCAGGAGCTTCACAAGGCTGCGCTCATCGAGATTTATCCCCAGCGTGGAAGCTACGTCTCGCTGATTAATTCACAGTACGTTGAGGAGGCAGTTTTTCTTCGTAAGGTTTTAGATATTGCTGTTATTGAAGAGGCATGCGATTTGGCTACCGCTGAAGACATAAAGCTTCTAGATGAAAATGTAGCGCTACAGGAATTCTATCTAGAAAAAGATAACACTCAAAAGATATTTGAGCTAGATAATGAATTCCATCGAATGATTTATGTTGCTGCCAAAAAGGAGACGATTCATAATATACGACGCACCTTCATGATTCATTTTGATCGAGTGAGAACTTTATCGATGCTCACTGTAAAGGACAAGAAAATCGTGGATGATCACAAGCAGATGCTCAAGGCTATCCAAGATAAAAACAAATCCAAGGCAAAGGAGATAGTCGAAAAACATCTGAATCGCTACAGGGTAGATCAAAAGGAACTTCTTAAGACATATTCGCAATATTTCGAAAAATAGTAACAAGAATTTAGCAGAAATTAAATAAGTTAGTGGGAAACAACCAAATTGTGATAAGCAATTTGGTTGTTTTTTTAGAATGGAAAAAACCACTGATAACGACTAACATACTTGTATACTAGTTAAGATTGGAGGGTAATTATGAAGGATGTGACTAGTGTAAGTGTGGCAACGAAGACAGCTGAGCGTACCAATTGGAAAGCTTATTTTAAACGTTATTGGCAGTTGTATTTGTTGCTGTTACTTCCTATGGTGTATTTGGTGATATTCAAATATATTCCCATGAAGTATGTTTTAATCGCCTTTAAAAAGTACAGTATTGTACAGAAGCTAGGCGAAATGCCATGGGCAGACAATCATGGTTTTCAGTATTTTATTCAAGCATTTCACAATAAAGATTTCTTAAATGCATTAAAGAATACAGTTGGGTTGAATCTACTTGATTTAGTAATAGGCTTCCCAATTCCAATTATTTTCGCATTAATTCTCAATGAATTAAATGTTAAGTGGTTTAAAAAGATAGTTCAGACCATAGCTTATATGCCTCACTTTCTTTCATGGGTTATCATCTATGGTTTAGCACTTCAGCTTTTTGCGCCATCAACTGGTTTCATTAATATGCTTATTTCAAACCTTGGGGGTAATTCTGTTCCTTTCCTAAACGACCCTAACAAGTGGGTAGGGACATACATCTTCTTGGGTGTTTGGCAAAGCTTTGGGTGGAATTCAATTATTTATCTTGCTGCAATAGCAGGAATCTCTCCGGAGTTGTATGAGGCGGCTTCAGTAGATGGGGCAGGAAGATTCAGAAAGATTTGGCACATAACGCTCCCTGGAATAAAGAGCACAATTATAGTCCTTTTGATTATGGCTCTTGGTAATATTCTAGGCTCTGCCTTTGATAGACCTTTTGCCTTGCAAAATCATCTTGTAATGCAAAACGCAGAGGTACTTTCAACCTTTGTTTATAGAAATGGTATTAAGGGCCTGCAGTTTTCACTTACGACAGCCGTTGGCTTATTCCAGTCGGTAGTAGGTGTGATTTTCTTGTTGGGGGCAAACTGGCTATCGCGCAAGCTTGGTGAACGAGGCATTTGGTAGGAGGTGTAAAGATGGCAAAAACTATGACAATAGAAAAAAAGGGCTTTGCACCTTTCAATAAAAAGAATAAAGACGATGAAATGGAAGCTAGCCGAATGGTTAGATCAAGCAGTTCTAAAGTGGGGGATATAGTCTTTATTGCAATCTGCGTAATCATAGCTATTATCTGCTTGGTTCCGATGATAAATCTTTTATCAAGATCTCTTTCAGGTGCACAGTTTTTGATAAAGCGAGAGGTTTACTTGATTCCAAAAGGAATCAATATTGATGCTTATAAAACAGTTTTGGGAGATGCTAAGTATATAAAGGCCTTTTTGTGGACGGTGTTTTTAACCTTTGTCTGTACCTTTATTTCTTTGGCGATGACAGTGCTTTGCGCATACCCGTTGATTTTCGGAAAGCTTAAAGGTCGAAAGCTTTTTAACATAATCATTATCATTACCATGTTCTTTAACGCTGGAACAATTCCAAACTATTTGCTTATGAAGGATTTAAATCTTCTTGATAATCCGTTAGTTTTAATTCTTCCGGGATGTATGAGTGTTTATAACATGATTATTATGCGCAGCTTTTTCTATGGAATACCTGATTCTCTTAGAGAGTCAGCTGAGATTGATGGCGCGTCTTATTTTAGAATTCTATGGAGCATTTACATTCCACTTTCAAAGCCGGTAATCGCAACGTTGGCGTTGTTCTATGCAGTAGGCCGATGGAACGGATATTCCGACGCGCTGATGTTTATGAAGGATAAAGCTTTTTATCCGCTGCAGTTGTTGCTATATAACATTCTTAATAATATGAATTCGGTTGAGGTTGCAGCGCAGGAGGGATTCTCAACACCAGGTCTCAGCGAATCTCTTAAGGCGGCAATTGTAATGTTTTCAACAATTCCGATTTTGTGCATCTACCCATTTTTGCAGAAGTACTTTATTCACGGGGTAACCCTTGGGGCAGTCAAGGAGTAAGACTTGGAATTTATAAACAAAAAATAAGGTGTCAATTTTTGAGGTTATGGTCACTTGGCACTTTATATAAAGGAATATTTTAATTCTTAAACAACAATATGGGAGGTATTTTAATGAAGAAAAGATTAGTTGCAGCTGTTTTGGCTTGCGTAATGGGTCTTGGAATGGTTGCCTGTGGCGACAAAGACTCAGGCAAGAAGGGAGGCTCATCCGGCTCGGACGAGCTCGTTGATGGTAAATTCAAAGAGACAAAGCATATTACTGTTGAGGTCTACGACAGAGGTGTTGATGGTCAGTCAGACCCTGCAGACAATATGTACACAGATTACATAAAAAAAGGAATGCTTGATGATTACAACGTAGAGGTTGAGTTTGTCACAGTTCCTCGTTGGACAGAGACAGAAGAAATCAACAATCTTTTGGCTTCAGGTGGTGCTCCAGACATCTGTATGACATATTCATATCCAACAATTCAGACATACGCAAACATGGGTGGCGTGCTTGATATGAAGCCTTTGCTTGATGAAAATCAGGATAAGCTTAAAAACTTAAATGACTGGCTTGGTGATACAAACCTTTATTGGAATTTGAGTGACGAGAATGGCACACTTTGGGCTATAGAAGGAAAAAGAGCAAATAACAGACGAATCAACACATTCATTAGAAAAGATTGGCTTGATAAATTGAATCTTGAAGAACCAAAGACTCGGGAAGAATTCCACGACTGTCTTGTTGCATTCCGTGACAACGCAGATGAGCTCCTTGGGAAAGATGCAAAGAAGATGGTTCCATTTTCACTTTCCTATGATGTGGGCTGGAGAGCAGCTCTTTTAATCGAGTCACAGATGGATCCTGATATTACTGACAAAGAATTATATGTAAATGGTTTCGACGATAGAAAGCTTACACAGAAGGGCACAAAGGAGGCCGTCAAGATTCTTAATGAGTGGTACAATGACGGATTAGTTTGGAAGGACTTTGCTCTTTATGCAGCAGGTGATACCACTGAAGACGATATGTTAAAGGCTGGCTATGTAGGAGCATTTATGCACAACTGGGATTATCCTTTCAGAAATGGTGAGGATTCAATTCAGGCAAACCTAAAGCGTATGGTTGGCGACGATGCAAAGTTTGTTGCAGTAGATTGCTTTGAAAATTCAAAGGGTGAAACCCTTAAATATGTTGATTCGACAGCAGGTGATAGAAAGATATTCTTCCCTTCAACTAACGATGAACCATTGGCATCACTTCTTTATCTTGATTGGATTTCAGACCCTGAGCACATCAAGTATCTACAGATTGGTGACGAGGGTGTGACACACAAGGTATTAGATGATGGAGCTATCGAGGTTATCGCAGCGCCTCAGGGAAGTAAAGAAATCATGAACTCAGGAAATAATATCGATTATACAATCACATGTAACGGACTTTCTTTGGGCGATGAAGATCTTACACTTCTTTCTCTTGCACACAGCTATCCAGGTAGCGACCCGGCGGATGTTGAGCAGGCTATCGATTACGCCGCAAGAAATCCTAAGGAAGATAAGAATGAGAAGATCACTGAGGTTGCAGCAGAAAACGGTATGGGTGAAGCTTTGAGAGTTAAGAGTGAGGTTGCCTTTGATACGGCTGTAGTTGCAAAGCCTTCAGAGTTTGACAAGGTGTGGGATAATGCAATCAAGGATTATCTTTCATCCGGTGGTCAGGCTATAATTGATGAGAGAACTCAAAAATTCGAAGCTAAATACGGTTCATCTACATCAGTAGATTAAAAATAGATAGGCTATACTTTCTCCTACTAATATCTAAAATTTGTCTGTAGATGTTAGTAGGAGTTTTTTATACTCTATTCAAAGAAGATTAGAGTACACTACAATTTCTGTAGTCAAAAGGAGTTTTTAATGGATTTTTTAAGACCAGATAGCGAGTTTATGGAGTCAGTGGGTAGGGTGGCTGATTACATTATCATCAACCTACTTTGCCTTTTGTGCTCCATTCCAATATTTACTATCGGGGCGGCTTTTACAGCAAAGTTCTATGTTTCGATGAAGATGGTTAAAGGCGAGGAGCCTAGCGTAGCCAAGGCTTACTTCAAATCATTCAAGGAGAATTTCAAGCAGGCTACTGTTATGTGGTTGATTGCTCTTGCGGTTATACTGATACTTGTCTTTGACTGGTACCAGGTGATTTATGGAATGGCCAGTACTATGCCTTTTGTATTAAAGGTGGCGCTTGCAGTTATCTCATTTATTGTTTGGTCGGTCATCTATTGTATGTTTCCTTTCTTGGCAAGGTATGATGTCACCAACAAGGAGCTTTTTAAAGCATCAATGGTGATGGCGCTTTTGAACTTGCCGAGAATGGCGTTGATTTTTATAGTGACATTTCTGCCTTACATTATAGGTGCGTGGTATATTGAATGGGGGCTTGCCATCTGGCTGTTTGCCACCACGGTATCACTTTATTACATCAGTAAGGAGTTTAATAAACAGCTAGAAATGATTATCAAATCAGAAGAAGGAGAAGAGGTAGATGAATCAAGAGACATTGAAGAGAGCTAAAGAGCTTGTTTCTCAGATGACAATCGAAGAAAAGTGCGGGCAGATGCTTCACCATGCCCAGGAGATTGATAGATTGGGTATTCCAAAATACTGTTGGTGGAACGAGGCATTGCACGGAGTTGCCAGAGCTGGAGATGCAACAGTTTTCCCACAGGCGATTGGTCTTGGTGCAACCTTTGACGAGGATTTAGTTCGTTCGGTTGCCGATATTACATCAACTGAAGGAAGAGCAAAGTACAACGAATTTGTTAAGCATGGTGATAGAGACATCTACAAGGGTCTCACTTACTGGGCTCCAAATGTAAATATTTTCCGTGACCCACGTTGGGGACGGGGGCATGAGACCTATGGCGAGGATCCTTATTTGACAGGGCAGCTTGGCATGGCTTATGTTAAGGGCTTGCAAGGAGACGATTTAGACAATCCAAAATCTGCGGCATGCGCAAAGCATTTTGCAGTGCATTCAGGACCAGAGGCCGAGAGACATCATTTTGACGCCAAGGTTTCTGAGCAGGATTTATATGATACATATTTGTATGCCTTTAAGCGCCTTGTGAAGGATGCTAAGGTGGAGGCAGTTATGGGCGCCTACAACAGAGTAAACGGAGAACCAGCCTGCGGCAGCAAGAAGCTTCTAAAGGATATTTTGCGGGATGACTGGGGCTTTGAAGGACATGTGGTTTCTGACTGCTGGGCAATCAGGGATTTCCACGAGAATCACAAGGTTACTGAGTGCGAGGTTGAATCTGCAGCTCTAGCTGTAAACAATGGCTGTGATTTGAACTGTGGATGTGTATACGAAAAGCTAATCTTTGCTTACAAGGCAGGTCTTGTTACAGAAGAAACAATCGACGAGGCAGTTATCAGACTTATGGAGATTCGATTGCGCCTTGGAACTCTTCCTGAAAGAGGCAGCAAGTACGACGATATTCCATACGAGGTTGTGGAGTGTAAAGAACACAAGGAGCTTGCCAACGAAGCAGCTAAGCGAAGCTTTGTACTTCTTAAAAATGATGGATTGCTCCCTCTCAAAAAAGATACAATTAAAACAATCGGTGTCATCGGACCTAACTCAAATTCTAGGCTGGCACTTGTTGGAAACTACGAGGGTATTTCATCAGAATATATCACAGTTTTAGAGGGCATCCAGCGCTATGTTGGAGATGATGTGAGAGTTTTCCATGCAGATGGCACACATCTTTGGAAGGACAGAATGCATGTGCTCTCTGAGGCTCGTGATGATTTTGCTGAGGCAATGGCTGTTGCTGAGCATTCAGATGTTGTTGTTCTTTGTATGGGCCTTGATTCTTCTATAGAAGGAGAAGAGGGCGATGCAGGTAATGAGTTTGGAAGTGGAGATAAAAAAGGTCTGAAGCTTCCAGGTCTTCAGCAGGAGTTGGTTGAAAAGATTACAGCAATAGGCAAGCCGGTAGTTCTTTTGGTGCTGGCAGGTTCTGCTATGGATTTAAGCTGGGCAGATGAAAACGTAAATGCGATAATGCACTGCTGGTATCCAGGTGCCAGAGGTGGCAAGGCGGTTGCGGAGGTGCTTTTTGGCGAGGATAGCCCTGCAGGAAAGCTTCCACTTACTTTCTACAAATCAGATGCAGATTTACCTGACTTTACCGATTACTCAATGGATAATCGCACCTATAGATACTACAAGGGCACACCACTTTATCCGTTTGGATATGGATTGAGCTATTCTAAATTTGAGTACAGCAATGCTTCAATCGATAAGAATCAGGGTGCTATTGGAGATAAATTCACAGTAAAGGCAACTGTTAGAAATATTGGCAAGTACTATGGTCATGAGACAGTTCAGCTCTATGTAAAGGATGTTGAAGCAAGCACTCGTGTGCCAAACTTCAGTCTTAGAAGGATTGCAAATATAGCATTACTTCCAGGCGAAGAAAAAGAGATTTCTTTTGAGTTAAATGCCAGAGATTTTGCTATTATAGATGAAAAGGGCAAGTGCATTGTAGAGCCTGGCGAATTCAAAGTATACGTCGGCGGCCAGCAGCCTGACCCTCGCAGCGAAGAACTCACAGGAAGAAAATGCGACGAATATACAGTTGAGCTTATTGGAGAAACCACCGAAGTTGAATATTAAATTTTAGCCTTCCCCCAGAGGGGGAAGGGGGACCGCGTTAGCGGTGGATGAGG
>DBWZ01000064.1:24258-31260 GCA_002309345.1 Pseudobutyrivibrio sp. UBA1225
GGAGGAAACAATGGAAATAATAAAAGCTCCCACAGATTCTGAAAAGAATAGACCATTTTTTTATATTCTGAGGGACACAGAGGTTTTTACAGCGGATGATGAAAATGGAAAGGGCGTTAGTTACCTGTATCAAAGTGACGGCAGACTCGTAAGCAGCGCCAACTTCACCGGATATGTAACTGACGAAAAGATACTAAAATTACTAGAAACAGTCGAAGGCTTCAAAAAGCTAGTTCACAGTGTCGGCATCACAATGGAGATGGAAGATAAAACAGCTGAGGCGACATTTGTTTTCCAAATGTATGGCAAAAAAGATTTGTACGGAGGTGGTGCTAATATCATTTCCAAGCAGCTTACAAATGGTGCAGAGCAGCGAATCAATCTTAGCGATATAGCTTGGACCGAGGATGATGATGTGCCAGGACAGATTCGAGTTCACACAGACCGTCCAGAGCAGAAGGCTTATCTTTCAGTTCGACTTTATTTAAATGATGGTTTTGATGCTCCACCTCAATTAGAGACATTGCCAGTCAACACAGATTCTGCAGAATACAAAAAGCTAATTGATAAATCCCTTGTTAGTCTTGGAAATACCAAGCGACTTATGGATGTGGTGGCAAAGGCTAAAAGCGGAAAGGATGTTAACATTTGTTACATCGGCGGCTCTATCACTCAGGGTGCGGGAGCCACTCCAATCAACACTGAGTGTTACGCTTACAAATCATACTTGGGATTCAAAAAGCTCATGGGTGATGGCGACAATATTCATTTTGTTAAAGCAGGAATCGGCGGTACACCTTCCGAGCTTGGTATGATTCGTTTTGACCGAGATGTGCTAAGAGATGGCACAGTTGATGTTGATTTGTTGATTGTAGAATTTGCAGTTAACGACGAGGCGGATGAGACAAAGGGCGACTGCTTTGAGAGTCTTGTTAGAAAGGCTTTGGCTCTTCCAACAAATCCTGCAGTGATGCTTATGTTCTCCGTATTTGCGGATGATTCAAATTTCCAAGAAAGATTGACACCTGTTGGATTGCGCTACGAGCTTCCTATGGCAAGTGTTAAAAACGCGGTGGTGAATCAGTTCTATGACAGGGATTCTAGAATCATTTCAAAGCATCAGTATTTTTATGACATGTTCCACCCAACCAACTTGGGTCACACAATAATGGCTGATAGCTTGATTAACATTATGGAGCTTGCCATTGCTTCAGAAATACCTGATGCTTACAATCCAAGGTTGGAGGAGCCTGCAGCTATAGGTAAGTCATTCGACGATGTATTTTTGATAGATAAAAAGGATAATACCGACTACGCTAAGATAGACGCTGGTGGATTTACCTTCACAGATGATTTCCTTCAATCAGTTGAGGTTGATATGGATCTTAAGCTTACACCAACCTTCCCATACAATTGGATGTATGATGGTGGCAGTGGCAGCAAGGAGTCCTTCAAGATGGACATTGACTGCAAGTCACTTATAATTATCATGAAGGATTCAGGCGAGGTTGATGCCGCCACGGCGAAGATTTACGTGGATGGCAAGTTTGTTCGTGACCTTGATCCATACATCAATAGATGGTGTCACGACAATCCACTAATCGTAATCCAGGATGACAAATCAGCTCCACACCATGTCGAGGTGGTTGTAGACGATGATGAAATCCGAAATAAGTTTACAATCCTAGGATTTGGAGTTGTAAGATAGAATCTTAATCTAATGTATGTTATAAATTGTAGCTATTTATAATGTGACAAGAATTTTTATGTATGATAAATAAAAATTAATTGAAAATTCTCCTTAACAAGGACAGAAGGTTCCGAAAGGAACGTCCTGTGACTGGAGGAATATTCGGTTCTTGTTAAGGTAAGAATTTTCTCATAGAGTAAGTTATTAGTAAGAGGTAAAGTTATGACAATAGCACGCAATCCAATATTGAAAGGATTTTATCCTGATCCTTCAATCTGTCGCGTGGGCGACGATTACTACATCGTATGTTCAAGCTTCGTATATTTTCCAGGTGTTCCAATTTTTCACAGCAGAGATTTGGCACACTGGGAGCAGATAGGCCATGTACTTGATAGGGAGAGCCAACTTCCACTTAATGGCGAGGAGATTTCAAGAGGAATCTTTGCTCCAACAATCCGTGAATACGAAGGCACTTTTTATATGATTACAACTAACATTGATGATGGAGGAAACTTTGTTGTCACAGCAAAAGATCCAAAGGGACCTTGGTCGGAGCCGTACTATCTCGGTGAAAAGGAGTGTCCTGGAATCGATCCATCATTATTCTTTGACGATGATGGAAAGTGCTACTACGTTGGCACTAGACCTAATCCAGAAGGAGTGCGCTACAATGGCGACTGGGAGATCTGGGTTCAGGAGCTTGACCTTGATACTATGAAGCTTGTTGGAGAGTCGATGGCTATCTGGAAGGGCGCTGTCAAAGATGTTATTTGGCCAGAAGGTCCACATCTTTACAAGAAGGATGGATATTATTATCTCATCCACGCGGAGGGGGGAACCGGCCCAGAGCATGCTATTTCTGTCGCTCGTTCAAAGGAGCTTTTTGCTTGGTTTGAAGGCTGTCCAAGAAACCCAATTTTCACTCATAGAAATTTGGGCAAGGATTATCCAATCATCTATGCTGGTCATGGCGATATTGTAGATGACAAGGATGGCAATTGGTATATTGTTATGCTTGCATCTCGCCCATGTGAAAAGCACTGTAGCTTGGGTCGCGAAACTTTCCTTGCAAAGGTAGTTTGGGAGGATGGATGGCCAGTAATCAATCCTGGAGTTGGTAAGCTTACAAACAGTGTTGATTTGCCATTTGAGGAATGCCCATTCCCTAAGGAAAACGAATGGAGTGATCAGCTTAAATTCTATGACAGCAGTCTAGATGACAGATTAGTGGGTATTGAAAAAAGAGACAAAGACATATATTCTTTAGAGGAGCGTCCAGGCTTCCTTAGGTTATTTACAAGGCCTGAAAGAATCGAGGATATGTGTCATCCTTCATATTTGGGACTTCGCCAGAAAGACTATTCTTTCAAAGCTAATTGTGGCGTGGACTTTCAGCCAGCAAATGAAAACGAGTGTGGTGGATTGGTTTTGTTCCAAAACCATGAGAACCATTTGGTGATAGAGATTGTTGCAAAAGACGTAGGAAGAGTTCTTCAAGTACGTAAATGCGTTAAAGGCTCTGAGGCGGTCACATCAAGCTGCGTCTTGGCAGATGGCTTGGTGGAGCTAGAGCTTGCAGTTAAAAATCAAAAGGCGCAGGTTTATGTTGTGGCAGACAATCAGTATAAACTTATTGAATCTGATATCGATTTGTTGCCATATACAACGGAGGAAGCAGGCGGCTTTGTAGGTTGTACAGTGGGGATGTACACTTCCTCAAATGGTAAATCCAGCGACAACCACTGTGATTTTGCATGGCTCAATTTAGAAAAAATATAAGGATAAACATCTTGAATGTTTGTGGTAGAATGTTTTTATCAAAAAGGAGTTATGAGGTAGGTTAATGGCTAAGCGCGTTTCTTTAATCGGCAGGATTTTCGGCAAGGTTCATACTAGAAGAAATTTAATCCTTCTATATGTTGCCTTTGTTATCATTCCGCTGATTATAGCAGATTTTTTGATTATCTCCGGCGTGTATCGTTCAGAAAAAGCCAGTCAAGAGCATCTGATGAGCAACGAGGCAAATGCCGTTAACTATACCTTTTTTAATCAGATTGATCAGGCTGCTAAGTTAGGCAACGCCATCTACAGCAGTAAATATGTCAATCGTTTTTTGGAGCAACAATATGCTTCTAATTTAGAATACTTTGAAGCTTATCAAAGTTTTTTTGATGATACTTTACTTAATCTAGTAGAGGGACAATCTGGTCTTAAATTCATTATTTTCCAAACCAACAAAACAATTACAAACGGAGCTCAATTTAGGCGATTGGAATTGGCAAACGATATGGGCTGGTATAGGTATATGCAAAAGAATCAACTTCAAAAGGGGTTGTATTTTGGAGAGCATAGTAGCTACGAAAATAACAGCAAGCGAGCCATCTATTATTTCCAACGATTGAACTACTATGATGGAAATTCTAAGGATGTGCTTTTGATAGAGATTGATTACAGTAAATGTGCTGAGCTACTTGCGAATCTCAATTATGAAAATGGTGCATTTATATGTGACGATAGTAGAGTGTTGCTTTCAAACGAATCCTATAGTAACAGAAATAAAGACTATCGCAGTATTGAAGAGCTAAATGAGTTTGATATAGATTACAGCGAGGATATTCTAGTTTATGGGCTGAATCTTACTATACATATTGAGGGCAGCAAGCAGAGTCTTCTTGATGTATTAAAGCCTAGATGGATTCACATTATGCTGATAGCTCTTATGAATATTTTACTCCCGCTGTTTGTCAGCTATTTGATGCATAGTGAATTTCAAAATCGCTTGCGGGAGCAGGATATGCTTGTTGCAAGAAAAAATGCTGAGCTTCTTGCTTTGCACAGTCAAATCAATCCGCATTTTTTGTTTAATGCACTTGAAAGCATCAGAATGCATTCTATTCTTAAACAGGAAAACGAAACCTCTGAAATGGTGGCGCACCTGGCTAAGCTTCAACGCCAGTACACCGAGTGGCACGATGACCAGGTTCCAATCGTAAACGAATTGGAGTTTGTGGAATCCTATCTGCAGCTTCAAAAATATAGATTTGGCGATAGACTTTCATTTGAGATAGATGCCGATGATTATTGCAAGAAGTATCTTATACCAAAGCTCACCTTGGTTACTTTTGTGGAAAATGCTTGCGTTCATGGAATAGAAAGCAAGACTACACCGGGATGGATTTTTGTTAGAATATCAGCGGATGCAGAAAATGTTATGATGGAAATCGAGGATACTGGTGGGGGAATGTCAGATGAGGAGGCAAGAGAGCTCTTAGCAAAAATGAGAGCAGCCAATATAGAGATGCTCAAGGAAAAGAATCGTGTTGGTGTGGTTAATGCTTGTGTGAGACTCAAGATGATGACCGATAATCAAGTATACTTCGATTTGGATACCGAGTATGGCACAGGTACATTAGTACAGATTAAGATGCCGCTTAAATACTTGAAGGGGAATTTGTAATGTTAAAAGTATTATTAGTTGATGACGAACCATTTATATTACAAGGATTAAAAATGCTAGTTGATTGGGAGCAAGAGGGCTGGGAGGTCTTTACAGCTTCCAACGGAGCAGAAGCGCTGGATTTTCTTAAGGAAGAAAGAGTAGACCTTGTGATTGCAGATATCAAAATGCCTGTTATGTCAGGCTTGGAATTGCTTAAAACTGTTCACGATGAAAAGATTAGCGATTCATACTTTGTAGTCCTAAGTGGTTATGCTGAGTTTAGCTATGCCCAAGAGGCATTGAGATACGATTGCACGGATTATATTTTAAAGCCTGTTGAAAGGGAGCAGCTGCTAGAAATTCTTACAAAGGTAGCTGCCCTTAATAAAGAAAGAGATTTTAAGCGGCGAAGCGACGCAAAGAGGGAAAAGGCTTTTTTAGATAGGACATTTATGAAGCTATTAAGCGGCAAGTTTAACCGCGGCAACATAGAATATGTCTCAGCAATTATGGATACAGATGAAGACATGTCATATGTAGAAATACAGCTTGATGTTGAAACCCTGTCAGAGGATTATTCCGATGAAGAAAAGAAGGGACAGCTTGACAAGCTTTATTCGTCTGCCTTTGATTTTCTGAAGGACGATTCCAAGTTTTGCATCATGGATGTTTCTGACAGCGAAAAAATCTACGATGTGGGATTCATCTACAATGAAGCCATGGCAAAGCGCCTTCAGCTTACTCGAGAAGAATACCTTAAAAGCTTTTTAGATTTCCTGATTGCGAACACCAACCTTCCTATCACGATGCTAGTTGGCAAGAACGTCTCAGGAATTAAAAATATCTCCAAGTCCTACGGAACGGTTAATGTGCTTCGTTCTCTTCAGGGCTTCAGAGAAATGAAAAATCTTTATTACTATGAAAATGAATACAAAATCAGTGACACGGGAGTGCTGATATGCAAAAAAGAACTAGATGATTTAATCGTTGCAATTGAGCGTGGGGAGCGAGTTGAAATTAGAAAGTCTGTAGACAATTTCTACGAGGTAATGCAAAAGACTGGTGTTACCGAATCTACAATGAATCTTAATATCAACTACTTATTGTTCCAGCTTATACATCTTGCAAGCGAGCTTGATAGTGAAGTAAACCAAGAAGAAATCCTTCGTATGATTTCTGAAAACACTTCTGAGGAGGGCAAAAGTCGTGGCAGCAAGAATCACCTTTGCCGAATGGCTTACGCCTACGGAGAATACTTAACCCAGCTTCGCAAGAATGCATCCAAGGGAGTCCTTGGCGAAATAGAAGAGGAAGTAAAAAAGAATTACGCTTCCAACCTGACCCTCAAGGAACTCAGCGAAAAATACTTCGTAAACTCAGCCTACCTAGGTCAGCTCTTCCGCAAAAAATACGGTTGCTCCTTCAAGGACTACCTCAACAACCACCGTGTCGAAGAGGCCGCCAAGCTCCTTCGTAAAAGCGATATGAAAATCTACGAAGTAGCCGAAGCCGTTGGCTACAAAGACGTAGATTACTTCGTCAACAAATTCATCGACTCCAAGGGCTGCACCCCTACCAAATACAAGAAGAATCTCTAGCCCCTAGGCCCCCGGCGCCCCGCCCCGCACCACCCTTTGGGCCAGCAGTCGTTCCTAATGTTGACGTCGCATAAGATTATGATTTTCTAAGCGCCAAGTGTCGCATCTATCATTTCATGTGTCTTTCTAAAGTTTTACAGTTCTCGGTAGAATGTGTAGCTTGTACGGACATTATTAAACTTTTACTTAATAGATTTACCACCTAGTCTAAGAATAATTGCTAGTCGTTGGAGCGAGCTTAGTGGAGTAAAAAGTGTTTTTTGATTTGTATAGTC
>DBWZ01000056.1:0-3246 GCA_002309345.1 Pseudobutyrivibrio sp. UBA1225
ACTAAGTCTAGTTTGTGGAACTTTTTAGTTAAACATAAGAATGTCCGTCAGGGATAAAGATTGAATAGCAACACGTGTGGATGTCTTTTGGGCAGTACTTTGTTATAATAGATTTTAAATTGCACTTATTGAGTGTGAAATATTGTAACTGTAAACGCAACAAGGAAGGACAATTGAATGAAAAAACAGGTTATATGTGGTCTTTTAATTGGAAGCACAATAGTTTTTTCTGGATGCCAGAAGAATAGTGAAGCAAATGCAGATGTAGAAGCTCGTCAAGAGAGCGAAAAGGATGTAGCTAAAGAGACTGAGGTAGCTAAAGAGACTGAGGTAGATAAAGAAGCTTCGACTGATGAGGATGCTGATGTTAATGCAGAAGACAAGCAGGAAGCTAAGGATGGATATTCTAAGCCTGTACCTTATGACACGAAATATCTCGAAAAAAAAGGTGATAAATATACTTATAAGTTGACTGATAAAAAAATCATCGAAAAGTACGATAAGCTATATGCGGATGCCTTTATAGATATTGAGAATACGCTTAAAGAATATACAGGCGGTATGGAGAATCAAAGCTTTAACGTCAACAAAAAGGCAGAGTTTGGAAATCTTGTTTATAACGATACATCAGATAATCTTGCAGTTCAAACAGGATCTACTTTTGAAATGGATTATGGCTTTGATTTGAAAAACGTGGGATACACTTATGTTGATTTAAATAGTGACGGAGAATATGAATTGATATTTGGAGTATTACCAAGTGTAAATGATGATAAAGACTATGATGCATACGACAACTACGAGAATATATTCGAAAAGGCTTACGCCTTAGTTGATGGAAAAGTAAGAAAGATTTGTGATGGAGGAATAAGATCCCAATCCTGGCTTGGTTCAGATGGTTGGATATATCATAGCGGAAGTGCTTCAGGTTCATGTGGTGGAACATGGAAAAGGCACTTTGATATTAATGCAACTGCCATTGAGGATTATGACGGATTGTACCTAGGATACTTTATTGATGATGAATTTATTGGATGCTGGGAATCTGCACCAGGATCTTTTGATTCAGTTACTTTGTATATTAATGATCAGATTAGCGATATGGATGAAATGGCTGGCCAAGAGAAGTATCAAGTTACAAAAGAAAAGGAAGACGAGGTATGGGCTATCGAAGAAGAGTGGGAAAATAGTAAGGTGGCTATTGACTGGTTTAAAATGTCAGATTACATATCAAAATATGGAGCAAAAGACACAGCGAAGGACACTTCAAAGGAAGAGGCTCTTTAATTATCAAAAAAGTCCTGCGGCTATATAGCTGCAGGACTTTAAAAATTTAATAATAATTAGCAAGTGCGTTCCTCGATAGGGACGTATTTTTTGTGCTGGCAAACTGTCATGTAAGCAGGACGCATAATCTTGCCTTTGTGACAGATTTCTTCCATGCGGTGAGCACTCCAACCAGCGATACGAGCGATGGCAAAGATAGGAGTGAATAACTCTCCAGGGATGCCAAGCATCTGATAAACGAAGCCAGAGTAGAAATCAACGTTTGGCGAAACGCCTTTGTAGATTTTGCGCTCTTCAGCAATAATCTTTGGAGCAAGTCGAGCTACTGTTTCGTAGAGCTGGTATTCTTTTTCCATACCCTTTTCAACTGCAAGCTTTTCAACGAAAGAGTGGAAGGTGATTGCACGAGGGTCGGATACAGAATAAATAGCGTGTCCCATACCATAGATGAGACCTGCGTTGTCAAATGCTTCACCGTGAAGTAAAGCTCTTAGATAATTAGAAACCTCTTCTTCGTCTTCCCAATCTTTAAGGTGAGCTTTCATATCTTCAAACATACGAACAACCTTGATGTTGGCGCCGCCGTGCTTTGGTCCCTTGAGAGAACCGAGGGCAGCAGCGATAGCTGCGTATGTATCTGTACCAGATGATGATACCAAGTGAGTGGTGAAGGTTGAATTGTTACCACCACCATGCTCCATATGAAGGATTAAGGCTACGTCGAGAAGCTTTGCTTCAAGTGGAGTGAATTTGCTGTCTGGTCTGAGGCAGTGCAAAATGTTTTCAGCTGTAGAGTAATCTGGTCTAGGCTGATGGATGATAAGCGAATTTTCATTGTAGTAGTAGTCGTAAGCAGCGTAGCTGTATACAGATAACAATGGAAAGTTTGCAATCAACTGTAAGCACTGTCTAAGTACGTTTGGTTCTGATGTATCGTCTGCAGCTTCATCATAAGAATATAGAGCAAGAACTGATCTAGCGAGAGAGTTCATCATATCCTTTGATGGGCTTTTCATAATCATATCTCTAACAAAGTTGGTAGGAAGAGAACGATAGCTTGCAAGTATGTCTTTGAATTCTTCTAATTGAGCCTTGGTTGGAAGTGTGCCAAATAATAGAAGATAAGCACATTCTTCAAAACCATAGTGCTGCTCGGTAGGAAGATTCTTAACAAGGTCTTGGACGTTGTAGCCACGATAGAAAAGCTGACCGTCACAAGGAACCTCTTTACCATCAACAAACTTTTTAGAGTTGACTTCGGAAATCTCTGTAATACCAACCAAGACACCTTTACCATTGATGTCGCGGAGACCTCTTTTGACATCGTAGGTAGTGTATAACTCTGGGTCTATATATGAGGATTTTTTTGAAAGCTCGGCGAGTTTTTCCAATTCTGGTGTAATCTCGCTATAATTTTCAATTATCATAATAACATTTCCTCCTAGCTAATTTACACGGCTGTGGCACAAAGTGCGCTTTAGCACGCTAAATTGCAATTTTCAGTATGTTACCATAAAAATAGGTAAAGATACAAGGTCAATTGTGACATTTTTTGGGGTAATTTTTCAAGTAAATAGGGCAAAATTAAGAAAAATTTAATACTTAGCAATATGCTAAAAAAATTGGTGCAAAATTGTACAAATCTAAGAACACTTTTTCCTTGATTTCATTGACAATAAAATAACGAACAGATAGAATGATATTTAGCGAAAATTAGTTCATAGCCTCTATATTAAGGGGTTAGCTAATAAAATTTTAAATTAGAAAAGTGAGGTAAGACAAGATGGCTAATGTTGATTTAACAAAGTATGGCATCACTGGAACAACTAAAATTGTTCACAATCCTTCTTATGAAGAGCTTTACAAGGCAGAGATGGATTCTTCTCTTGAGGGATACGAGAAGGGACAGGAGACAGAGCTTGGTGCTGTTAATGTTATGACAGGTATCTACACAGGACG
>DBWZ01000056.1:3278-3405 GCA_002309345.1 Pseudobutyrivibrio sp. UBA1225
CTGTTTGGTGGACATCTGATGAGTATCCAAACGACAACCACAGAATGTCTGAGGAAACATGGGCAGCAGTTAAGGAAATAGCTAAGAAAGAACTTTCAAACAAGGATCTTTATGTAGTAGATCTTTT
>DBWZ01000056.1:3454-3722 GCA_002309345.1 Pseudobutyrivibrio sp. UBA1225
GTTGCTTGGCAGGCTCACTTTGTTGAAAATATGTTTATCAAGCCTACAGCAGAAGAGCTTGCAAATTTCGAGCCAGATTTCGTTGTTTACAATGCTTCAAAGGCAAAGGTTGAAAACTACAAAGAGCTCGGTCTTAATTCAGAGACTTGCGTAGCTTTCAACATCACATCACGCGAGCAGGTTATCATCAACACATGGTACGGCGGTGAGGTGAAGAAGGGGATGTTCTCCATGATGAACTACTACCTCCCTCTCAAGGGCCTCGCTT
>DBWZ01000016.1 GCA_002309345.1 Pseudobutyrivibrio sp. UBA1225
GTAGAAGTTAAAATAGCAATCTACCAAGATACTTTTTTTGCACAGAAAGCAGAACAAAATATCGAACAAAAAACGATTGCGTGTTCGGGTGAGCTATGTTATACTTCACTTATAAAGTATTTGCTAGGAGCCTGAATGGTGGAGAATGAAGTTAAAGAAGTATGTTCTTTAGACAAGGAGCTGTATAAGTGTATTACTGATAATATTGATACTGATAAGGTTGTGCTAACGAGTAAATCCATTTTGCATATTTTAAATCATCATCCTGATGCTTACAATGAGGTCTTGATTGAATTAAAGCAGGCAATCCTTGATCCTGACTATATTATTGCAGATGAGAAACATGAGGATACAGGTATTGTTGTTCGTAAAATTGAATCAAGTTTGTCTAATGGTGTCCATTCTTTTATAGTGTTAAAGATATGTACTGATAGTAAAAATGGAGTCTTTGCTAATTCAGTAATATCAGGATGGAAGATAAGTGATAAGCGACTGCAGAGTTATTTGCGAAATAAAGGTGTTCTTTACAAAAAAGAAAATTCTTGATAGTATAATCATACAAATAGAAGATATTTGAGGTGGTAAATTTCGTTGCAACCACACACCCATTGGGTCAAAAGAGATGCTATAGAGGCGACGGTAGCCAAATATCTTTTAGAAAACGAAGGGCTTCGATTTATCGGAGCCCTTTTTAAATATTTGGAATTGCAGAGATATATAAAAGCTGCAAGGATAATCAGTCCAGCGATGGTGATGAACATAAAATGAGTATAAATTGTTCTTAGATTTGATATTAAAATTCAATTTTTTTTCAAAAAATGGAAAAATCCTAATGTATTTTATTGAACTATATATAGGGAAGCAAATTTCCCCAAAGTAGTGAGACAAAAAATGAGACAACATTAGGAGGAAAATAATATGCAAACAATGAATGCTTTAGATACCAATATCAAGAACAGAGCGCTTAACGCTTCACAAGGAGAGCTAACACTTATGCTTTACGAGGGAGCAATCGTGTTCTGTGATACTGCAATTAAAGCATATGAGAATAATGATATGGATATGGCTGATATCAATATTCAGAAGACAGATAGAATCATCGAAGAGTTGGAAAACACACTTAATGAAAAGTACGAAGTGTCAAAGAATTTCCATGAGATTTACTCTCGTATCAGAAGCTGTCTGAAGCATGGAAAGGAAGATAGAGATTTAGAGTTTTTACACGAGGCGCTCAAGCATCTTAGAATCATGTGTGATATCTGGAAGGATGTCATGAAAAGAACCGCTTAATAAATTTTTAATAAATTTTTTTAAAAAATTTTTAAAAAAATGGAAAAAAATCTTTGTTTTTGTTGAATATTAAATGTAAAGGAAAAGGGGAATCAGGGGAGTAAGATAAAAAATAGGAGGATAACAACATGGGCAAGAACAAAGATAATATTAAAAGAGAAAATAGCCCTGAGATTTTATTACATCAAATGATGGAAAATAATCAAACTATTCTTAGCCAGAATGGCGAATTGGAAAGGGCATTATCTGATCAAACAGCGATTTCAGAGAGAATGAGAGCTTCAGGATTATCTAAGCAGGAGCTAGAGCAGCTACAGATCGACTTAGATATTAACACTGCTTTGATTGATATTTTGATTGAAGAGCAGAAAAAGAAGACAAAGAAAATCGCAAAGCTTTCAAAGGAATTTCAACATTTCTTTGAAGAGCCAACAGATACAAGTGCTTAAATTCTTGCTGGCAATATATATGTGCCAGCAGAAAGTCATGACTTCTTGCGGACTACTTAAGGAAAAGTCCGCAAGAATCTGGCTTTGCCAGACAACATATATCCTTCGGATAATGTTGGTCTGTGTACGGTTTTTGTTTTTCTGATGAAAAACAAAAACCTATAAAATTTGAATGAAGAAAGGTTGCCTGGATTTTGCTCAAAGCAAGGTTCGGGCAATTTTTGTGTCAATATAGATATTGTAGATTGAATTACAAATTGGCATAATAAGTACATGGATTGGAATAGCCAACCACAACATTAGATATTTATAAACGAGGTAATATGAAGCAATTTTTTACAGCACTTATAAAAACTTTATTAGTCATAACGCTGATATTCGCAGTGGCTTGGTACGCATTTTGTGATGATGGTCCCTTCAGCAAGCAGGGGCAGCAACTCTATGGGTGGCTCCAAGAAAAGACCGGTGCGACCAAGAGCAATGATATCAGTCAGGGAGCACCTTTGGACCAGGAGCAAGGGGATGATTCTCAGGCATCACAGGAATCAGATGAGCAGACTTCATCAGAGGACAAAACTACCACCATCGTTTTCACCGGTGATGTTGAGCTTAGCGAGCACATCCAAAAGAACTACAACACTAGCGGGATTGATGGCGTCATCAGTCCTGATGTCAAATCACTTCTTGTGGATGCCGATTTTACCATGATAAACAACGAGTTTTGCTTTTCCACTAGAGGGCAGCAGGCTCCTGACAAGCAATACACCTTCAGAGTTGATCCATCCTATGTTTCAGCACTGACTGACATGGGCACAGATATAGCTGGCTTGGCGAACAATCACGTGTTAGATTTTGGACACGATGCGCTGACGGACACCTTCACAACCCTAGAGCAGGCAGACATAGAATACACTGGTGCAGGCAACAGCTTGGAGGATGCAAGCAAGCTTATTGTCAAAAAGGATGCTGCTGGACGTACCTATGGATTCCTTGCGGCAAGTCACGTTATCCCAGTTGGAAGCTGGAATATATTGAATTCTCAGCCGGGGGAATTCTGTTTCTACGACGAGACGGATTTACTTAAGGCTATTCAAGAAGCAGACAGCAAGGTTGATTATCTGTTTGTGATGGTTCACTGGGGCAACGAGCACACCACCGAGCTCACTGACTACCAGCCAAACGACGGACACAAGATGATTGACGCAGGCGCAGATGCAGTTATTGGCATGCACAGTCATTGTCTGCAACCGGTTGAGTATTACAACGGCAAGCCTATTTTTTACAGCCTTGGCAATTTCATTTTCAATCCTACAATCAAATCTGGCGGAGGCGGGGCAGCTCAATTCACAATAGATGAAAACGACAACGTCAGATACAGGATTGTTCCTATTGTTGCTAGCGGTGGTTGCACATCCGTGGATTCAGGCGGCTACGCCTATGTTGAAAGTATTTCAAGCAATGTTTCAGTCGATGGCGAGGGATGGATTTCGGCTAAATAAAATACATAAAAGTACAAAATCGAAAACAATCAAAAAAACCACCTTTTTTTCATAAAAAAGGAGTAATATATCAAATGTAGTTTTAAACAACTAACACCCCATTGGAGTTACTCCAAGAGGTCTATATAGTATTAAAGAGAAAGAGGAATTCAAAATGGCAGGATTTGGAGCATTAATTGACATTCTTAAAAAGGATCCTAAGAAAATCGTTTTTACAGAGGGTACAGACCCACGTATTATTGAGGCATCTAGCCGTCTTCTTGGTTCAGATTTCCTTCAGCCAATTCTTATCGGCAAAGAATCAGAAATCAAGGCAGCCGCTGAAGATGCAGGTTTCAACATTCGCGGTGCGGTTATTATCGACCCAGAAAATTATGATAAGTTTGATGAGATGTGTCAGCTTTTCTGTGAGCTTAGAAAGAGCAAGGGCGTTACAATGGAGCAGGCTGCTGAAACATGCAAGCATGCCAACTACTTTGGAACCATGCTTGTAAAGATGGGTGTTGCAGATGCGCTTTTAGGCGGAGCTACATATTCAACAGCTGATACAGTGCGTCCTGCGCTTCAGGTTATCAAGACCAAGCCAGGCAACAATATTGTATCTTCATGCTTCATTTTGGTTCGTAACCATGCAACAGGTAACCGTGAGGTTCTTGCTATGGGCGATTGCGCTATCAACATCAAGCCAAACGCTGAAGAGCTTGCTGAGATCGCAGGCGAGACAGCAGCTTGTGCAAAGATTTTTGGTATCGATCCAAAGATTGCAATGCTTTCATACTCAACACTTGGTTCAGGAAAGGGCGAGGATGTTGACAAGATGAGTCAGGCGACAAAGCTTGCCAAGGAAAAATATCCAGAGCTCGATATCGAAGGTGAGCTTCAGTTTGATGCGGCAGTTTCACCACGTGTTGCCAAGACAAAATGTCCTGATTCTACAGTGGCAGGTCACGCAAACACATTCATCTTCCCTGATATCAATGCAGGTAATATCGGCTACAAGATTGCACAGAGACTTGGCGGATTCGATGCTTATGGACCAATTCTTCTTGGCCTTAATGCACCAATCAACGATCTTTCAAGAGGCTGTAACGCACAGGAAGTTTACTCAATGGCTATCATAACTGCAGCTCTTGCATAAGCTAGCAAAATAGCAGGAGTTTTCATTATTGATTGGTCCTGCAATAGTCACAACAATCCAGACTTAGTAACGAACAGTTAGTTTATAACAAGTTTATCTCTGAAGTGCTTTCGCTTTTTTAGGAGATATATTGTTATAACTATCTGTTCATTTTTTACTTACCGGGAAAATCTTTTTCCTAGTAAGTAAAAAACGAGCTTAGCTCGAAAGATGTGTCTCGTCGACATAGTTGGGAAATCAAGTTAGTGGAGATTATGGATGAGCAAATGGATTTTACTTAACAAAAAAGCAGATTTTAAGGCGTTGGCAGCACAGCTTGATGTGGATCAGGTGACAGTCAGGCTGATGGTCAACAGAGGCTTGGAAACCTACGAGGAGATGGAGGAATATCTTCATCCAACCCTAGACAATTTCCCAGACCCTCATCTTTTTGCAGATATGGATAAGGCCTGTAACCTATTAAAGACAGCCATCGAAGCTGGCACAAAAATCAGAGTTGTAGGTGATTACGATGTGGACGGAATCATGTCCACTTATATTTTGACTAATTCTATCCGTCGTGCCGAGGGCGATGTGGATTATGCCGTTCCCCACAGAATGATAGATGGATATGGCATCAATCCTGATATGGTGCAGCAGGCGTATGATGACGGAATCAGATTCATCATCACCTGCGACAATGGAATCGCTGCTTCTGATGCGGTAGATTTGGCAAAGAGTCTTGGTATGACATTTGTGGTCACAGACCATCACGAGGTTCCATTTATAGAAGATGATGGTGACAGGATTCAACAGCTGCCAAAAGCCGATGCAGTGGTAGATCCAAAACGCGACGACTGCCAATATCCCTTCAAGGGAATCTGCGGTGCGCAGGTGGCGTGGAAGGTGGCAGAGGTGTTGTATCAGCTTATGGGAATCCCAGCCGGTGAGGCCGAATGCTTCCTTCAATTTGCAGCAATCGCAACCGTCTGCGACGTCATGGAGCTAAAGGGTGAAAACCGCGCTACAGTTTATCATGGCATGAAGGCGATAGAAAGCACTACAAACATCGGGCTGAACGCACTGCTTGCACGAACCGAGCTAAAGGGCAAGGCAATCAATTGTTACCATCTTGGATTTGTCATTGGACCATGTTTGAATGCCAGCGGAAGGCTTGATACTGCAAGTCGAGCTATCGAGCTTTTGATGGAGACTGACAGTGCCAAAGCTTTGGCCGCCGCCAACGAGTTGGTGGAGCTGAACACCCAGCGAAAGGCGATGACCCAAAATGGCATCGATACAGCCATTGATTTAATAGAAAACAGTGACATCAACAAAGACAGAGTTCTCGTTTTATATCTGCCGGATTTACACGAGAGCCTAGCTGGCATCGTGGCAGGAAGAATTCGCGAAAGGTACAACAAGCCCGTGCTTGTAATTACAGATGCGGAGGATGGCGCAAAGGGGAGTGGACGCTCAATCCCAGCCTACAACATGTTCGAGGAGCTTACTGCAGTAAAGGATGTATTTACCAAGTTCGGCGGTCATCCTATGGCGGCGGGAGTCTCCCTGGAGAAAAATCGTATAGACGAATTGCGCCAGCGACTTAACGCTAACTGCACCCTTACGGATGACGACATGCAAGAGATAATCAAAATCGATTGTCCGATGCCTCTTTCATATATATCAGAGGGTTTGGTGGATGAATTGGATTTGCTTGCACCTTTTGGAACAGGCAACAGCAAGCCACTTTTCGCACTCAAGGACGTTGGCCTCAACCGTCTGTCATATATGGGCAAGGCGGGACAGTATCTCAGGCTCAACCTTCAAACCGAGAACGGTGGCAACATGACAGGCCTGATGTTTAGAGGTGTTGAAGAGTTTGAAAACAACATCATCGAAAAATATGATGAAGAGACGTGGCAGAATCTTTTTTCTGGCAAAGCAGACGGCACCGTCATTGATATAATTTACGAGCCATCAATCAACGAATATCGAGGAACTCGTTCTCTTCAAGTAATTATAGAGAATTTTAAATAAAACCCCGACTTTATTGAATGTAAGCCCCAAATCAATTACAATTATTCCAAAAGGGGAGGTAGATTAATGGGGAATCAAGAAGTATACACATTCAATTCTAGTGATGGTCACTCTGTGATCCATTGCAGAAAATGGCTGCCGGGGGGCGAGCCAGTTGCTGTGATTCAGTTTGTTCATGGCATGCTTGAATACATCGAAAGGTACAATGGATTTGCCAATTTCCTTGCTTCCAAGGGATATGTTGTGGTTGGTCACGATCACATCGGCCACGGTCATTCTGTAGAGTCAGTTGACCAGCTTGGAGTCATGACAGGCTCCCATCCATCGGATTACATGGTGGAGGATATCTATGCCCACTACGCCATGACAAGAAAGGCGTTTCCGGAGCTTCCATATTTTATTATGGGACATTCCATGGGCTCATATCTTCTCAGAAAGTTTTTGTCTGTAAAGTCAGCCTATCTAGAAGATTTAACTGGTGCAATCATCATGGGTACAGGTCAGGAAAAGTCATCCACCTGCGGTGGAGGTCTTGCTATGGTTGCCCTTCTTTCATTATTTAAGGGTAAGAATTATCGCAGCACCTTAATCCGAGATATGACATACAGCAAGCCATACCAGCAATTCGATTGCTATGGCAAGGATTTATCCAAATCTTGGTTGTCCAAAAACACCGACAATGTAGAAAAATACGTGCGCGATCCGCTTTGTGCATATCTCTTTACACTCAACGCATACAAGGGGCTAATTGAGGCCACCAAATATGCATGTTCCAAGGAGTGCGTTAGCAAGATGCGTACGAGCTTGCCGCTACTTGTGATTTCCGGCGAAGAAGATCCAGTTGGAAATCTTGGTAAGGGCACTACTGAAGCGGCAGAACAACTTAAGGCGGGGGGTATCAAAGACGTTACTTTAAAGCTTTATTCTGGTGATAGACACGAGATTCTAAACGAGCTTGACCGGGACAAAGTTTACGAAGATATTTATCAGTGGTGTGAGAACCACAAGTAAGTTTCAGGAGCAATAATGGATTCTTTAGAGCACTTGATCACCCGATCAATTAGGACATACTACAAAAATAGGCTTTATGCTCCTATCATATTTATCATTATCCTGCTGGCAATCAGTTTCTTTTTGCCAGTAGGTCATTTGTTATTACCAAAATACTACTTGGAGGATGAAATTCATCTTCACAAGATGTACAATTCTGGCGAGACTTTTGCAAAGTTTCATCTTTCAAATCTCAACTTCACAGGGTACACCAAAAAGTGGCTAGACCACACCACGGGATATTACTATTACACCATGATAAATTCTGAGTGTGTGATTGTCCTTCTCGACCCTGACACTTGCGAGCACGGCATCCCAGAAATCAAAGAAATCAAAATCAAAGGTGAGATACTTGACGAGTCTCATTCAACCAAGGCGCTTCTCACCAATTTGGCGAGCGACCTTGATTGGAATACCGAGGGTATCATGTCAACAGTTTCAACCTTCAGTATTTCTGAGCCTGATGCAACCAACATCCCTTCAAGATTATTTAGATTTTTCTTTATAGGGTTTGCTATTTACAGTTTGCTTAGTATAATTATCTTTTGTATTTATATTGCTTTTCCTGTTCTGTCTCCACCGGTGCGCAAGACTCGCGCCTATGGCAAGCCAGCAGAGATCTTAGCAGAAGCAGAAGAAGAGCTTGCGACACTTCCTCAGTTGGCAACAGAGGATATGTTTATCACAGAGCATTACTTCATAGAAACAAGTAGCTATGGTGTTGCGATAGTTCCTATCAATGCCATCATTTGGATTTACAAGTATTCAACAATGCACAAGTTCCTTTGGCATCATTTTTCAATCACGTATACCTTGCACATCACGGCAGGTAAGCGCCACTACATCAAATGTCCAAAGAACATCAAGAGTGATATCGATGGTATTATGGACTACCTGTCAGAGGCAAATCACGACATACTTGTGGGATTCTCGGAGGCAAACCGTCTCAAGGTTGAGGAAATCCAAAATGATTTTGCCATCATCAGAGGGATAACGGGCTTTTTATCTAAGAGGATTTAAGGATGGATGCATACACAAGCTTTGCCTCGGTGTACGACATGTACATGGATAATATTCCATACGATGAGTGGGCAAAGAACATCAAAGAAATATTCGACAAATACAATATGCCATCAGAAATCGTCTGCGACTTGGGGTGCGGCACAGGTCAGATGACTCGCCGTCTCAAGCATTACGGCTACGATATGATAGGCATCGATGTCTCTAGCGATATGCTTACAGAGGCACAGGCTAACGAGGATTCTGAAGGAATCCTTTATCTATGTCAGGACATGAGAGCGTTCGAGCTGTACGGTACAGCTGGGGCAATTGTCAGTCTCTGCGACAGCATCAACTATCTTTCATCTACCGATGAATTGCTTCAGGTTTGCAAGCAGGCAAATCAATATCTTGACCCAAAGGGGCTATTGGTTTTTGATGTAAAGACCGAGCATTTTTTCAAGGAGCTTGGCTCCTGCACTATAGCTGAAAACAGGGAAGAGGGCAGCTTCATCTGGGAGAATGAATACGACGAAGTCAGTCGTGACAACAGCTATTTTCTTACAATATATGCAGCAAATGCTGATGGTACCTACGACAGATTTGAAGAGGAGCATCTGCAACATGCATTTTCTATTGACGAGATTACAAAGGCAATCAAGGACAGTGGACTTGAGCTTTTAGATATACTTGATGTGGACACAATGGACAAGCCACAGCAAGATAGTGAAAGATTATATTTCATAGCAAGAGAGGTAACAAAATGAGTGACTATATAGTTAGGGCGACGGCGGCTAATGATGCAATCAGAGCCTTCGCCATCACCAGTAGAGATTTGGTCGAGGAAGCAAGAGACCGTCACAATACATCACCCATCGTAACAGCAGCTTTAGGGCGTATGCTTTCAGCAGGTTCTATGATGGGCGTCATGCTAAAGGGCGACGATGATTTGGTGACCTTGCAGATTCAGGGCAGCGGCCCCATGAAGGGCATCACAGTTACTGCCAACAGCAAGGGCGAGGTAAAGGGGTTTCCCAATGTGGCAGTTGTTGATTTGCCTCCAAAGAACGGCAAGCTGGATGTGGGAGGCGCTATCGACCTTGGTATCATGCGTGTCATCAAGGACATGGGACTCAAGGATCCATATGTTGGAACGGTGGAGCTGCAGACAGGAGAAATCGCCGAGGACTTAACCTATTACTATGCAGTTTCCGAGCAGATTCCATCGACAGTCGGTCTTGGAGTTCTTATGAACAAGGACAACACAGTAAACTGCGCAGGCGGATTCATTGTTCAGCTCATGCCTTTTACATCGGATGAGGTTATCGAAAAAATCGAAGAGAATCTTAAAACGCTTCCTTCGGTTACAGACATGCTTTCAAGTGGCAAGACACCGGAGCAGATGCTTGAGACTGTTCTCGCCGGACTGGACTTGCAGTTTATGGAGACCTATCCTGTCAAGTATCAGTGCGATTGCTCTAGAGATAGGGTCATAAAGAGCTTGGCATCTCTTGGCAAGGAGGATATGGACGACATAATTGCAGACGGCAAGCCTGTGGAGGTTAAGTGTCAGTTCTGTAACGAGGCATACGAATTTTCAATTGATGAGCTGAAAAGTTTCAGAAGAAAATAGAGAAATATTATCAACAGAATAAGGGGAGAAGGTGCAAAAATAAGGTTTTTGGGATTGGTTTTCACGTTTATGTCAAATTCAATTTAGTAATATGGCAAAACTTTAGTTGATTTTATGCGGTATTTTACTGTAAACTATCACACGGAGAACTATATATTTGTTATAAGAAGGAATTATAAATGAGCGGCAAAAAGAAAACTAAAACTCACAAGATTAAAGTAAATAGAGTAAATTGGCGAAAGATTGCTATTATAGCTGGTGCGGCAGCTGCAATTTATTTAATTGGTAGCCTTTATTTCAGCAATCATTTCTATATAAGGAGCAAGGTCAACGGTGTTGATGCATCTTTCAAGACGGCAGAAGCAGCCTTCGAAAAGATTCAGGCAAGCGCAGATGACTATTCAATCGAATTTATTGATGTCGATGGAAACAAGGTCAACGAGGTTAGCGCCAAAGATTTAGGTGTTGAAGTCAATTACGATGTCAATCAGGTTCAGGAGCTTTTAGACAAGCAGACTGGTTTCAACTGGATTGGCAGAATATTTGTCGCAGCCGAATATCACACCAAGACAGGTAATTCTTTTAATATGGACAAGGTCAAAGAGACAGCTGCAAGTCTTGATTTCAGCGGTTTAAAATCAACCAAAGAATCAGAAGATGCCAAAATCGAGTTCAACGGCAGCGAATTTGTTGTTGTCGAAGAGGTATATGGTGACAAGGTCGATATGCAGGGCATTGTAGATGCTGTTGTTTACGCAGTTGAAAACCTTCAGGACAAGATTGATATTTCTGAGTGCTACCACAAGCCTCAAATCACCAAAGACACCCCTGAGCTTAACAGCGCAGTTGAGACTCTTAACTCATATTTAAATACAAATATTAACTACGTTTCAGAAGATGGAATAATTTCAGATACTATTCCACTCGAGACTAAGGCTACATTCTTCACCTGGGATGACAAGTTTAATGTTGATTTTGATCGAGAGGCTATCCACGCATTCGTTCGTTCTATGGAAGAAAAATATGACACTTATGGAGAGAAAAAAGAGTTCACTACAACCTCTGGCGAGCAGATTACAGTTCCAGCAGGTTCTTTAGGCTGGAGAATAGCTCTCGAGGGTGAGACAGATCACATAATTTCCGATTTAAAAGCAGGCGCAGAAGTTACTAGAGATTTTGAGTACATCTTCACTGCAGCCAGTCACGGCGAACACGACTACGGCAATTCATATGTAGAGGTTAACCTCACAGAACAGCACGTATACGTATATAAGGACGGCGAAATGGTATTTGACACACCTTGTGTATCAGGAAGAATATCTAACGGTCATGGTACACATACAGGTGTATATCCAATCATGTTCAAAAAGCGCGACACAATACTTAGAGGTTCGCAGAATGAATATGAAAGCCCTGTAGATTATTGGATGCCATTTAATGATGGGCAGGGGTTGCATGATGCCAAATGGCGTTCGGCCAAAGAATTCGGTGGAACTACATACAGAACAAATGGTAGCCACGGTTGTGTAAATCTACCTCCTAAGAGCGCTGAGACTATATACAACATCGTCGAAAAGGGATGGCCAGTTATTGTTTTCTATACAGGCAATACCGAGGCTGAAAACGCTGTTTACACAGAGAAGACTCCAGAGGCAAAGGTAATGCAGTACATCAACGATATTGGTGTGGTTACTCTTGAGTCAGAGCCAGCAATCGCAAAGGCTCGTCAGGCATACAATGCCCTTACTCCAGAGCAGCAGGCATTGGTATCTAACTATGGATTGTTACCAGAGGCAGAGCTTACACTTCTCAACCTCAAACAGCAGGCCGGTTTAGTAGCACCTGATGGAACACCAATTCCACAGCCTCCAGTAGAGCAGGTTCCACCTGTTGAACCAGTACCAGAGCAAGTGCCTGTACAGTAAAATATATTAGTCTAAGAGGAAATATTAATGACAACTTGGAAGAGCAACATTAGAACAGTCGTACCATATACTCCAGGAGAGCAACCAAAGCAAAAAGTCATTAAGTTAAATACAAATGAAAATCCATACCCACCAAGTCCTTTGGTGGGTAAGGTTATTTCTAGTATAGATTTGGATTCACTTCGTAAATATCCAGATCCAACATGTGACAATCTTATCGAAGCTTTAGCCAAATACCACTCAGTAGACAAATCAAAAGTTTTTGTTGGTGTCGGCTCGGATGATGTTTTGGCGATGAGCTTTATAACATTTTTTAATTCAAAATTACCAATCTTATTCCCGGACATTACATATTCTTTCTATGATGTTTGGGCTGACTTATTTAGAATCCCATACGAGCAAAAGCTTTTAGATGATGATTTCAAAATAAATATAGATGATTACAGCAAGCCTTGCGGTGGTATTATTATTCCTAATCCAAATGCTCCAACAGGCGTTGCAGAACCAGTTGAATTCTTTGAAAAGATAGTAGCAGCGCATCCAGAATGTGTTGTTATCATCGACGAGGCGTATGTTGATTTCGGATCGAATTCATGCATCGGTCTCACCGACAAATACGACAATGTAATCATTGTTCGCACGTATTCTAAGTCTCGTTCTATGGCAGGCAATCGTATTGGATATGCAATTGGGAATCCAGAGCTTATCAAGTATTTGTCAGACTGCAAGTTTTCATTCAATTCCTACACCATGGATACAATCACCCTTGCAGTTGGCGTAGCTTCACTTGAGGATGATGAATACTTTAAGGCAAGAATAGCCGATGTAATCAAAACACGTGAGTGGACAAAGGGTAAGCTCGCCGAACTAGGATTTTCTTTTCCAGATTCAAAGAGCAATTTTATTTTTGCCAAGCACGAATCAAAGGATGCAACCTACATCTTTGAAGAGCTCAAGAAGAAGGGCATATATGTACGTCATTTCTCTAAGCCTGAGCGCATCGCAAACTATTTGCGTATAAGCATAGGAACTGACGAAGAAATGCAGCAGCTAATAGAGGCCCTCAGAGATATTTTATAAATTAGTTATATTTGAAGGATTAAAGCCTTTTGACAGGCATTTTTCTTTGAATTCGAGCAATAAACATAAAGGAGTTAATGTAGTGATTCAATATTTAATAGTTTTTTTGATTTCAATGGTTCCGTTAGTCGAGCTTAGAGGAGCAATCATTTATGCTTACTTTCATAAAGCAACTGACCCGAATTTTAATTTGCTTACGGTTTATATACTGACAGCAATCGGAAATATGCTTCCGGTTCCTTTTATCTATTTCTTCGCCAGAAAGGTCTTGATTTGGGGCAAGGATAAAAAGGTGATTGGCAAGTTCTTTACCTTCTGCCTTGAAAAAGGTGAAAAGGGTGGAAAGAAGCTTCAGGAAAAGGCCGGCAGGGGACTGTTCGTAGCTTTGTTGCTTTTTGTTGGTATTCCTTTACCTGGCACAGGCGCCTGGACTGGTACTCTTGCTGCATCAATCCTCGACATGGATTTCAAGTCTTCAATTCTTGCAGTTATCCTTGGCGTAGCTTTGGCAGGTTGTATTATCGGATTGGCCTGCACGTTTGGCTTAGGTGCTTACTTGGGTATTACGACATAACAAGGGGACAAATATGGATGCAGCAAACATGTTGATAAATTAGGAGGGTTTATCAAATGGCTGATAAGGGTAAAGGGCAAACAGCCTGTGAATATTGCAATAATTTCGTCTGGGATGAAGAGGATGAGCAGTATTATTGTGAGATGGATATGGACGAGGACGATTACGTCAGGCTTGTAACAGGTCACTATAGTGAGTGTCCATATTTCGTCAACGGGGATGAGTATAAAGTGGTCAGACATCAGATGTAGACCATAAGAGAGTTGTCATGAGAAGTTAATATCTTTCTTGTGGCAGTTCCATTTATATATATGTTAGAATATAAATTGGAGTTATGAAAGAGGAGGTATTGAGTTTTGAAAAATTTGGAAAAGAATATTGTGTTTAGAGGTGTGGCTGCTTTTATGCTTGCAGTAGTGCTTTTTTTGGCGAGTCCAGCATACGCGACAGCTGCAACTCAGGGTATCGATGTGTCTAAGTATCAAGGTCCAATTAATTGGACTGCAGTAGCACAGTCAGGCGTTACATTTGCGTACATCAAAGCTGGTAGTGTCAACGCAGGCATCGATCCTTATTTTGCCGCAAATGTTAAAGGAGCTCAGGCAGTTGGAATCCGTACAGGCGTATATATTTACTCTTATGCAACAACAGTAGAGCAAGCGGCACAAGAGGCTTTACTCCTTCTTCAGTGGATTGAGCCTTACAACATCAATTTCCCAGTTGCTTTTGATATCGAAGACAAAACGCAAAAGGGACTTGATGCTAACACATGTACAGCAATGGCAAATACATTCTGCGATATAATTTCGTCAGCAGGATATACACCTATCGTATATACGTACACCAATTTCTACAAGGCACATTTTACACCAGCACTGGCTTATGATAAGTGGATTGCGCAATACGCAGACCACAACGAAATCGGCGGTTGGTCAGTATGGCAGTACTCTTCAAGTGGAGCTGTGCCTGGTATCAACGGTAGGGTTGATATGAATATTGCATCAAAAGATTTTACAGCTTTTATCCCACCAGCAGGTCTTCTTGATCTTGGAAAGGGAAATGTTTTCGTCTTCAACAACTTCCGAAAGCAGTTTGGTTGGACTGATATAGCAGGCGTTAAGTATCACACAGATCCAGTGACAGGTATTGTTACTACTGGCTGGTTCGCAGATGAGACAGGCACATACTACTTAACACCTGGAACAGCTAACGCTGCAGTCGGTTTACAGGCAATAGACAAGGGTATCTATTACTTCAACGATGATGCTCAGCTTCAGACAGGTTGGTTAGAGTTAGGAGGATACACATTCCTATTCAACCCAGCTGAAAACGGCAAGCTTTACACTGGCTGGTGGACAGATCCAGCAGTCGGTACGCGCTACTTGGATAAAACAGACGGCCATATGGTTGTGGGTCTTTGTCCAATCGACAAGAATGTATACTACTTTAACGACCAAGGCTTTATGCAGGTAGGTATAGTTACAGTAGGTCAAAATACATATTACTTTGGTGCTGACGGCAAGATGCAGACAGGTATGCAGACAATTGGTGCTGCAAACTACTACTTCGGATCAGACGGCGCCATGGTTAAGGGTCTCGTGCAGGCAAAAGATGGTGTTTACTACGCAGGAGATGATGGAGCACTTGTTGCAAATCAGGCAATCAAGATTGGTGATGGTCAGTTCCTCTTTGGACCTGACGGCAAGCTTGTTGTAAATCAGGTTATTCAGGTTGGTGACACACTCTACCAGACAGATGAAAATGGTATGATAGTGGCAACAGCACCAGCGCCAACTCAGGAGGCGGCAGCCCCTGCAAAATCCACTAAAAAACGTTAATAAATTTTGTTAATTAAATAAATTTTTTATGAGGATGCCTTCGGGCATCCTTATTTTAGTTATTGAAATTAATTTTGCATTTATAAAAGTGCATTGGTAGCGAAATAATACTATTGACGAAATATTAAATAGGTATTATTATAGAAATCAGTAAGAGAAAAGAAGTCTAAATTGTGATTTGGCTGATTTTATAGCAATTATACTATAGCTTTTCGAATTTTTATTTTTTTAGATGTAGGAGTCAAAGGGATGAATAGGACAATTAAAAATGTTTATGAAGAAATTGGGGCTACAACTGGCCTTATCATTGACGAGCCATCGGATTTATTAACTGGCGAGTACAATGGCTATCATTTTACGGTTTATTATTCGCAAAATGGTGGATACTATGTGGATGTGTCTGTGTCAAAGGCAGGACAGCCAGCCACACAAGAAACTTTAGTTAATGCCAGAAAGAGCATTTATGCGGTTAAAACTGTTCACGGTAAAGAATATATAGTTTCTTGCCTAATCAAGGGTCATTTAAGGAGGTCGATTGTTGCAAATACGGTATCGGCCATCAAAGAAGTTTCTGATTTCCTAAAGATGAATGGCTATGTAGATATGTCAGCCAATTCAGAAGTTTAATTTATAGTGTGTTAAAAATGCCATCACATTTTTGTGATGGCATTTTGCATGATGAATTCTAAAACTAAATTCGATTATTTATTTCCAGTGTATTTTTCTTCGCAATATTTACAGCGGTATACCTCGTTTTCTTCGTCGGTAAGGACAAAGATTTGATCCAGACCCTGCTCGATAGTGCTGATGCATCGTGGGTTCTTGCAAGAGATAACGTTTTTAACTTCTTTTGGGAGAGAAAGTGTTCTCTTTTCCACGATTACGTCGTCCTTAATGATGTTGCAGGTGATGTTGTGATCGATAAATCCAAGTATATCCAAATCTACTCGTTCGATAGGGCACTCGATTTTGATGATGTCCTTGCGTCCCATCTTGTTGGATTTTGCATTCATAATCATAGCGATTGTACAATCGCAGCCTAGAGTATCAAGATGCAAATTGCGGTAGATTGTCATGGAGTCGCCGGCCTTGATATGGTCGAGTACAAAGCCTTCATGAATTCCACTAATATTTAACATGTTTCTTCCTCCAAATATCTGAAAGATTAATAAGTTGTAATTCGAAAAAACGAATCGGCTATGCCAACTCTAGTAGGGTAAGAATCAGAGCCATTCTGATAAACACACCGTTTTTGGCTTGCTCAAAATACATTGCTCTTGGGTCATCATCCACATCCACTGTGATTTCGTTTACTCGTGGGAGAGGATGAAGAACCATCATATTCTTCTTTGCAAGATGCATCTTCTCAGGAGTGAGAATGAAGTAATCTTTCAAGCGAATGTAATCCTCTTCGTTGAAGAAGCGCTCGCGCTGAACTCTTGTCATGTAGAGAATATCCAGCTCACCCATAACATTGTCAAGAGAATCAACCTCTTTGTATTCAAAACCTTTTTTGTCGAGAACGTCTTCGCGGATGTATTCTGGAACTCTAAGCTCCTCAGGTGAGATAAGCACGAACTTGATTCCCGGATAGCGAACCAGCGCGTTGATGAGAGAGTGCACTGTACGTCCAAACTTCAAATCGCCACAGAGTCCGATTGTAAGATCTTTGATCTCGCCGCGCAAAGAGCGGATAGTAAATAAATCGGTAAGGGTTTGAGTTGGATGTTGGTGACCACCATCACCAGCATTGATAACGGGAATAAGAGATCGCTGAGAAGCGACAAGTGGAGCGCCTTCTTTAGGATGACGCATAGCGCAAATATCTGCGTAAGAAGAAATAACACGAATAGTATCAGAAACACTTTCGCCTTTGGCTGCTGAAGATGAATCAGCTGATGAGAAACCAAGGATTGAACCACCAAGATTAAGCATGGCGGCTTCGAAAGATAATCTTGTACGAGTGCTTGGCTCGTAAAAACATGTGGCGAGCTTTTTGCCGTGGCATTTTTCGGAGTAAACATCCGGATGAAGCTTGATATCATCGGCCAGGTCCATAAGCTGCTCTAGTTCCTCCCTGGAAAAATCCAGAGGACTCATTAGATGACGCATTGACTGTCCTCCCAAAATATTTTTATTAAATCAATTTATTCTACCACATTAAATTCAAAATAGAACCCTTTTATGCTAAAATATTTTTTATGAAATATGCAGATATTATAATTGACATATCTCACGAGAGATTGGACAAGACATTTGAATATATAGTTCCAACCAAGTTAGAAGACCAAGTCTCAGAGGGAATGCAGGTGGTTATCCCTTTTGGAAAGGGTGATCGAGCAATCACAGGATATGTTGTTGGTCTTCATGACAAGCCGGGCTTCGATATTACAAAGCTGAAACCTATTGCGAGAGTCGTCAAAGACAGCATCGCTATAGAATCTCAGCTTATTTCTTTGGCTGCTTTTCTGAAGCGCAACTACGGCTCTACCATGAACCAAGCCCTCAAGACAGTTATTCCTATCAAGAAAAAGGAAAACGAAAAGCTCAAAAAGGAAATCAGCCTAGCAATTCCTTTAGAGCAAGCCAAAATCGAATTGACAGAGCTTCTTACTAAAAAGAATCATGCAGTGGGCAAGGAGCGCTTGCTTAGAGAGCTTCTTGAGGTAGATGTACTAGATTGGGAGCTTGCCACCAAAAAGCTTCAGGTTCCAACGGCGAACATTCGAGTTTTGGAAAAAAAAGGAATCGTCAGGATAGAATCTGTCAGAGCCTTTAGAAATCCACACATCAACAAGTCGGCTCAGGCAAAGCAAATCACTTTAAACCAGCAGCAGGAGGCAGCCGCAGAGCAAATCAAGGCTGATATAGATACAGGCAGAAGCAAGACCTATCTCATCCACGGAGTCACCGGCTCCGGCAAGACAGAGGTCTACATGGATGTGATGGAGCATGTGATAAACATGGGCAAGCAGGTGATTGTTCTCATTCCAGAGATTGCCCTGACTTACCAGACGGTGATGAGATTCTACACTCGCTTTGGTGACAAGGTCAGCATTCTAAACAGCCGCATGTCGCCAGGAGAGCGCTTCGACCAATTCGAGCGCGCCAAGGCTGGCGAAATCAGCATCATGGTTGGCCCTCGTTCGGCGCTGTTTACACCATTTGCAAATCTTGGGCTAATCATAATCGACGAAGAACATGAAAGCTCCTACAAATCCGAGGTGGTTCCTAGATATCACGCTAGAGAGACTGCGGTATACAGAGCGAAGCTTTCAGGCGCCACAGTTATACTGGGCTCGGCTACACCTAGCCTTGAGGCATATAGCAGAGCGACCTCAGGTGAATATCAGCTAATCACTCTTGAAAATCGTGCCAAAGGGCAGGATATGGCCAAATGCGAAATCATAGATTTGCGTCAGGAGCTACAATCCGGCAATCGTTCAATGATTAGTCGCAGGCTTATGGAGCTGATGGCAGACAGATTAGAGAAGCATCAGCAAATCATGCTGTTTTTGAATCGCCGTGGGCTGATGGGATTTGTTTCTTGTAGGGCGTGCGGCCATGTGTTAAAATGTCCACATTGTGATGTTGCTTTGCACCTGCACAAGGACGGCACGATGAAGTGCCACTATTGCGGTTACACAACTAAGGCAGCCAAGGTTTGTCCTAGCTGCGGCAGCAAATATATTGGCTCCTTCAGGGCTGGCACACAACGCCTTGAAGAGATTGTTAAGCAGGCGTTCCCTCAGGCGAGAGTCCTTAGAATGGATGCCGACACCACCAAAGGAAAGGATGGCCACGAGGAAATCCTATCCGCGTTTGCGGCCCACGAGGCTGATGTTCTTATAGGAACACAGATGATAGTTAAGGGTCACGATTTTGCAAACGTCACTTTGGTTGGTATAATTGCAGCGGATATATCTTTAAACGAATCGGATTATCACAGCGGAGAGCGTACCTTCCAGCTCCTTACTCAGGCGGTGGGGCGCGCAGGGCGAGGCGACGAACCTGGAGTTGCAGTTATTCAGACCTATCAGCCTGAAAACTATGCAGTGCTTACTGCAGCAGCCCAAGATTACAGCGAGTTTTACAAGCAGGAATTTGCCTATCGCAAACTGCTGTCATATCCACCCTGCTCGCATATCCTTGGTATTCAGGTGGCCTGCGACAAACAAGCGGACGCTATCGCTCAGGCAGATATCCTAGCTGGAATAATCAGGCAGACTGATCCAGAAATTGTAATAATGGGTCCTGAGGATGCGTATCTTGCCAAGCTAAAGGATGTTTATCGACGAGTTATTTATCTCAAGGCCGACGATTACGATAGGCTTGTGGCGGTGAAGGATACCATCGACAAGTTCTTGCTAGAGCAAAAACAATACAGAAACACAACTACTTGGTTTGATTTTGATCCAATCAATACATTGTAGATCAAGTTGAAAATAGCGAAAGTTTTTTTGATGTAGAAAGGAATTATAATGGCTTTATTAGAAATTAGAGAATACGGAAAAGACGATGTGCTTTTAAAGACCTGTAAGCCTGTAAAAGAGCTTACACCACGTCTAAAAACACTCATCGAGGATATGTTTGAAACTATGTATGATGCAGATGGCGTCGGTTTGGCTGCTCCACAGGTGGGAGTCCTCAGACGTATATGCGTTATAGATATAGGCGAGGGCCCTGTTACCCTTATCAATCCAGAGGTTATTGAGACATCTGGCGAGCAGACTGGCAATGAAGGCTGTCTCTCTGTCCCTGGCAAGACAGGTATCGTTACTCGTCCAAACTATGCCAAGGTCAAAGCTTTAAACGAAAACATGGAAGAGTTTATTGTAGAAGGCGAAGAGCTTATGGCTCGTGCACTTCTTCACGAGATAGATCACTTGGATGGTCACATTTACACAGAGAAGGTTGAAGGCAAGCTCTATGATGTAGATACCTTTGCGGAAGAATACGAAAAAGACCAAGAGCAAGCACAGCAGTAATCACTTGGTGTTTTTTAAATAGAATATTGCAAGTTGAGTGCGATCTCTCAGATTGAGCTTTTCAAGTATGGATGACAGATAGTTGCGAACTGTGCCCTCCGAAAGAAATAGCTTCTGAGAGATTTCTTTATTTGAGAAGCCCTCAGCCACAAGCTGCATGACTTCATATTCCTTTTCAGTGATGTCAAAGGCAGTGAAATCAAGCTTATTCTCATGGCTAGATTCATCCATGAGGGTAGGAAGCTTGTCGATGACAGCTCCACCAAAAACACTTTGACCATTGATAGCGGCGTGTAAAGCTGCAGGCAAAGATTTGTAATCTTGCTTTAAGAGATAGCCTTTTACTCCAAGCTTTAACGCTTTTACGATATACTCATCATCGGAAAAGGTCGTTAGAAATAGGATAGTGGCATCCTTGTGATTTGATAAGATTTCCTCTGCGGCCTCAAGACCGTTCATGTCCGCCATTCTGATATCCATTAGCAGCAAATCTGGGTGCAGCTCATCAAAAAGCTGTACAGCTTCTCTGCCACTACATCCCTTGCCGACGACCTCAAAATCTGGCTCCGCCGCAATAATCATCTCAAGCGACATCGTTATCAATTCATCATCATCTACTAATAAAATCCTCTTCTTATCCATTTTTTCACCTAGCCCTATTAATTATTTTTCCCTCGTTATAATTATAAAATGAATTTAGCTTTTTGCTTCTGACATATTCAAAGGCAGTCTCGCAAATACGGTAAATCCATCCTTCGTGTAGAAGTATGCGTCGCCACCTACTGAATTTGCTCGTTCGCGGATGTTTCTAAGTCCGATACCCTCGAAGCCATCTGTGCCAATCAGGCGCTTTGTATCTTCAGACAACACACCGTTGTCGTATATTGATAGAGTACAAAAGCTGTAGTTGCGATGGAAGATGATGGAAACCTTGTCGCCATTGGAGTGCTTTACAATGTTGGTTACGGCTTCCTTTAGAATTCCAATCAGAGTGAGCTTGATGTTTTTAGGCAGCGCGTCCTCTATATCTAATTCCGTATTTACGGTAAAGCTTGTAAGCTCTTTTATAATATCATCAAAGTTCTTGCTAAGGTCGATAGAATCATCATGAAGATTGTGCACAGAGGAGCGCATCTTTTCCATTGATTCATCCAAGGTCTCAGCAAGATTTTTTAGCTGAGGCGCAATGGTCTCATCCTTGTTTACAGTGGTGATTGCTCCGAGCAAAAGAATACCACGAGATAGGAGATGACCTACATTGTCATGGATTTCTCTGGCTATTCGGTTGCGCTCTGCCAGCGTTGCTAGATGCACCTGTTGATCCTGCTCTGTTAAGAGACGTTTATTTTGATTTTTCAGATAGAATTCCAGTTCCTTGCTGTCATCTCTAGTCTTTATTAATCCATCCTTGTAGGCTGTCATTTGGCGGTAAAGATATAGCGAGCACCAGGTGAAGGCTGCCATAATTACAACCATTATTTCAAGTGTAATTACTTTGGCTGGTTTTGTGATGGGAATATAAATAAAAGCCGCTATAAATGGAAGAGAGGTGAGCAGATTGGAAAGAATTTTATTCTTAAGAAGCAAAGTAATTTCTAACATCAGAAAAATGCAAACAGACATTACAACTGCTGAAGTCGTAATGTCATTTGCATTTACAAGTGTTATTAATCCGATTGCTGCTATTAAGCGAATTACAATGTCAGACAGCATACTGCTCCTTTTTTCTAGAGATTATCATTCCTAGTGCAAAGAATATGAATGCAAATAGTATTTCGATTGATATTTTGGTTGCAAATGTGGTGCCCCATATCTGGCCTATTGGCGTATCGTTTATGTAATGTACAGCTGAAACATACCAATAAAGTGGTAGGAATTGAGCTGCTTTTAGTACTGATTCAGACATTAAATCGGTACTTACGAAGACTCCGCATAAAAAGCACATTGAAAGGGTCAGCATGTTGGAAAGCATCGCTATAATGTTTTCACTTGCAGAGATTGAAGTGATAAAGTATGACATGCCAATTCCTATGAGCATCAATGCAAAGGTGTTAATAATATAGTAAATACTCTTGTCCGATGAATAGTTCAATCCCAAAATATGGACAGCTACAATACAAAGCGAGGTTAGTATTATTCCTAAAAATAAAACTGAAGAAATAATTGCAGCGTTTCTTTTTTGGAAAGACATTCCGCTAACGGAAATACGGTTTTTAACATCTGGATTCTTCATAAATAGAAGAGCGCTGCTGATACAGGTACAAAGAATCATCATTAGGCTGTACGCATTAAAGGTGTACATTCCAGTGAAGAATGAGAAGTGCTCCTCTTCGGTGGATGATTGTACCAATGCTTTGGTTTCTTCAAGCTTTATCATTTGTTTGTTGGTCAAATCTATGGCTTCTTTTTCAGAATAACCACACTCTAAATATATCACAACATCCTTTAGGTAGTCATCAATCTTCTGTGTTAAAAGATATTCTGAAGCAGACGATCCAGCTGAAATGTACTCAAGAGCATTTTCAGCATCTCCTGCAGAAAGCTTTTCAGAGAAATCCTCAGGGATGATAACGGCATAATTATAGATGCCAAACCTAGTGTTTTCATTTATATCTTCCAAAGAATCAGTCTTTGGATTGACAACCTTTTGAGTCTTTTTAAGGTAATCAACTAGACCATTGCTAAGTGCAGATTCATCGTTATTGATAATGGCCACAGTCACTTGAGTTTCCTTATACATGGTTTCATTGGTTGTCGCAATTGTCTTTGCAGAAAGATTTCCGAAAAAGGTAAATATTGCAAAGTAAAGAATAAGGTTTCCCCATGTACTTTTTATTGATTTAAAAACAGCTTTAAAGACTGACATATTTCCTCCTCCTTAGACAAATGCTACTGATAAACAGACATACCACAATCATTGATAGCATTATAATTATGTTTTGTGTATAGACATCCGTCCTGCCGTAAGTGGCTCTTATAAATAGAGAATCAGTTATCAATGCCGCTGGGTTAATCTTGTTGAGGATTGGGCATTTATATTGAATCAACTGTTTGATCTGATCCCACATAAGACCGCTGAAGAACGAGCATGACATTGAAAATAAAAGTGGTACTATAACGTGGTATTTTGGATTTGGAAGTAAAGAACCAATCAATGTTCCTGCAGCTATACCAATTCCGCTTCCTATTGTTGTAATCAAAATTGCTTCGCCAAGTGGAATGCCAATATTAATATTTAAGGCGTATTGTATGTAGATTACAACTATGGCATTTGAAACGGATTGAATAAGCATTCCAGCCAAAGTTCCTGCGGCTACAGCAACTAGCTTGTTGGTTGGTGCGCACTCAAAACGCTTTCCGCTTTCGGAGATGTTTGCGCAAATTCCATGTAGCATCGATGTGCTAATCCAAGAACTAAACAGTGATGACATGGCAAGCAGTGCGAAGAAATACTGTAGGTAACGTGAAGTGTTGTTGCCAAAGTTGTGCTCCTTCATCAGATTTAAATCCTTGGACTGTAGCTTTATGGCTTCCTCCATTTTCTCTGGATGGTTGGTTGCGATTTCTTCCAATTGAAACTTTGCATTTTCGTAGGCTCTAACAATTTGGTTTAAGGTGGTGGATGCAAAGCCATTTTCCTTAATCACTGTGTCGATTTTGTCGTCCTTTTCCAGATAGAAGCCGGAGATTTTTTTATCATCCATGGCTTTTGAAGCGCTTTTTTCATCCTTGAATGAGAGTACATTCAAAACCTTAATATGATCGTTAGTTTCTTTTGACAGTTCATTAATAAGCTCTGTAAAAGAAGACTCCTGAGAATTCGTATTTACGTATCCCACATCAATTGTCTTAAAGGTATCAGGATCCTCTTTGATGAGATTTCCAAAGCCCACATAAAATGCCGTGGCAAGTACTAGTGGAAACAGGAAGTTCCAGCCGACGATGGCTCGCATTCTCGTTAATTCTTTTAATTTATATAGAAAAATTCGTATAAACATTAGTCTCTAAGCTCCTTTCCTGTGATTTCAAGGAATACGTCGTTCAAAGTTGGAAGCTCGGTAGTCACATGACCAAATGGGATGTTTTTGTCCGACAAGTAACTGAGTACATGTACGAGATTATGCTCGCCGCCATCGCACTTGATAACTACATCGTCGCCATCCTCTAAGACTTTGTATACATGATTGATTTCCTTAAGGTCATCTATAATCTCTTTAGATTTATTAGGCAAACCAATGCGGATTGTCTCGCGGTTGATAAGTGAAGCCTTTAGCTCTGATGATGTGCCGCTTGCTACATTCTTGCCATGATCCATTATTACAACGCGAGTGCAAAGCTCCTCAACCTCTTCCATGTAGTGAGACGTATATACGATAGTTGCTCCTTCGCGGTTCATCTTTTTGATTCCCTCTAGGATAGCATTTCTACTTTGAGGATCAACGGCCACTGTAGGCTCATCAAAAAGTATAAGCTTTGGCTTGTGAGCAATACCGCAGGCTATGTTTAATCTTCGAAGTAAACCACCAGAAAGCTTCTTTGGCTTATATTTTTTGTAATCCGTAAGACCGGTAAACTCCAAAGCATCCTCAACATATTTTTTTCTGAGATTCTTATCTTTGATATAGAGACCACAGAAGAAATCTACGTTTTCGTAAACATTAAGAGTTTCAATAACGGCTACGTTTTGCATTACCACACCAATCTGACTTTTGATATCGTATGCATCTGGTGTCATTGGCTTGTCAAAGATTTTAATGTCACCTTTATCGTATTTCAGTAACGAAAGTAAGCAGTTGATTGTAGTTGTCTTTCCTGAACCGTTTGGTCCTAGCAAGCCAAGAATCTCACCGTCCCTCACATCAAGGTTAAAATGATCAACCGCTACGTTGTCTCCGTATCTTTTTACAAGATTGCTAATTGAAATAATGTTATCGCTCATGTTCTTCTCCTTTATATCTTTTTAAAATGATTTTGATTTTTGGTAGAAATCTGTTTTGGATTTCTGTGATTTAAAATTCCTTTATTTCTGTTCTGATATCATAATATTATTTCTAGAATCCATTAAACAGTGAAGGCTGTCATGATTTGGACATGACAAATGTCATTTGGTGATATTATTCGAATCACGTGGGTATTTTTTCACGTAGGAAAATCAAGAGCCAGGAGAAATTGTACAAATTATGCCTATAGTGGTAAAATGGAAGGACACGGATAAGGAAAAGGGGGATAACTAGGCGTTTTGTTTACTAATGGGGGTACAAAATGAGATCGAAAAAGCTGGTAATTACAGCATCCGTAGCACTTGCACTGATGTTGATTGCGACAAACATTAGCGTTAATGTTGCCGCCGAAGGACAGTGGAACATTACAGAAGTTACTTTTGATTCAACTATTTCAGAACAAACATACATCTTAGGGGATGAAGCAAGTCTTGATTCCTTATACTTCCCAGAAACTCTTTCTGTGAAGGCTTCTATTGTTGCGCAAAATAATACAGAGCCGGAACACAATCCTGGCGGCGACGACAATGGAGATTCTAACAATCCAGATAATCAAAATAATCCAGACAATCCAGACAATCCAGGGCAAAATCAAGAGCCTGAACAGAATCAGAATACAGACCCTGAGCAAAATCAAGGGCAAGAACCAGAGCTGGGACAGGGCGCAGAACCAGGTCAGGGTGCAGAACCAGGCCAGGGTGCAGAACCAGGTCAGGGCGCTGAACCAGGTCAGGGCGCAGAGCCAGGTCAGGGTGCAGAGCCAGAGCAAAATACAGGGGCAAATTATTCTTCAGGTGCACAAACAGCTGGTTTTAGTTTGAAGGATATTTTTTCTAGTGCATTTGTAGTACATGCCGCAGAAATTCCAGAGAATCAAGAGCCGGTGGACGCTGTGGTAAATGTCGTATGGAAAACCTCTGAAGATGAACTCCCAAGCGAAGTATTTGAAAATGCTGCGGTTGGTTCGTCCTATGTTTTTATGCCAGAAATAGTCAATGAAGAGTCCCAGTCTGAATATCTATGGGGATGCGAAGCTCCTACCATTACAGTAAATGTAGTGGCCGTGCAGACTGTTGTATCTAGTGGGACTACTGAAGCTGAGCAGACTGAACCAGAAGCGGATTCTGAAACTTCAGCGACTGAATCTCAGGAGGAGACCGAGGCTACAGTAGAAGAGGACGACTCGGACACTAACGAGGATCAGGAGGAAGAAGAGGAAGAGGAAACCAAAGACAAGAAAAATAAGAATAAAAATAAGAACAAAAACAAGAATAAGAACAAAGATAAGGATAAAGACAAATCCTCAGAGGAAGAAGAGGATGAGGATAGCAAAGAAGTAAAGAAAGAGGACACCGAGGAAGAAACAATCGAGGAAGAAGTTTCTACTAAAGATAAGAACAAAGACAAGAATAAAGATAAAGGCAAGGATAAGAAGGACAAGTCAAAAGACAAAGATAAGAAAAATGAGTCCAAGGAAGAAGTAACTGACGAGGCTTTCGAAGATGCGATAGAAGATGTCACTGATGATAGAGTTCACATCATAAAGGAATCTGACGGCAGCACAACCGTCCTTATTGGAAAGGGTAAGGCTCACATTGTGATGAACAATCAGGATGCCGCAGATTTTGTGCTGAAATTTGTGGACTTTGAGGATGTGGTAAAGGCAATACTCACTGAGGAAGAGTATGCTCAGGTGCAGGAAGGCGCGCAGGTGGATATCCAAGCCAATGTGGGATATCTAGAGGTTTCAGATGTACCAGGCGATGATTTGAAGGTGATAAAAGAAGGCATCAAGGCATATGCCAAGGATATTCCAAATCTGGCTGTTGCTGCATACCTAGACATAGGATTTTCTTACAAGCTAGGAGACTCCAAGTGGAATCAGGTTACAGATGCTAGAGTACCAATTCTTTTAACTATCGTAGTGCCGGATGAATATCAGGGTGTTTCTGGCAACTATTATATCCTTCGTGCTCATGATGGCGAGAGCACTCTTTTGAAGGACAAGGATAACGTTGATGAAACCATCACCGTTTCCAGCGGCAAGTTCTCAACCTATGCCATCATGTACGACAAGCTTCCATACAGCGAACGCAGCGACAAGCCTATAGTTCCAGTGCTTTTATTCTTAGGAATATTTGTGGTTGTTGTGCTGGGCTTACTATATGTCTTCCTACTCAGAGAAAAGAAGGTAGCGACGGCTAAGGGGTAGCTTGGAGATTCAGGTTGTGTTGTACATCAAACTTATGAAATGGTAAACTAACAGTATGTTTATTTTATATGGCTTGATAGGCCATTATGCGACACAATTTGGAGGGAAGAATGCTTAAGATTTTTTTCGGCGAGTTAGAGGCTGACAACTATATTTATAATCCAGATATCTTCTTTAATAATACATATGAGGATGAATGGATTACAGATGAAACTACCGTACAGATGGTTGAGGAAATTGATAAGTCAACTGTGGCAGGCGCTAGAGTTATTGACAGTCCATTTCTAGGTTCTATACCAGTGGAAAGATTATCAGGCGGTGTAAAAACTCTTATTTTAATGAACAATGATGATGAGCATATTTTTAATGCATCAGCGTGTGGTGACAACTGCTCGGGGTGGATTTTGAAAATTGCATCTAAAAAGGATTTAACAATTCGACTAGGATATTTGATGGATTTTGGCAAAGAAGCTTTTGATATTGAAATTGTAAATACTGGGAAAATTGTTCATTCGCAAAAAGAACTAGTTTTAGAAGTGCTTGATAATAAATTGATATAGGTCTAGGGAATAATATGGTTGGAAAATATGATATTGAAATATACAACAATCGTGTGCATTATTTTTTGACAGTTAAGAGAAACATAACGATTGTAAAGGGAAATTCGGCGACAGGAAAAACTGAATTAATCCGTTTGATAGCAGAACTCGAAGCTAATGGAAGTTCATCTGGAATTACGCTTAAGTGCGAAAAAAAGTGTACAGTTCTTACTAATATTGATTGGGAACTCAGATTATCATCTCTTTCTCAGGCAATAGTATTTATAGATGAAACAGCAGCTTTTATTAGGTCAAAGAGATTTGCAGAATTGGTAAAGGGCTCAGATAATTATTTTGTTATTGTTACTAGGGATGATTTGAGTCAGCTGCCATACAGTGTTGAAGAGATATACGGGCTAAGAAATTCATCTGATTCATCAAAATATAAGACATACAAGAAAATCTATAATGAGATGTTTAAGATGTATAATCTAAATACATATGAATAATGGTTAAAAAAATTAAATATTAGTTAAGCGATATTCAATACATTTTTTTATTATCTGCGGTTATAATGTCATATGTAAAGCACGTGCTAATTGTTTTATTTTGACATGGAGGATGTTATGCAGATAAATGAAGTTATTAGAAAGTATAGAAAACAAAAAAAACTGACACAGGAAGAAATGGCAAGTAAGCTCGGTGTTACAGCTCCTGCGGTGAATAAGTGGGAGAGCGGCGCATCGACGCCTGATATATCACTTTTGGCTCCGATAGCGAGATTGCTAGGCATTACTTTGGATGAACTTCTTTCATTTAATGAGACCCTTTCTGATCTTGAAGTTTCAAATATCATACAAGAGTTACATGGAATGATTGGAAGGGAAAAGCTAGATGTGATTTACCAAAAGATGGTGGATAAAGTCAGGGAATATCCCAACGCAGAAAATCTTAAGCTTTCTCTAGCGTCTATGTTATTTACTCAGACTCTCATACTTGGAGCAAGTGAGAGAGCAAAATATGACGACTGGCTTCAGGAGTGCTTAGAAAATCTTTTAAAGAGCGATTCTGAATCTATTAAGATGCGAGCGGCAGATTCTCTCTATGCATTTTTTATAAGCAGAGAGCGATACGAGGATGCTGAGGGCTGCCTAGAATACTATTCAGATGAGAATCCAGACAAGAAAAGAAAGCTTGCCTCTATTTATCGAGGAACCAAAAAATTTGACGAGGCATACAAAGCTCTTGAAGAGACATTGTTTTCAAGTTATCAGAACATGTCTGTTCTGATCTATGAATTATACATGGTCGCAGTAGAAACAGAGAATTTTGAAAAAGCCAAGATTCTTATAGAGAAGGAAAGCGCTTTTGCAGAGTTGTTTGAAATGGGATTGTATAATCAATTGGCAGGAAAAGTACAATTGGCTGTTGATATGAAGGATGGAAAGCAGACACTTGAGCTTCTCGATAAAATGTTATCAAGCTCGTCTTCCTTGATGGATTATGCAAAATCAAGCTTGTTTGAGCACATGACATTTGGTGAATTTAATCCGGCGGTTTTAGATATGGTAATTAGCAATCAGATTAAGCAATATTGTGAGGATGACAAGTATCAGTTCATGCGAGAAACTGCAGGATGGGAAGATTTCAAAAATAAATGGTGTAAGTAAACTTAAAAACCTCTGTCCACTTACGGACAGAGGTTTTAGCATTTAAATCAAAGAACAATTAGTTCGTATATGCGAATTGATTATAATCTATTTCAGCATACCAAGGATAGCGTCCTTGTCTACAAATTCTATATTTTCAAAGTCTTCTGGCTTGGTGTTCTCAGTGGCTTCTTTAAATTTCGTTTTATATTCGTCGGCGGTTACTTCTTCATCGTTCCAGTAGTGAGTACCGTTTTCTTCGCATTCTTCTTGGCTGTCACCTTCACCAATTTCGATATAACCAGTTGCTGCTTGTTCTAGCTTGCCATCCTTAAGCTCATAGATTAAATCGGATGGGCAGCCATCGTAAGCAGAGAGTGAAGGAAGGGATAGCTTGCCTGTGCCAGGAAGATAGTAAAGCTCGCCGCGGAAACCGCCGCCAGAACCTACGCCTGCTTGAAGAACTTCATTATCAACGATGCCGGATTCGTTACAGCCAACTACTTCATAGTAGGTAAGGCCTGGGTTTGTTTCGCCTGCGTCTGATAAAATGAGCTCAGATATTCCATTATCATCCAAATCGATTAGCTGAAAAGCAGTCCACTCGTATTCGTCTTGTTCACGAGGTAAGCTAGATATCAGCTTGGCATATTCTCCGTATACAAATTCTTTTGTTAAACCTTGATCTTGAGTAGCTGAATCATCTGCGCCGTCTGTAGAGGTGCTAGCATCTGAGCTATCTTCTGATGTAGATTCTGCAGTAAAAGTTGAATCTTGAGTGCTTGCATCGTCATTGGCTGCAGTAGCCTCTTTTCTGCATCCTACTAAAAGTGCAAGTGAGGCTATGGATATTAAAACAAGTGCTTTTTTCATAGTCTTATTCTCCTTTGAATCTTGAAAGTTAATTAGGTATTTTAAATATTATAACACAAAAATTAAAGATTAAAGCTAACCTTTAGAATTGAACTCTTATTGAAAAAATATTCTGGATGGTATATACTTTGGATATACAGGAGGCGTATTTGATTATGGAAACCAAAGTAGTTTCTTGGGGCAATAGCCAAGGTATAAGAGTATCAAAAAGTTTATTAAAAGAAGCTAATATCAACATAGGTGATTCGCTTGAAGTAAATGTTTCAAATGGTGTTATTACTCTTTCTAAACCATTTAAACATAGAACGCTAGAAGAGCGAGCATCTGAGTATGGTGGGAAGTTAAATCTTACAGGAGAATTTGATTGGGGCAAGCCTGTGGGAAGAGAGGTTTGGTAGTGAGCAAGGTAGAGCAAGGTGATATATTAAAGTTTGAAAGAATAAAACAGCCAGTCTTGGTTACTAGCAAGAATTTTTTCAATGAAGAAAATGAAATTATGGGTTGCCCTATTTTTAAAACAAATGATATTCCTAGTCCGTTACATATAGAAATAAATTATAATGATGATTCTGGTGTAGTTCATTGCGAACAAGTTCATTTGCTCGATCTAAATCTGCGAGGGTATAAAAGGATTGGAAGAATTAGTATTGAGGAAATTATGAATATTACGGATGCTATACAGTCGATTTTTGATTATATATAAACCTAGTTTTTGAATTGCAAGTAACGCAATGATAAATAAAAGATTTCGCATAGCGAAATTGTACAAAAATGCCCTAAAATGGTAAAATGCTGATGTGAGTGACAAAGTAACATTTGACACTCACATTATTTTGTGAATTCGTGTTTTCTTAAGAACAGGATGGCAAAGATACAGCACCTGAAAAGTATTACTATTGGGATATTTGCACTTTAGTAATACTAGAATCAGCTAATTTGTTCACAAGTTCACATATTAAGTATTAGTCATGCTTAAATAAAGCATTTCTAATACTCGAGTTGACCCAAAATAGAAGATTTAATGGCGAATGTGAAGAAAAAAGTATTACTCAAATCGATATAATTAAAAAGTAATACTTTTTACAAATGAACTTGATGTGAACCAACATTTTCTGCGGGAAATGATGTGCTGTAAAGAAGAAAAGCTAAAGAGTTATTAATTTATTGTTAAGATACTATATTTATTTAGATTCTAGGAGGATTAATCATAAATGAAAGTTGTTTTCATGGGCACTCCCGATTTTGCGGTGGAGACTTTAAAAGCTATATACGAAGCGGGGCACGAGATTATCCTTGTTGTTAGCCAGCCTGACAAGCCAAAGGGACGCAGTGGCAAGCTTCAGATGACTCCAGTCAAGGAGTGGGCGGTGGCAAATAATCTTCCAGTATATCAGCCTATCAAAATCAGATCTGAAGAATCAGTTGAATATTTGAGCCAATTCAAGGCTGATGTTTTTGTTGTGGCAGCCTTTGGGCAGATATTGCCAAAGGTCATTCTTGATATGCCTAGACTTGGTTGTGTTAATGTTCATGGTTCCCTTCTTCCAAAGTACCGTGGAGCTGCACCAATCCAGTGGGCTGTCATAAACGGTGAGAGGGTTTCCGGCAACACAACAATGCTCATGGGACCAGGACTTGACGATGGCGATATGCTTCTCAAATCTGAGGTTGTTCTTGCTGAGGATGAAACTGGCGGCAGCCTGTTTGACAAGCTAGCAATTGACGGCGGCAAGCTTGCTGTCAAAACGATCGAAGCTTTAGACCGTGGTGAAATCACCCCAGAGCCTCAGGATGAATCTCAGGCGACTCATGTTGGCATGATTAAAAAGGAAATGGGGCTTATCGATTGGGGCAAGCCTGCAGTGGAAATAGAACGACTCATCCGCGGATTAAATCCGTGGCCATCGGCTTTTACTTTTCTTGGTGGAAAATCTCTTAAGCTTTGGAAGGCAAAAGTACTTAGTGATGTAGATGAATCGATATTAAATCAGGCTAAGCCAGGTACCATAATCGAAGTAAATAAAAACGGATTTACGGTAGCCTGTGGTGCATCCGCGCTAGCAGTAGAAGAATTGCAGCTAGAGGGCAAAAAGCGTATGGCGGCGGCAGATTTCCTTCGAGGATATCAGCTGGAGGTTGGCACAGGCTTTACTAATAGTAGAGAGTAGAAGTTAGCAAGAAAGCTATTAAATATTAGATAATAGAAGTTAACGAGAAAGTTACAGACTTATTAGAGAGCAGAAGCTAGTAAGAAAGTTACTAAATAACAGAGAATAATATTGCTAAAAAATTTTCAGATTAAACATAGAATATATCTTAATAAGGATTTAAAATGCCAAATATTAACAACAGAGAAATTGCCCTTGATACTCTTGTGGAGATTTTGGAGCATGGGCAGTTTTCCCACATCTACCTCAAGGCCGTTCTGGATAAATTCGCTTATCTAGAAAAGAACGAGAGAGCATTTATCACTCGCCTTGTAAATGGTACCGTGGAAAGAAAAATAGAATTAGATTATATTATCGACAATTACTCAAAGACAAAGGCTAAGAAGATGAAGCCTCTTATTCGTACCATGATTCGCATGGGTGTTTTTGAGATTTACTATATGGATGCAGTTCCTGATTCTGCCACCTGCAACGAATATGTTAAGCTGGCCAAGAAGCGAGGCTTTGGCGGTCTGTCGGGTTTTGTAAATGGCGTTCTTAGAAATATTGCTAGGGACAAGGGTGGCGTCCAGATAACAGACCTTGGTATCAAATATTCAATGCCACAGTGGATTGTAGATAAATGGACCAAGGATTACGGCAAAGAAACCTGCGAGAAGATTCTATCAGGATTCTTTATGCAGCAGGACTTATGTATTAGAGTCAACACTGCATTGACTACAGCAGAGGCTTTAATAAAGGAATTACAAGAGCAGGGCATTTCAGTTCGTAAATGCGATAATTTGGATTCAGCCCTATATATTTCAGATTACGACTCAGTTGCTAATATACCAGCTTTTGCTGCGGGTAAGTTCTATGTTCAGGATTATTCCTCACAGCTGGTGGCAAATTTGGCTAAGGTGGCAACAAGTGATAAAATAATAGATGTGTGTTCGGCGCCAGGAGGAAAGGCTTTGCATTTTGCCCAGTTGGCTAAAGAAGGCCTAGTTGTTGCACGAGATCTTACCGATGCAAAGGTAGCTCTCATTCTAGAAAACATCCAGCGCACTGGTGCAAACAACGTCAAGGCAGAGGTGTGGGATGCAACCCAGCTAGATGAAGCTTCAGTCAGCAAATTCGATACTGTAATTGCGGATTTACCATGCTCAGGTCTTGGCATCATCAGGAAAAAGCCTGACATCAAGTACAATCAAAGCGAGGCTTCGTTTGCAGAGCTAGTCAAATTGCAGCAGCAGATTCTCGACACAGTACATTCATATGTCAAGGCGGGTGGTACGCTTTGCTACAGCACTTGTACCATCAACAAAGATGAAAACGACAATCAGGTAAAGGCATTTCTGGCAAAACACCCAGAATTTACAGTTGCCCAGCAAAATCAGCTTTTTCCTGATAGTGAACATGATGGATTTTTTATATGTGTAATGAAAAAGAACTAACAGACATTAGGTCGTTAAATTTAACAGAGCTCACGGATTTTGTTACTGGTGAGTTAAAGGAACCTAAATTTCGTGCCAAGCAGCTATATGAGTGGATGCATCAGCATCTTGCTCAAAGCTACGACGAAATGAAAAACATCCCAAATTCACTCAAGGCAAAGCTTAAAGAGCACTGTAACTACCATTCCCTCAAGCAGGTTGAAAAGCAGATTTCTAAGCTTGATGGCACTCGCAAATATCTATTTGAGTTATTCGATGGCGAGATGGTAGAAAGCGTGTGGATGAGCTACAAGCACGGCAATTCAGTATGCATCAGCTCTCAGGTTGGCTGCAAAATGGGCTGCCGATTCTGTGCATCCACGTTAGATGGCTGGGTTAGAAACCTTACACCATCTGAAATGCTCGGTCAGATATACGCGATTCAGCGTGACACTGGCGAGCGCGTATCCAACTTGGTTGTCATGGGAACAGGGGAGCCGATGGATAACTATGACAATATAGTAAAATTTGTTAGACTATTGTCAGATGAAAACGGTCTTAACATTTCCCAGCGAAACATCACTGTTTCTACCTGCGGAATTGTTCCAAAGATAAAGCAACTGGCTGAAGAGGATTTAACAATCACTCTTGCGATTTCCCTTCATGCTCCAAATCAAAAAAAGCGAGCAGAGCTTATGCCAATTGCAAACAAGTATGATATTCACCAGCTAATCGAGGCGTGTGAGTACTACTTCAACAAGACGGGGCGGCGCATCACCTTTGAGTATTCATTGGTTGGAGGCGTCAATGACAGAGATGAGGATGCCAAAGAGCTTGGCGAGCTGATTGGCCACCTAAATTGCCATGTAAACCTTATTCCAGTCAACCCGATCAAAGAAAGAGATTTCGTTAGTCCATCAATGGATAGGGCTTACGCATTCCAAAAAAAGATTGAAAAATATGTGAATAATGCTACTATTAGAAGGGAAATGGGCCGGGATATTGACGGGGCCTGTGGACAACTTAGAAAGCGTAAGATGAAAGGATCACCTTAATGACAAGCTACGGCAAGACAGATGTCGGAATCGAAAGAAAAGTGAATCAAGATACCATATATGCTTCCGACAGCAGAGTGGGTAATCTACCGAATCTCTACATTGTCGCAGATGGCATGGGTGGAGAACTGGCAGGAGATTATGCTTCTGCAAAGTGTGTGGCAACAATCGTCGATGGAGTTCAGCATTCCTTAGAGACTGAGCCTGTTAGAATTCTCGAGCAGGTTATTCAATCGGCAAATCATCTTATCTACACCGAATCAATGATGGATCCAGCCAAGGCAGGTATGGGTACCACGTTGGTTGTTGCAACCATAATAGAAGATCACCTTTATGTGGCTAATGTTGGCGACAGCAGATTATACGTTGCTATTGCCACCAAGCTAAAACAAATCACCAAGGATCATTCAGTGGTTGCTGAGCTGGTTAGAACCGGCGAGATAGATGAGGACGATGCCAGAACAGACAAGCGCAAGCATCTCATAACTCGGGCAGTAGGTGCCAAAGACACAGTTAGCCCAGATTATTTTGATGTGGCATTAAAGGGCGGCGAGCGGATTTTACTTTGCTCCGACGGTCTTACAAACATGGTAAGTGACAAAGAGATATTCAACATTCTTAAGTCAACGGATTCATTAGAAACTCGGGCTGTTAGACTTATTGAGCTAGCCAACATAAGAGGCGGCGATGATAATATCTCAGTTGTAGTTATAGAATAGGCACATAACCCAAGGAAATAAAGGAGAATACATGATAACACAAGGAGTATTTATAGCGGACAGATATGAAGTAATTGACAAGGTTGGTTCAGGCGGAATGTCAGATGTATACCGCGCAAAGGATCATATCCTTGGAAGAGAAGTCGCTATCAAAATTTTAAAACAGGAATTTTCAGAGGATGCTACTTTTGTGGCAAAGTTCAGAACAGAGGCTCAGTCTGCAGCGGGATTAGAGCATCCAAACATCGTTAATATCTACGATGTAGGATCTGAAAACGGCATGTATTTCATCGTTATGGAATACGTCGAAGGCATCACTCTTAAGACATATATCGAGAAAAAGGGACAGCTTAATTTCAAAGAAGCTATCAGTATTGCCATTCAGGTTGGACGTGGTATTGAGGCGGCCCATCAAAAGGGCATTATCCACCGTGATATCAAGCCTCAGAATATCATCATTTCCACCGAGGGCAAGGTTAAGGTTACAGATTTTGGTATCGCTCGTGCAGCAAGCTCAAACACTATCCATGCAGATGTTATGGGCTCGGTTCACTATTCGTCACCAGAGCAGGCTAGAAACGGCTTTGTGGATGGCAAAAGCGATATTTATTCCCTAGGTATTGTTATGTACGAAATGGTTACAGGTCGTGTGCCATTCGATGGAGACAATACTGTTGCTATAGCAATTCAACATTTGCAGGAAGATATGGTTGTACCTAGTGCATATGCGCCAGACCTACCAATCTCCCTCGAAAAAATCATCTTAAAGGCAACCATGAAGAGTCCAGATAGACGCTATGACACTATCTCTGACATGCTCATGGATTTGAAGAAGGCTCTCGTTAGCCCAGATGATGATTTCGTTTCATTTGTAGAAAACGACCTTGGCAAGACTCAGGTCATGAACAAGGTTTCAATACCAGATGATGAAGAAAGTCTTGCTCGTAGAGCAGCCGAAGCCCTCACCTTCGAGGATGAGTACTATGACGAAGAGGAAGAGTACTATGATGATGAGGATGAGTACTATGACGATGAGGACGAGTACTACGACGATGACGACTATTATGATGACGAGGATGAGGAGGACGAAGAAGAAAGAAAGTCTAAGACAGACCGCATCCTTACTATCTCAGGTATAATTGCAGCCATTGCGATTGTTGTTGTTTTCGTAGGAATTTTTGGTAACTTCCTTGGCTTATTTAGTTTTGGTTCTAAAAAGGTCAACATGATTAATGTTGTTGGCACACAGGATAGCGATGCAATACAGCAGTTAGTTAAGCTTGGCTTCAACGAAAAGAATATTACAATCCTTTATGAGGAGGATGGTGGTGAGCAGGGTAAAATCACTACACAGAATCCTGAAGAGGGCAAAGAGGTATCAGTCAAAGAATCAATCAGACTTACAGCTTCTGGATCTAAGCCAGGTGAAGCTGCAGGTGCATCAAACGGCTCTGGTAATGGTGGTTCGAATTCCGGTTCAAATAACGGAAATGCGAATAACAACCAGCAATCTAACCAAGATGAAGAAAAAGAGGGCGATGTTTCAGTGCCTAACGTAGTTGGTCTTTCACAGGCTGATGCTACAAAGATGTTAGATGATAAGGGTATCATCGTTACTGAAACAACAGAGGAATTCTCTGATGAGTTTAAGGAAGGCAAGGTAATTAGCCAATCAATAGATGCAGGTGAGAATGTTGAGAAAAATGCCAAGATTTCACTTGTTATCAGTAAGGGCAAAAAGGAAGTAACATATAGCTATGTTGTTTCTAATCCGTTCAAGGACAAGGCTTGCAATTACAACGTTGCCGAGCTTAACAAGCAAGATAGCGTTGGAGTAGGACAGGCTATTCAAATGAAGGGTGTCACTCGCTCAGAGCTTACTATTACATTTACACCAGTAATTACTACTACAGATGGTAATCTATTGCCACTTGCAGACCAAGCGCAAGTAATCAAAGTTCAAGGAACACCGGAAGAAGAGTAATGACAGGTAAGATTATTAAAGGAATCGCTGGTTTTTACTATGTGAACGTAGAAAACTCCGGCATATACGAGTGCAAGGCAAAGGGTGCCTTTAGAAAAGATAAAATCAAACCTTTAGTTGGGGATGACGTTGAAATAGACGTCATCTCCGCTGAGGAAATGACGGGCAATGTTATAAGCATTTCACCTCGCAAGTCTGAGCTCATCAGGCCTGCCGTGGCAAATGTTGATCAGGCATTGCTCATTTTTGCTACTAAGAATCCGGCACCAAATCTTAATCTTTTAGATAGATTCCTTTGTATGATGGAGGAACAGCAGGTTCCGATTGTCATATGTTTTAATAAAGCAGATTTAGCCGATGATGGGTTTACGCAGCAGATGCTAGATACCTATCAAAGAGCTGGATATAAAGTGATTTTTACTTCTGCAAAACAGGAGGAAGGTATTGATGCTATCAGAGAAGTGTTGAGGGGTAAGACTTCTACTGTGGCGGGGCCATCGGGGGTTGGCAAGAGTTCAATAGTCAATCTATTGACGCAAGGCTACACAATGGAGACTGGTGAGGTGTCCGAGAAAATCGGTCGAGGCAAACATACCACCAGACACTCTGAACTTTTGTATTTAGGGGATGATACTTATATCATGGACACCCCTGGCTTTTCTTCTTTATTTGTACCTAAATGCGAGCCAGTGGATTTATACAAGCTATTCCCAGAGTTCATCGAGCCAGAAACTCATTGTAGATTTGGCGGATGCGTGCATCACAAGGAACCAGATTGCGGTGTAAAGGAGGCTGTTGAAGCCGGGAAAATCGCAAAGACTAGGTATGAAAATTATTTGCAGATATACTCAGAAATGGTAGAGCAGCAAAACAACAAATACAGATAATTTTTATTTAAAGGAGAGCCTATGGAAAATTGTTTGGCACCATCTATTTTGTCAGCGGACTTCGGAAACTTAAAGGAGCAGCTAGAACTCATCGACGAAGCAGGAGCGCCATATGTTCATTTTGACGTGATGGATGGAGTATTCGTGCCTAGCATTAGTTATGGTATGCCAGTTCTTAGAAGCATACGCAAATACACAGACAGGTTATTTGATGTACATTTGATGATTGTAGAGCCAGAGCGTTACATCAAAGAATTTGCTGAAGCGGGAGCAGATATAATCACCGTTCACGCAGAGGCTTGTAAGCATCTAGATGCTACTATCGACATCATCAAGGATTGTGGAGTTATGGCGGGAGTTGCCATCAATCCCGCAACACCTTTATCGGAAATCACACATGTACTTGAAAAGGTTGACATGGTTCTTATAATGACAGTCAATCCAGGCTTTGGTGGGCAGAGTCTGATACCATATACTTTGGACAAGGTTCGGGAGCTATCGGTTATGGCTCGCCAAAAGAAGCTCAAGATAGACATCGAGGTTGATGGCGGCATCAATATCGATACCATTGAAGATGTTCTTGAGGCTGGCGCCAATATTATCGTAGCTGGCTCAGCCGTATTTAAAGGTGACATCAAAGCTAACGTAAAACAGTTATTGGAGAAGATGGAATGAATACAGCGATAATTGCTGGGGGAATGATCGAAGAGGCTTTTATCAAAGCTTTTGTTGAAAGCTACGACGCAGGCGATCTAAAGATTATTGCCTGCGACAAGGGTTATGACGCCTGCGAGCGAATGGGACTCAAGGTTGCATATGCAATAGGGGACTTCGATTCTGCAGAAGGTGGAACTCTAAGCCGTATCAAGGCAGCCGGAATACCGTATCGTGTCTTGAATCCCGTCAAGGACGATACCGACACCGAGGCCGCCTTAGCATACGCCATAGACAAATCCACCCCTAAGGATGAGATATACCTTCTTGGAGCCACAGGCTTTAGGCTCGACCATCTGCTTGGCAACGTCAGTCTACTTGGCATGGGACTCAAAAACAACCGCGTAGTCATCATGATGGATTCGCACAACCAAATCCAAATGATTACCTCCGGCGAAACCTACCGTATCCAAGCCGACAATCAGTTCGGCAAATTCATATCGGTTTTCCCATACATGGGCAAAGTAAAGGGCCTCACCATGGAGGGCTTCAAATACCCCCTCAATAACGCCGAATTACAGGGGTTCAACACCTTAACCGTCAGTAATGAGCTTACGGCGCCAGAAGGCCGTATTTCGATAAAATCAGGCTATCTAATAGTGATGGAGACCAGGGACTAAGGCCCCTGGTTTTTTTGCGCCCCTCGCCCCTTATGGCTCCGGCCTTCGCCTCCGCCACCACACGCCGCGCTCCACGCCCCGCCGCCCAGTGCTATTGGGGTACCCCGCTGACAATTGAGCTAAAATTTTAGATTTTCTTAATGCTAAAATACCACCATCTGTGGGTGTACGTTCATCGATTTTACAATTCGAAGGTTCTGTATTGTCTCTGACGGACATACCTCTGTATACAAAAAAGTTCCACAAACTAGACTTAGT
>DBWZ01000072.1:0-11930 GCA_002309345.1 Pseudobutyrivibrio sp. UBA1225
TTTTCGAATTGTAAAATCGACGAACGTACACCCGATAGAAGCTCCCCTATCGAACTAAGAAAAACTAAAATTTTAGCTCAATTGTAACAGGAGAGGCGTGGGGAGCCTGGAGGCAGGGGCGGGGGGAGGGAGTGGAGGGGGACAGCTGAAATTTCTTGCCCCAAAAACTTGGTTGCGTTAGAATTATTTGCAGAGAGCGTAAACGTAGAATTAGGAGACTTCTTATGGCAAAAGAATTGATGACTAGAGACCAGGTGGCAGAAGAGTATACCTGGAATTTGAAGGATTTGTATGAAGACGTTTCCCTTTGGGAGGCAGATATAAAGTTAGTAGAGGATAAGACGGCGGAGTTGGTAGAGCTTGAGGGGAGACTTTGCGATACCGCAGATTCCCTTTATAAGGGACTTGAGCTTTCGGCGTTAATTTCTGAGAAATTGTTGTATGCATATAGCTATGCGGCGAGACTTTTCGATGAGGATCAGGGGAATACCACTCATCAGAGCATGAACCAAAGGATGTTGGCTTTGTTTGCCAAGATTAGCGAAGCTACCGCATTTATGGAGCCAGAGATTTTGGCTTGCGATGAGTCTAAATTAGAGGAGTTTTACAAGGCAAAGCCTGAGTTGGAGCTTTACAGAAAGCACATCGCTGAGATTCAGCGTTTGAAGGAACACACCTTGTCGGTTGAGCTAGAAAAGGTTGTTGCGATGACAGCCGAGATGTCCAACACTCCAAATGAGGTTTTTGAGGCATTCAACAATGTGGATATTACTTTCCCATCTATCAAGGATGAAAACGGTGAAGAGGCGGTGTTGACTCAAGGTAGATTTGTTCCTTTTTTGATGTCAGCTGATAGAAGAGTTAGACAGGATGCATTTAAAAATTATTACAGCACTTTGAAAGGGTTTATCAATACAGTTGCGGCAGCATATAATGGCGAGGTCAAGCAGCGTGTTTTCCATGCAAAGATGCGTGGATATAAGTCTAATCTGGAGGCGGCTGTTGATGCAAATAACGTATCGCCACAGGTATACGACAACCTAGTTAAAACCGTAAATGCGAATTTAGATAAGCTCCATGCCTATGTGGCGCTTCGTAAGAAGTGTCTTAAGCTTGATGAGCTTCATATGTATGATATTTACACTCCGATGATTTCAGATGTAGCTAAAGAGGTTAAGTATAAAGATGCGCAGGAGACTATCTGCAAGGCACTTTCTGTTCTTGGAGATGATTATGTTGCTCTTTTAAAGGAAGGCTTTGAGAATCGTTGGATTGATGTATACGAAAACAAGGGTAAGCGCACAGGTGCGTACTCTGACACAGCTTATGGATGTCATCCATATATGTTGTTGAATTACACGGATACCTTTGATGACATGTTTACAACAGCCCATGAGATGGGGCATTCAATCCATAGCTTCTATTCAAACAAAACACAGCCATTTATATACAGTTCGTACAAGATTTTTGTTGCAGAGGTTGCTTCAACCTGCAATGAGATTTTGTTGCTAGAATATTTGCTCAAGAATTGTACAGATAAAAACGAGAGAGCATATTTGCTCAATCATTATCTTGATAGCTTTAAGGGTACTGTCTATCGTCAGACACAGTTTGCTGAGTTTGAAAAGATTACTAACGAAATGGTAGAAAATGGCGAGAGTCTTAACGCAGAAAATCTTAACACCCTATATAAGGACATCAACGAGCGTTATTATGGTCCTGATATGATTTCAGATGATGAGATAGCATACGAGTGGGCTCGTATTCCTCATTTTTATTACAATTTTTATGTATATCAGTATGCAACATCATTTTGTGCTGCTGTTGCCATTGCAGAAAAGATTTTGACTGAGGGTGAGCCGGCAGTTGCTGCCTACAAAAAGTTTTTATCAAGCGGATGCATCGACGCACCAGTTGAGTTGCTCAAAATTGCAGGTGTGGACCTTACTACTCCTGCCCCAATCCAATCAGCCCTCGACAAGATGGGAGCTATCGTAGAAGAGCTCGCCGCCCTCGTAACAGGCAAAAATTAATTGTCGCATGAGGACTGGCTGTTTTATAACAATAAAAGATTTAAATGAGCCTGTAGTCATCAAGCACAAATGTTACTAAAGCGAGACGTGCTGTCGAGTGTAGTGACATTGGGCTTGTTGACGTAACAGGCGGACTACATTTTATAGAAAGAGCACATACACAATGAGTTTTGTCCACCTACATACCCATACGGAGTATTCACTCCTAGATGGTTCAAACAAAATAAAATCCTACGTTCAAAAGTGCGTAGATCTTGGGATGACCGCAGCAGCCATCACCGATCATGGCAACATGTACGGTGTTATCGACTTCTACAAGGAGTGCAAGGCAGCAGGCATCAATCCGGTTTTAGGCTGTGAGGTTTATGTCGCACCAGGCTCACGTTTCGATAGGGAGCGTGTTCAGGGTGAAGACAGATACTATCACCTTATTTTGCTTGCGGAAAACAACCAGGGTTACCAAAACTTAATAAAGATTGTTTCAGCAGGCTACGTGGATGGATATTACTACAAGCCTCGAGTGGACTTTGAGATTTTAGAGAAATACCACGAGGGTATCATCTGCTTGTCAGCTTGTCTGGCGGGAGAGGTGGCTAGACTCTTGGCGCGCGAAAGCTACGACGAGGCAAAGGAGGTTGCGCTTAGATATCTCAACAATTTTGGTGAGGGCAACTATTATCTCGAGCTTCAGGACCACGGAATCGCCGAGCAGCAAACAGTCAATCAAGGACTTATGCGTCTGTCCAGGGAGACAGGGATTCCACTTGTTGCCACCAACGACTGTCACTACACCAACAGGGAGGATGCCGACAGCCACGATGTTCTTCTTTGTATCCAGACAGGCAAAAAGCTTGCTGATGAAGATAGAATGCGCTTTGAGACAGATCAGTTTTACGTCAAATCCGAGGAGGAGATGCTAGAGCTTTTCCCATACGCCAAGGAAGCGGTGGCTCGCACGCAAGAGATTGCCGACCGCTGCCACGTGGAGATAGAATTTGGCGTTACCAAGTTGCCACACTTTGAGGTTCCAGAGGGCTATGATTCTTGGTCATATCTCAACAAGCTTTGCTTCGAAGGATTAGATCGCCGCTACGGCGAAAAAGCTGCCGAGCTTAAGCCTCGCTTGGAGTACGAATTAGAAGTTATCAAAAACATGGGCTATGTTGATTACTTCCTTATTGTCTGGGATTTCATCAACTATGCCAGAACTCACGGCATCCCAGTAGGACCAGGTCGTGGCTCTGCCGCAGGCTCCCTGGTCAGCTACACCACTGGCATCACCAATATCGACCCAATCAAATATTCTCTGGTTTTCGAGAGATTCTTGAACCCAGAGCGTGTTTCTATGCCTGATATAGATATCGATTTTTGCTACGAGCGCCGCTCTGAGGTTATCGATTATGTTATCGAAAAATACGGCAAAGACTGCGTGACGCAGATTGTTACCTTCGGTACGCTAAAGGCTAGAGGTGTCATTCGCGATGTGGGTCGTGTAATGGATTTGCCATATGGATATGTTGATTCTATCGCCAAGATGATACCTATGGATCTTGGCATGACTTTAGATAAATCACTAGAAGTGAATCACGAGCTCAAAGCTCTTTATGATTCAGATGATCAGATTCGCAATCTTATCGATGTTGCGCGCACCCTTGAGGGCTTGCCACGTAACACCGGAATGCATGCTGCGGGTGTTGTTATTGCTGGCAAACCGATGGACGAATATGTTCCGTTGTCCCGCGGTGGAGATGGCACGATTGTCACCCAATTTGTTATGACAACAATCGAAGAGCTTGGCCTCTTGAAAATGGACTTCCTTGGTCTAAGAACTCTTACAGTTATCAATGATGCAGTCAAGCTTGTTGAGCAAAATCACGGTATCAAGCTCAACATGGATGAGATAGATTACAACGATGCAGGGGTTATGGAGCTTATCGCTTCGGGTAAGTGCGATGGTATTTTCCAGCTTGAGTCCACTGGCATGAAAAACTTCATGAAGGAGCTCAAGCCGCATTCTATCGAAGATATTATCGCGGGTATTTCCCTCTATCGTCCAGGCCCTATGGATTTCATCCCAGACTATATCAAGGGCAAAAACACCAAGGGCGACATAGAATACGAGTGCCCAGAGCTAGAGCCAATCCTAAAGCAGACCTATGGCTGTATCGTCTACCAGGAGCAGGTTATGCAGATAGTTCAATCTCTGGCGGGCTATTCCCTTGGAGGCGCCGATGAAATTCGTCGCGCCATGAGTAAGAAAAAACAATACGTCATCAACGAAAATCGCGAGATTTTTGTAAATGGTGGAGAGATAGAAAATCACATCACCGGCAAGGTCACCCAGATTCCGGGCTGTGTTTCAAAGGGGATTTCCGCGGATGTGGCAAACAAGATTTACGATCACATGGTAGATTTTGCTAAGTATGCCTTCAACAAATCTCACGCTGCCGCATATGCGGTGGTTGCCATTCAGACGGCATACCTTAAAAAATATTATCCTATAGAATTCATGGCTGCTCTTATGACATCAGTTATAGATTCCAGCGGTAAGGTCGCAGGCTATATTGCGGTTTGTCGCGCCAATGGAATCGAGGTTCTTCCTCCTGATGTCAACAACGGAGACGGCAGATTCTCTGTCGATGATGGAAAGATTCGCTATGGTTTGTATGCAATCAAATCCGTGGGTCGCCCTACAATAGACGCAATCAAATACGAGAGGGAAAAGAACGGTCCATACCGAGATTTAGAGGATTTCATCAATCGAATCAGCAAGTATGATGCCAACAAGCGCACCATCGAAAATCTTATCAAGGCTGGGGCACTTGATACCATGGATGGAAATCGTAGGCAAAAATGTATGATTTTCCCTCAAATTTTGGATTCGGTTAACAGCAAAAAGAAGCATGATATCGAAGGTCAGATGTCACTTTTTGATTTTGCCAACGATGAGCAAAAGGAAGAGCTAAAAATTGCTATGCCTAACGCCGAGGAGTTTGACAAAGAGATTTTGCTTGCTTTTGAAAAGGAGCTGATGGGCGTTTATGTAAGCGGACATCCACTTGATGACTACATCACTCTCCTTGAAAAAAATATCACTGCCCATGCCAACGAGTTTTTAGTAGACGACGAGACAGGTCAGGCGATAGTCAAGGATAACAGCGAGGTTGTGCTGGGTGGTATGATTACAGAGGTAACCATCAAGTACACAAAACAAAATAAAACTATGGCATTTATTACTCTTGAAGATTTGACTGGCACAGTTGAAGTTATCGTATTTCCGAATAGCTATGAGTCGGCTAGGTCTCTTATTTCCGAGGGAAACAAGGTTTTCATCAAGGGGCGAGTTCAGGCTGAAGAAGAAAAGGATGCCAAGATTATCTGTCAGGATATCAAGGCATTTGATGATTGCAAAAGAGAAATATGGATTCAGTTTGCTAATAAAGCAGCTTACGATGCAGCAGAGCAGGATTTGGCAGATACAATCAGAACTATGGATGGAAGCGACAATCTTGTGATCTATCTAACTGAAGAAAAAGCTGTAAAACGCATGGGACCAAACTGGGGAGTCGGCAGCTCTAACGACAATTTAGAGGTACTTTATGGCAAGTATGGGCAGGAAAATGTCAAGGTTGTTGATAAAAAGGTTGAATTTCCAACGCGTAGATATTGATTTTTTTGTCATAAAACATATTGAAAACCGTGTCAAAAGAAGATAAAATAGATTGGAATTATTTCGAATAGGGATTTATTTTATTAGGAGGATTTATCAAAATGGCAGATAAGATACATACAATAGGTGTACTTACTTCCGGTGGTGACGCTCCAGGAATGAATGCTGCAATCCGTGCAGTTGTTCGTCAGGCTATCGCTAGAGGCAAGACAGTTAAAGGTATTAGAAGAGGATACGCAGGATTACTTTCTGGCGAAATTATAGATATGGATGCACACAGCGTGTCTGAGACAATTCAGCGCGGTGGTACTATTCTTCAGACAGCACGTTGTTTAGAGATGCTCAATCCAGAGTATCAGGAAAAGGCAGCAAAGAACGCAATCGATGCCGGTATCGATGGTCTTGTTGTTATCGGTGGTGACGGTTCTTTCAAAGGTGCTCAAAAGATTTCCAAGTTCGGCATCAACACAATCGGTCTTCCAGGTACAATCGATTTAGATATCGCTTGTACTGAATATACAATAGGTTTCGATACAGCTGTAAACACAGCCATGGAAGCTATCGACAAGGTTCGTGATACATCTACATCTCACGAGCGTTGTTCAATCATCGAGGTTATGGGACGTGGCGCAGGCTACATCGCTCTTTGGTGCGGTATCGCCAATGGTGCCGAGGATGTTCTTCTTCCAGAGAGATACGATTACGACGAGCAAAAGCTTGTTAATCACATCATCGAGGGACGTAAGAAGGGCAAGCAGCACCACATCATTATCAATGCCGAGGGTATTGGTCACTCAACATCTATGGCAAAGCGTATCGAGGCAGCTACAGGTATCGAGACTCGTGCTACAATCCTTGGTCACATGCAGCGTGGTGGTTCACCTTCATGTAAGGATCGTGTTTATGCATCTACTATGGGTGCTTTGGCAGTTGACCTTCTCTGCGAGGGCAAGACCAACCGCGTAGTTGGCTATCGTCACGGTGAGTTCGTTGATTTCGATATCGACGAGGCACTTGCAATGCACAAGGACGTTGATGAATATCAATACACAATATGCAAATCTTTGAACAATGATTACAAGTACTAATAACAATCAAATTAAAAATATTACATCACTAATCAAAAAAGCCAGAGAGCGTAAAGCTCAAAGGCTTTTTGTGGTTGAGGGAATTCGAGCTGTCGCCGAGGTTCCAGGGGATTTGCTTTCTGCTGTTTACTATGTGGAGGGCTTTACTTCTAGCGCCGAGGGTGAGCAGTTTATTTCTGATGTCGTTGCAAAGGCTCCTGATATTGCTATAGAAGAGGTGGCAAAATCAGTCTTCAATTCTATGAGTGACACAGTCACACCTCAGGGAGTGCTTGCTCTTGTAAAGATGCAGGAGTTCACTTTGCAGGATGTAATCGGCCAATCATCCAATCAGGTGGCGCACGTGATGATTCTAGAATCCTTACAGGATCCGGGCAACATGGGCACTATCATCCGCACTGCTGAGGGCGCAGGAGCAACGGGTATCATTATGAACAACACCACAGTAGATATCTATTCTCCAAAGGTGGTTCGTTCTACAATGGGCAGCATTTTTAGAGTACCCCATATCGTAGTTACGGATTTGTGTCAAACTATCGACGAACTCAAATCAGAGTTCGGCATCAACGTTTATGCAGCCCATCTCAAAGGAGAAAAATCCTACGATGAATTTGATTTCACTAGTCCAACGGCCTTTATGATTGGAAACGAGGGCAACGGGCTTTCAGACGAGGCGGCAGGCCACGCTACCTCATATCTAAAAATACCTATGGAGGGGCAGCTTGAGTCGTTAAATGCATCGGTGGCTGCTAGCCTTTTGATGTACGAAACACACAGGCAGAGAAGGACTTAATAGAGCCTTTTAAATAAGACTAGAGAGCTAACAGATAGCTTTTTACAATAAATAACTTGGAGAATCTAGATGAGAATATGGTTTAAGGTTTGGAAGGACAACCACATGCTTAACGATATGGTTGTGGAAGATAACACAGATGAAACGCGCACTCACAAAATATTCAACGCCGTGGACAAAGCAAGTTATGAATTTGATACTAGCAAGCCAGTTTGGCTAGACTCTACCATCCGCGAATTCAAGCGCCATGGCAAGGCAAGATTCACTCAGGATAATTTTGTGGATTCGATAGATTTTGATTTTTTAGAAATTCATATAATAGAAGAAGACTGATTTTACTTCAGTCTTTTTTTGATACAAATAAATATTTATCTTTAGAATGTCTTCAATATTTTTTAGAAAGTCTTAATAAAATTCTCCACTAAAGTATGCTAAAATAGAAGAGCAGGTTGAAAAGCGGATGGGGTACCGCAATTCATATGCGAATAATATGTGGGAGGTGATTCAGTTTGGACATGGGTATGTTTCCAGATGATGGGGTTAATTCTTGGAATACAGTCATGCTGTTGTATGAATCAGCTATTAAGAAATTCCGTACCAAGGTTGAGATTTTAAATGACGAGTTTCAGCAGGTACATCAATATAATCCAATTGAATACATCAAAACTAGAGTTAAAACGCCAGAGAGCATCGTTAAAAAGCTCAAGAAAAACGGATACGAGGTTTCTATTCCGAGCATGATTGAGCACTGTAATGATATCGCTGGTGTTAGGATAGTTTGTTCATTTACATCGGATATTTATCAGATTGCCGAGATGATTGGCCGACAGACTGATGTCACGGTTGTATCTATCAAGGATTACATCCAAAATCCTAAGGTTTCCGGCTACAAGAGTTATCACATGCTTGTGACAATTCCAATCTATCTTTCCGACAAAACAGTAGACACCAAGGTTGAGATTCAAATCCGTACTATCGGCATGGATTTCTGGGCAAGCTTGGAGCACAAAATCTACTACAAGTTTGAAGGAAATGCGCCGGATTACATCAGCCGCGATTTGAGAGAGTGTTCTGAAATCGTATCAATGATGGATACCAAGATGTTGCAGCTTAACAACGCGATTATGCAAACCAAACTTGAGGAAGAGGAAAAGCAGCGTGAGGAAAAGCGCCACATCAATGGATGGCAGGGCACAGTTGTTGAAGGAAATACACAGTATACGAATTAGATTTTTTACTTAAATAAAAAGTGTTGAGTATTAAGGCGCAATAGTATAGAATACTAGGGTAAGTGTATTTATACACAAAATAATATTATTGGAGGTATGTTATGGGTATAGCATCATTGGTATTAGGTATTATTGCGATTGTAATTGGTATTGTTTCTGCAGGTCTTTTCGGTTGGCTTGGAGCAATCCTTGCAATTATTGGTATCATTTTAGGTGCAGTAGGAAGAAAGAATCCTGAAAAGAGCGGTATTTCAACAGCCGGTTTAGTTTGTTCAATCATTGGTTTAATCCTTTGCTTGATTTTCTACTTAGCATGTGCTGCATGTGTCGGTGGACTTGGCACACTTTAATCAGCATTGTAGTGTAAAGTCATGCATTTATATTTAGATTTTTTTGGGAGAAAAATAGCTTCTTACGGAACAATGATAGTTATCGGTGGATTAATTGCTAATATAATTGCCGTTGCTATTTTAAAAAAGAAAAAGATGGATATAAACGACTTTATAATTCTTGAATCTTTTGGATTACTTGGAGCCTTCATAGGGGCAAAGTTACTTTATATTTTAGTTTCAGCAAATGACATTCAGTGGTCTAGAATTACTGAGTGGTCTTATCTGAAGTCTATTATGCAAGGTGGCTTTGTCTTCTATGGAGGCTTTATTGGTGGGATTATAATGTCGTTTATTGCTTGTAGAATTTTCAAAATAAACTTTTTAAGTTATGCAAATGAGGTAGTTTTTTTGATACCTCTCGCGCATGCCTTTGGCAGAGTCGGATGTTTTATGGCCGGCTGCTGCTACGGAATACCTTATGATGGCCCGTTTTCGGTTGTATTTCCAGAAAATTCTTTTGCGATTCATGGAGCGAAATTATTTCCTGTTCAGCTTTTTGAGGCAGTAGGATTAGTTTTTGTTTCTATAATTCTCCTACTATCAAAGAAAGTTTTGCATAACAAATATCAGATTGAGTTATATTTTATTATTTATGGCTGTTTGCGATTTGTAACTGAAGCATACAGATATGATGCGGCTAGAGGAGTCTTTTGGGGATTATCTACGTCCCGTTGGATAAGCATCCTTATGATTATTATAGGATTAACATTTATAATTAGAAAAAATCCATTCCATTGTACGAAATAGAACAATTGCCCTCGTATCTTTATATTTGAAAAATTTTTAATGTATTATACAATTGAATAGAGAGATTTCCTCGAAAACGACATAGTAAGGAGACGAGAAATGTTAGAAATTTTAAAAGCGATTTTGTTTGGTATTGTGGAAGGTATTACTGAGTGGCTTCCAATTAGTAGTACGGGACACATGATTCTATTAGATGAGCTTGTAAAGCTCGATGTATCTGAAGATTTTTACAGTATGTTTCAGGTGGTGATTCAGCTGGGAGCAATACTTGCCGTTGTAATCATTTTCTGGAATAAGATTTGGCCATTTGGTAAGAAGAACAATCAAGCACCCCTTAGCGAAAATGGAATTGGTGCATGGATTAAAAAGGATATTTTTGTTCTTTGGTTCCACATCCTTGTGTCTTGCGTGCCAGCTGCAATAGTAGGCGTTCTGTGGGACGATTTATTTGAAGAGTTATTCTACAATCCAGTGTGTGTAGCAATAGCGCTTATTGCATTTGGTGTGGCATTCATAATAGTAGAAACGGCTAAATCTGGGCAGAATTCTAAGATTAATTCTGTGGCAGATATTACATATACAACTGCCTTGTTAATAGGCATATTCCAGCTTATAGCAGCTGTTTTCCCTGGCACATCACGCTCAGGCGCAACTATCGTTGGTGCCCTTATAATCGGCGTAGCACGTACAGTTGCAGCAGAGTATACATTCTATTTGGCGATTCCAGTTATGCTTGGGGCTAGCCTACTTAAGCTTGTGAAATTTGGTTTAGATTTTACATCTACGGAAGCTATCATACTTCTAGTAGGTATGGTTGTTGCGTTTGCAGTATCAATGTTTGTAATCAAATTCCTTATGGATTATATCAAGAAGCACGACTTTAAGGTCTTTGGATGGTACAGAATTGTCCTTGGAATAATAGTGCTTGCAGCAGGATTTATGGGATTCATTGGAAAATAGAGCAGAAGTAGAAAACACCACCGCATATACGGTGGTGTTTGTGTACTTTTGCAGTTTACATAGATGCTTTATTATGATAAAGTGAAGAGCGAAAAAATAAAGAGCTGGTGACGGGAATTGAACCCGTGACCCCTTCCTTACCAAGGAAGTGCTCTACCACTGAGCCACACCAGCTTGCTGTCAATCAGCAAGAAAAAGCATATCAAAGATGGCCTATGCTGTCAAGGGTGATGGGACTAGATTTCTATTTTTCATTAGAAACTAGAAACAGTGATTAACCAATATTTTCAGAGGGGAAAAGGGTTAAATTATGAAGATTTCGGTATTGTCGTCAGGTACAGGTGTTACCTACGAGGAAGTTATCGAAAGCATCAAGAAATTCGAGGAGAAACAGGTCTCCAAATCTGTTTCCAACAGCAGTGCTTTTGAAAAGGCTTTAAATACCAAAACCGTTTCTGAGAACACTTCAACTGCCACATCTTACAAGGATATTTTCATTGAGGCTAGTGAAAAATACGGTGTCAGTTATGATTTGTTGACGGCTATGGCTCAGCAAGAGTCTGGTTTCAACAAAGATGCAGTCAGCCGATCTGGCGCTATGGGCATTATGCAAATCATGCCTGAAACCGCTGCAGAGCTCGGTCTTGAGCATCCTTTTGACGCCTATGACAATATCATGGCTGGAGCAAATTACATTTCTCAAAAGCTCAAGCAATATGATGGCAATCTTGAAAAGGCTCTTGCAGCATACAATGCAGGCAGTAGCGTGGTTGATCAGTATGATGGTGTTCCACCTTACGGTGAGACAATGAGCTATGTAAAAAACATCAAGGCAATTATGTCCCGTGGGGCAGATGTTCCTTATGCCAATTACATATCACGTACAGCTTCCAAAGAAGAAGTGGAGGCAGATTTAAAGAAGCTTCTATCAGAGCTTCCTGAGACGGAAGAATACGCCGTCTTGAAAAATACATTATCGGAGATGAATTATCTATGAAAACCCCATTTGTTACAAAAG
>DBWZ01000072.1:11995-14680 GCA_002309345.1 Pseudobutyrivibrio sp. UBA1225
AAGCTTTCGCATGGAACAAAGGCTTCAAGGAATATTTCGCTGTAAAGGCAAATCCTAATCCTTTTATTCTTAAAATTTTACAGGAAGAAAACTGTGGTGTTGACTGCGCCTCTTATGTTGAGCTTGCCCTTTCAAACGAGTTGGGATTCAAAGGTGATGACATCATGTTTTCATCAAACGACACACCAGCATCAGAGTTTAAGTATGCTGACGACCTTGGTGTAATCGTCAACCTTGACGACTTCACACACATCGATTTCTTCGAGAAATCTGTTGGTCATTTTCCTAAGAAGATGTGCTGTCGTTTTAATCCAGGCGGTGTTTATGAGCTTTCGAATGGTATCATGGACAACCCTGGTGATAGCAAATATGGTATGACTAAAGAGCAGATTTTTGAAGCATACCAAATCCTTAGAGATAAGGGTGTTGAGGAGTTCGGTATCCACGCATTCCTAGTTTCTAACACAGTTACTAATGACTATTATCCTACACTTGCGAGAACTCTTTTCGAGCTCATTGTAGAGCTCAAAGAAAAGACTGGAATTTCTATTTCATTCGTCAATCTTTCAGGTGGCGTAGGAATTGCATACAGGCCAGATCAAACAGCCAACGATATTGCTGTTATCGGCGAGGGCGTACACAAGGTATTTGACGAGGTTCTTGTTCCAGCAGGTCTTGGCGATGTGGCTATCTTTACCGAGATGGGACGTTTTATGATGGGACCATACGGCGGACTTGTTACTACAGCTATCCACGAAAAGCACATCTATAAGGAATACATTGGAGTGGATGCATGCGCTGTAGATTTGATGCGTCCAGCGGTTTATGGTTCATATCATCACGTGACAGTTCTTGGCAAAGAAAACGCACCTGCAGATCATGTATATGATGTTACAGGTTCTCTTTGCGAAAACTGCGACAAGTTTGCGGTAGATAGACAGCTTCCAAAGATTGATATGGGAGATATACTTTTCATTCACGATTCAGGTGCCCATGGCTATTCCATGGGATACAACTACAACGGCAAGCTTAAGAGTGCCGAGGTTCTTCTCAAAGAAGATGGCAGCTTCCAGCTAATCCGTCGTCCAGAGACAATCAAGGATTATCTTTCAACCTTTGATAATCTTGGAATCGTAGATAATCTGCTTTAATAAGAGTTATATAGAGTAAATATTAGTAAAAAAGGAGTTAACTAGGCTGAGGCTTGGTTAACTCCTTATATTTTTACCTGTGCCATTTTTACTCGATTTGCGGAAAGTGGAATTTAATTTTATACTACGTAAATACGAATTGAAGAGAAAGGAAGGTACTTTATGAAACTAAGAAATAGAATATTGAGCAGATTATTGATTTTGATAATGATGCTGTCTATCGCACTTGGAAATAATGCCTTTACGATAACAGCAAGTGCTAAGGGACATCACAGATCACATAACATTGGATATAACGTGACACATAACAAGGGATATTCCCCAGCGCATAACAAGGGTCATCATGGGTCACATGGTAAGGGACATCATGATGACCATGACAAAAGATGGTTTGTGATACGCTTCGATCCATGCCATAAGCCATGTCACAAGCCAAATGTCACAGAAACTGATGCGCCAATTGAAAGTATATATACTTATAATCCGCATGCTTGTTCTCAAAAGCTTTATGATGCATATGGTAGCAAGTACTGGGATACATTGTTTAATTTGATAGATGCACTTAGGGCCGGCGAAGACACGTTTGAATGTCCTGACGAGGATGCCTTTGAGTGGTGTGGTCAGATACCAGTGTTAAATCATTATATTCCCCTTGCGAAGCTTTATATTCAGTTGGAGGAAGGCAATTATTCTGATGGAGTAGGAAAGATAACATATACTATTCCTAAAGAAGAATATGTTCAAAAAGAGCAGGAATTTGAAGATAGCATAATGGGAATAATAAACGAATATGTTCGAAAAGATGATTCTGATTTTGAGAAATGCATGGCACTTTTTGAATATTTCTCATTGAATTATGAATATGATAGTGAACGAAAAGAGAAATGGTTTGATGCTGATGATGAATTATATAATCAGCAGGGATTTGGAAGCTATTATGCATTTATGAATAATGATCATGCTATTTGTGAAGAGGTAACAGCTCTGTTTGACTACATGCTTAATCAGTGTGGAGTAGATGCATTAGCATTTAAGAGCGATGAAATACGTCATATGTGGTCTTACGCAACTATGGATGGAGTAGGCTTCTACTTTGACTGTACTGGTGGTATGTGCATGAGTGTTGACGAGGCTGTCCTTGGATGGTTTGGAATGACAGATGAAAACTGCCATAAAGCATACGCAGATGATATTTCTCCTATAAATCTCCATAGGGATATAGATCCAAGTGTAGTATTTAGTGGAACTGATGATAGATTTGATAGGGTTCATTTTGGTACCTTAGTTGAAATGGATAGAGAACGAAAGGTTATTAGAATCAGAATAGATGATGAGATTGGCGAATATAATTATGAGACTGGCGGAGATATAATTTTTGCTTCAAAAGCAGAAGATCTAGAAGACTTAGAGGATACAGAGGAGCCAGAGGATAAAGAGGATTTAGAAGATATAGAAGATACATATGAATCAGATGGTAAGAAGAATCTGGAAGATAAAGAAGATACATATGAATCAAAGGATAAGAAGAATCTGA
>DBWZ01000072.1:14771-30780 GCA_002309345.1 Pseudobutyrivibrio sp. UBA1225
ATAAGAAGAATCTGAAAGATAAAGAAGATGCATATGAATCTAAGGATAAGGAAGCTGTAGATAATACAAATAAATTAGATAAGGCAGATGCCCCAGAAAAAAATGAGGGGGCGGAAAACGCTGGTGAATTAAATAATGTAGAAAATGCTTCTGGAGTAGACAATAAAGAAGATATAGTAAATCCAGAGAGACTAGATAAAGCAGAAGGACAAGATAATATAGCTGGATTTGGAAAAGCATCTGGAATAGATAATAAAGAAAAAGCTTCTGTGGAAGAAAAAAACGAGAAATCAAAAAAAGCAGAAGGCATAGCAAATCCTGAAGAATTAGGAAATGCATCTGGGACAGAAAATGTGGTTGAGTCAGAAAAAGTGGCTGAACCTGAAAACACAGATGAAATGCAAAGCACAGAAGGCTTAAATAATATAGCTGTAGTAGAAGATCCTGCGGCATAGAAACGTATAGGCTTTTGATTTTCTGATGAAAAACAAGAATCTATATGTCTCTGGCTGTAATAGGCATTTTTCCGAAGAAGTATGCTTTACCTTAATAAAATGATTATTTTCCATATTTATATTGAAAATAGTAAGGCGGTTTAGTATACTATTCTTCGGACGCCGGCTTGTCGGAATTGGCAGACGAGGCAGACTCAAAATCTGTTGATGGCAACATCGTGCGGGTTCAAGTCCCGCAGCCGGCATTTATTAAATATAAATAAAATTTCAAAAGCTCGGATATACGGATGAAAGAGGACGGTTTTACCAATCCTCAATCTGAGGCATGCACTGGTTTGCTATAAAAAAATGGGCCTCCTTGATATTTTAAAATTTTATCATAGAAAACCCATTAATAAATGACCTATATTAAATTTACAGAGATTTTTTAAAGGCTCGTGGATGATTTTTTTAATTTTGGCATACAACAGCCAAAAAATTTTTTCCATTTTGATATTGGTTTTTGTACTCTGTTAGAATTGCTGTTGTACGAAGATACACTATTACGTGTAAAACCATTAGATTCCAAGCGCCTTTCCTGATTAGAACGCTGAAAATTAGGGCTGGGCATACTAATACTATTTATAGCATTTGTTATTTTAGAGTCAACAGTTGTAATGCGTGCAATATCATAAGTTGTGTTAAGATTTGCAAGCAAAGCGTCTTTCTTCAACGATAGAGAATTGTTCGTATAATTTAGAGACTCTACAAAATCCCTACATAAATCAGTTGTTAACTCGTTAAATTCGGAATGATTCTCATGAACTGTTTCTAATTCTGTAAGAGCTGCTTTAAAAGCATCAATTTTTATTTCTTTGGAATCAATGTACGACTCTAAATGTTTCTCTAATAGTTCCCCTAAACCTTTCAAATAATCTTTATCTAAACCATTCAAACCTTTCAATTTTTCTGTATGAGTAATGAATTGTTTTTTGTATGCGTTTCTTTTTTCGCGACTCTCCTTCAATTTAGTTTCACAGTCTTTAATATCTTTATTTAACTTATCTATTATTTCTTTATCTTTTGATTTATCAAATAATGCTATCATATTTTTCGAATGAGTTATTTTCAGATTATCAGATTGTATTGAATTTTCATTTTCGATAATCTTTGGAAATAACTCAATTACATATAAAAGATCAGGTATTATATTCATATATTCAGAATCTTTATATTTGTTATTAATATGTGATAGTGCTATAAGGACTTTAAATAAATTATTTTTAGCTTTATTAGTAATTTCACAAGCACGATCATTAGCATTTTGTGCAATTTTCTGTTGTTCAATTATACTCTTTATAATTTTATTAGAAGCGAATACTTGAACAATTAAGTTCTCTTTTCCATTATTTCGAAGTGTGTCATATTCATACCCATAATCATAATCGATGCATTTTTTGTCTCTGCATAAACGCTCTCTTGGTTCGCCATATAAACTATTTAAGTCATCTAAGTTGAGACCATTTTTAGTGATTTCAAATAATTTAAAGCATCTTGCCCTTTCAGCAGCATATTCTTCATATCTTTTTAAACCCTTTTTTGGCATTTCTAGTTCTCCTTTCTCATTATAAAAATAGTTATTTCAAATGCATTTTATTTTTGTACTCGTACATATACTATTCAATAAAATAATAATTATTTTTCCAAATCATTAAATTTTTTGCGATAAAATAAGAATTATAACAAAAGCCTTTTTGCCAATGTTTGGCTTGAGATTTACTTTTGCTATATAGAAAATTGCTTTGCAATCTTCTATATAGTAAAAATATACTTCGTGTGAAAGATGTGTCGAGGTGGCAGAAGAAATTTAATTGCTTACAACAATTGGTGCCATGTACTGCTAGAGTATGGCAAAGTATTACTATTATCAAATTAGTATGGTCAGTAATACTTGAAGTGTGTACAAACTCCTGAAATTGGATGAATTATTAAGTGAGAAGTATTAGTCTGCCCGGATTTGAGGTTGACTAATACTTGTTTTTCACAAATAAGGTGAAATATGAACAAAAAAGTATTACTTTGCAGCAATATTCGTAAAAGTAATACTTTTTTGCTTACTAGGAAAATTTTTTCCTAAGTAAGTAGAAAAAATAGCTGCGCTCGGAGGACGTGTCGAGGTGGCAGAAGAAAACTAATTGCCAGTAGAAATCTAGCTTTGCCAGACTACTTTTCTATTTCATGAAAAAGTAGCTTTATAACGCTTCTTCTTTTTATAATTCTAATTTGCTAAATAACTTCAAGTAGTTTATGGTAGAGAAAGTTAACATGAAAACAAGAGACATAAAATGGAGGATTTGAAGCGCTTATGAAATTGAAAAGTATCATTAGTAAATTATTGATTTTAACAGCAGCTTTTTCTTTAATTGCATGTGGTGCAGCAGAGAAAAAGGATGGGGATAAAGTAAATACTTCGCAAGTAGAAGACAAAGAAGTAAATTCCCAAAATGAGGATACGCAAGAAGACTCTAAAGAAGATAATAAAGAAGAATCTGAAGTGGCTAATCAAGAGGATGCTGAAGATGAGGAAACAGAGCCTAGTGAAGATGATACAGATCCGAATTTGCAAATCTATCGAGACTTTATGTCTGGTAAAAGCAGGCTCAGTCTGAAATTTTATTGTGATAATGTCTATGATGAGGAAAGCCTTGACTCCTATGATTTCTCAGATATAAAAGATGAAGCTTGCACGCTAAAAGAGTTAATCAAAGAAATGGAAAAGAAAGTAGATGAAAAGATTGACAAGGCTGAATACGCATATCTAGATTGTGGCGCTGATGGAAAAAAAGAGTTGGCGATTAATCTCAAAACTGGTAGTGGAGAGGCTCCATATCAAAATATACTTTTTATTATAAAGGATATAGATGGTGAACTTCGGTTGGTATATACATTTGGTGAAGACAACGGAGCAAATGGTTGGGAAGATATAAACGAGTATGGCTATATTTTTACTAGTGGCCAAGGAATATATACAACACGTTATAGTGTTGAAGCTTTGATTGATGCTGACGGAAATTATAAATATGGTTATTTGGATAATAGTGATGATTCAGGATTAGAATGTGAACAGTTTTTTGAATTATATGGAGACGAATCAAATCGAGTCAAATATGAGAAATTGTCTGAAGCTGCCGAAGTAGAAGAGTTAACTCCAAGATTCTATGCAGCAGAAATTCCTGCGGGGAAGAATAACACGGATAAGAATTCTAAAAAGTATTATAGCGTTGCGTTTGAAGATATACATGGGAAATTGATGGATGATGAAGCAATCAAAGATGCACAATTATATAAAGATATAATGGAATTATTTAAGGATATAAAATTTGTTTCCTTTGAAGAGTATCAAAAGGCTATTTCAGATAGATTGGAAGCTATTGGTGCGACTGAGCAGATACGAGGTGGTGATAATTTAGAATTTAGAAAGCTTGATATTTCTGGAGAAAAAAAGTAGGCGTTAATCTCTGTCTAAAGCTAGAGGCAAAATAATAATTTTGTTGATTAAAGGTCGCGGTGTGGTGAAAGTTTTTTAAGAATCTTGAAAATCTACTTGTGTATTTGGTTAAACTGTGTAACAATTGTGAAGTGACTCGCGGAGGGGGATTTGAGTCATAAGACTACAAATGCCAATCTGTGAATACTAAACTATATTATTTAAAGGGAGGATTTTCAAAATGAAAAAACGAAATCTACTAGTTGGTGCCCTTATGGCAGGTGTTATCGGGGCAGGTCTTTATCAGACATCATTGACTGCTGAAGCAAAGACAGGTTATGAGGCAGATGATGCATCTCAGGTAGCATATGGAAAGCTTAACGATGAGCAAAAGGCATTAGTTTCTCAGTCTTTCAATGCAGATTATTATGCTGCACAGTATCCTGAAATCGCAGCTAAGTATGGAAAAGATAACAAAGAGGCTCTTTTGAATCATTTCTTGGAGTTCGGTTTGTGGGAAGGAAGAGTTGGAAATGCTGATTTTGATCCAACAGCATACGCTAGTGCATACTCTGATTTGAGAGATGCATTTGGAAAGAATATTTTGGCTTACTATGAGCACTACTATAAGATTGGTAAGGATGAAAGCAGACCTATCACAACTTTGGGTGACATCTACAAGAACAATGCTTTAGATAACCAGCCAGATATTGTAATTATTCCATTCTTCGAAAAGTCAAAGCTTATTGATAAGAACATCTATAAGGCTGCAAGCTATTTGAGCAACGCAGGCGGTTCTGGAAATGCAGCTGCTTCTAACTATGTAGGTGCTGCACCAGTAGTTGAAGCTCCTAGCTTTGAAGCTGCAGTTGTTCAGACAACTACAGGCGAGACAGCTGTTGTTATTGATGCAAATAATCAGCAGGCAGTTGATGCTATGCAAAAATGCAAAGATATGAAGTATATTGGACAGCTAGCTAGATTTAATGAATCTACAAATAGCTATGATTCATATAATTTCTATGTAGTAAAGTCTGGTTCTGGAGTTGATTTATATGTAAGCCAATATAATTGGGGTGAAACTGCTGAGCCACAGCCACAAATTATCGACTCAACCTATGCAAAAAATGAGGATGGAACTATTGATTCTTCTAGGGTTAGTGGAAGCTATGATGGGGTTAGCCTTATTGAGCTATATACAACCTATAGCGAAGATTTAGAGCCAATAGTTGAGGTGTCAACAAATACAGACAATCAATATAATATTATTAACAAAAACGTAGATAGTACATCTGATGTTCAATACAAAGAAACTGTGTATGATGATAACTCTGTTGCATTTACTGATTTTGCGGTAGATGACAAGGGCAATGACAGCACTGAGTATGCAGTTGCCTATGACTTTAAACAGAATGCAGATGGCACAGTAGATTTTTCTGTTGGCGCTTATAATGAAGAAGAAGGCTTTGCTATTGCAGCAGGATATACTTTCGAAGCCCCAAACTAGTAAAATGACAATTTATTAAATTGTTAATATAGTACATAGAGAAGAGATATGCATTGTGTACCGACCTCCCCAAAAAAGTTAGACCAAAAATCTAACGATAGGGAGGTCGGTATTTTTATGGCTAAATATTCATTGTGTATTACATTGTGAGGATAATTGTTCTTAGATGTTTTTGGGCTGGTTTTTAATAATAAAACAATTATTTTAAAATTTTTTGGAAAAAACACTTGACATATTAGAGTAGTAGAATTATACTAACTAAGAAATCAAACAAGACCTAATCAAACGGGGAGTTCCGATGAGTGTGATTTTACTTTTGGATTATAGAAATTACACCAACGGAAACTCAAGCAAGATTCTTAGTTTGATAAGTTTTTGAAAACGTTTTCATACCAAGGCTTAAAAATCGAGTTACAGAAAACGTTATTTGTTTTAACTGTTAAATATATACTAAAAAATAGGAGAGTCATTGTGTAAAATGTCAAAAAATTGTTATACATGAAAAAACACTTGTGAAATTGACTTAGATGATGGATAATACTAAATGTGTAGTAAGTGTGAACGCTTGCTGCACGAGGGAGAATAATTTAAAACGGAGAATAATGTTGTGAAAAGTTGAGCATACGCTTTTAGTATTTCTATTAAGCGCGCTGGTCTTCGTCAACTCATCATTCAGCGTTGTATTAACAAGTAGTTAATGTAGGGGTTAGACTCTAAAGCTCTAATTGAGGAGCGGACGAGCCAGCGGTTGATTCTATCAATGTTTGATTGTTCCTAATCTGGAACAAGAAAATCCGTAAATCAATCGACAATTGAATATTTGGCATATAGTTATTGTGGCTTGAGTTTGAATCCTATATAGATTTGAACTTTTTTTATGCGCATTGTTACTATGTGGCTTTAGGCTGATGAATAGGGAGAATTATCATGAAACAACAAGCTGATGAAACTAAGTTGGGGTTCATGAAGTTTTTTACGCTAATAATTATTATGCTGTTTGTTTTTATGTTTAGGCATTTTGTGATGAACAGGATAATAGTCAGTGGGAAATCCATGGAACCCAATTTTGTACAAAATGATATATGTTGGGAACAAAGGATCAATTATCGAATTAATCGATATGATGTCGTTGTAGCAAAGGCAAACAATGAGAAATTTATTAAAAGGGTTATTGGTTTGCCTGGCGATGAGATTGTTATCAAAGACAAAACGGTTCTTATTAATGGCAGACCAATAAATTCTAAATACGCCTATACTACATACGCAAACGGAAAAAGTAATTGCTTGGATACGACAGAAAAGATTTTCGTGTGTCGAGAGAATGAGTACTTTTTATTGGGTGACAATAGACAACATTCTAAAGATAGCAGAATGTTCGGCTGCGTATCGAAAGAAGACATTACGGGGCGAGTTGTATTTAGATTTTATCCACTGAATCGCATTTCAAAGCTATAAATGGGAGGAATAAATATGTTTGAATTTTTTACAGAAACTTACAGAGAAATAGTTAAAGGTGAAGATGTAGAGCTAGAGAAAAGAAAGAAAAAAGAAGAACGTGGACAAAAAATTATTTACTCAAAGGACGCGCGGGTAATCACGTACATTCTTGGAGCATTATACATGATTACTGGGATAAGCTCCGTTGTTGCAACGGTAAAATTTCAAGGATTTAAACCGACAATACTCTTCACATTATTTTTAATAGGTATCGTAATTGCGATAATGATAGTTTTGGCTAAAAAGACCAAAAAAAGGGAGATTGCTGCAATTATTCTTTCGATAATTTTTTGCCTTTCGTTATATGGATCCACGATGCTATCTAGTTTTTTGAAGTAGGGAGAGCGTGATGTTGGAAATATATTATGCCGTTTTGGGAGGAATAATTACACTTTGTTTGCTGTTTTGGAATAGATTGATTGAAAGAAAGCAAATAAAATTGAGTGCAGTAGTTTTGGCATTTACAACTATATTGGTTCTATTATTTATTTAATACTAGAAAAGTATTGACATGATACTTAAGATGATATAGAATCTTAACCATGATATGTTGTTAGGAGGCATTTATGCTAGATATTGAAAGAGAACTTGCGAAGAATAAAGTTCACAAAATTAGCAATCAATACGTGTTGACTGGTAAGGGGGAAGATTGGAATGAAGTGAAAAATGAAGTAGAGGAAATATATGATGCATGGATTATATCTTGCGTCGAATTTAATCAGACTGAAGCTGACATTCTTGCAAGAATAAACAGTGAAAAGTTTGATATCGCAAAAGAAAAATATCCAGATAGAGGAGTTGTTTATTTTTTTTGCGATGAGAATGGGGTGATAGGAAATCCGTTCATATTACAAGATTCCAAAGAGGAATCATCAGAGGATGTATTGAACATCTTTTTGTTGCTAATGTTTATATCATCAAAGGTTTCGGAAAACTCAAAGAAGAAAATTCAAGATTTTGTAAAAGCCGAGTATATCAACTAAACGATTCATTTATGAAGGAAAGGGTAATTGATTATGGAAAAAGATTTGGGAACAGAAGTTGCTGAGATGCTAATGAGTAAGTTTATGGAAGGCATGAGTGGTATTGCCAGGATGCTTGAACTTTTAGTTAGCGAAACACAGTCAAAAGGATTTAGCGAAAAAAATCAAGATTTTATTAACAAGATAGAAAACATGCAACAGTCTGAAAAACCATTTGGGGCAGTTGAATTGAAAATGCCTGAACAAGATGCCAGAGCTCTTTCAGAAATGGCAAAAGATAGAGATATAGACGTTTTAATGATGAAAAATGAGGAAAATGGGACATATATTGCAACTGTTTTCAAGGATGATTTTAGGGATTTTTCTAAATGCGTTGAGGATATAAAAGAACAAAAGCAGCTAGACGTTATACAAAAAAAGCTTGACCATATGGAGGATAAAGGACACAAACCATTATCTTTGCATGACAAGAAAACATTAGATGTAATCGATAATCAACTAGAGAACAAGAAGCATATTACTAGAGATAATATTCAAAAACTGGAAGAGGAAGTTGATGACAAACGTGTCAAAATGATGCTTGCAGATGAGAAAGATAAAAAACCTCTTGAAGCTGAATTCAATAAGGCAGAAAAGGCGTTGAAATCTGAAAAGGAAAAGCTGTCCAATATTGAAGAGAAACAAGCACAAATAAAAAGCATAAAACTAAAACGTCCCCTTAAGCTGCGAGATGAACGAACACCTGCTGGTGTACATGGCAAAAAAGAAATGGAACGTCGAAAGTACAGTTTAAGTAGATGGAAAAAAATGATTAAGAAATTTAAGAGCAAAGACACCAAAGACAACAAAGGGTTTGGCGGTTTGAAACATGCTATTGCCAGTCCTAGTAAAGCGGTAAAACCTATTGCTAAACCCACGAAGGAGGCCATTAGATGAAACCACAGCATGAAAGTAAACTGAAATATGTAGTATATGGAATTGTTTTTGTGGTTGTCATGTATTTGTGTTTTCATTTTTCTTATGCAGTCGGATATACCGAGTCAATGATAGAAAAAGGAGCTTTAGATAGCAGTAACAAGATGTCGACAGTTTTATCTACCTTTAACCACACGTTGACAGCAAAACCATTTGATTTTGTTATTGTCTCAGGATATACAGGCAAATATTTATTCTATGGAGTTTGTTTATGGCTATTGATAGTGGCAACAATCGAGGTTTCTAAAAGGAAGTATATCAAGGGAAAAGAATTTGGTACTGCCAGATGGGGTAAGCAATCAGATATAGAATCATTGTTCGCAGATAATATTGCGAAAAAGGAAATGGCTGCGGCATCAAAAAAATATAGCGGTGAAAAACTACAAATGAAGAAAGCAGAAATAGCCGCTAGATATAAAGATATGGATATGCCGCTTACTATGACTGAAAAAATATCTTTCATAAATAATCAGTCTATAAACATGAATACCTTGATAGTCGGTGGTTCTGGTACTGGTAAAACAAGAGGATATGTTATGCCGAACCTGTTGCAAGCGCATTCATCGTTCGTATTTACGGATCCAAAGGGTGAGATTTTAGAGAAGGGTGGCACGTTCTTAGAGAAAGAACGAGGCTATAAGGTGCGAGCACTTGATCTTGTAGATAAGGAAAAGAGTTCATGCTTCAATCCAATTTTGTATCTACATCCTGAACGTCAAGGATATGAGGAAAGGGTAGTTGCACTTGTTGAAACAGTAATGCTCAATACAGATGGTGGCGAGAAAAAGGAAGGTACAGATCCATTTTGGCCAAAGGCTGAGCGAATGTTTATGCAAGCTCTGTTATATGCTATTCCAAAGGCATTTACCGAAGAGTGTCAAACATTTACCACGATGTTAGAGCTGATAGCGATGCTTGAAATTAAAGATTCTAGTATCGAAGACTACAACTCTGATTTAGATATATTCTTTAGAAAGTATGCGGAGGAATTTGGCGAAGAAGACTTTGCTTATAGAACCTTCTCAGAATTTAGAACAAAAGCCCCAGATAAGACGGGAAACTCGGTGCTTATGTCGATTTTGGCAAGACTGCAGCCATTTAGAGGTGCAGAGATACAAAGAATTCTTGGCAGAGATGAGATGCAGCTCGATAGAGTTGGTGAAGAAAAAACGGCAATTTTCATCATTGTCCCACCTACTGACAAGACGTTCTCATTTGTTTCAGGTATGCTTTTTACAACTCTTTTCCAAGAGATACAGTATGGTGCATCAGTAGTGCACAGGCATGAAGGACAAAGATTGCCAGTACCTGTCAGATTTATTTTTGATGAGTTTGCCAACACTTGTGTGGTTCCAAATTTTGTTCAGCTACTGTCATATGCGAGAAGCTTTGGTGTAGGAATGACAATTATTTTGCAATCCCTAGAACAAATTAAGAATGCGTACGAAAAGGAATGGGGAGTAATAGTTGATAACTGTAGTTCGTTCTTGTTCCTAGGCGGCGTAAGGCACATAGAAACATTAAACTATGTGCGAGATTTGTTAGGTAAAGCTACTTTTGATAAAAAGACTACGGGCCGAACTAGAGGAAGACAGGGTAGTAGTTCTGTCAATGAGGATGTAATTGGTAGAGGCCTTATGGAATCAGACGAGATAGCCAAGATGCCAAACACAGATTGCTTGTTGTTTATTACTGGTAGGCCTCCGTTTTATTCAAAGAAATACGACTATACGAAACATCCTAATTATGAGTTTACTTCAGATAGTGACAGAAGCTTATCTTATGAGCACGAGGCAAATATTTATGACGAAGTAAAATCAGATTATGAGGATGATAAATACGAAGATGATATATATGAAGAGGACGACGAATACGTTGGTCTCGAAGAATTAGAAGAGATGGAAGATGAGATTACAATGAACGTAGATCAGAATTCCATAATGAAAACAATTGCCAAATACATGGATAATTTAGAGTATATGGCAGATTAATGATTATCCATCCATTTGGATTGATATATAACCTTACAAAAATAATGAAATAGCAAAGGAGAAATTGAAATGAGAAAAATTGTTACAAAAGAAAAAGTAGGAAAGTTTTTAAATCGTAATATGGGTACTATTGTAGCCGTGGCTCTTGTGGTGGTAACAATATGCGGTACAGTTTATGCAGGTGATGCAGATAGTATGTGGACTGAAATAGCTGATACAATTAAAAAATGGGTAACTCGACTTGGTGGTGTAGTAATGTTTGTTGGTGGTGTTATGTTTGGTCTTGGTTGGAAAAATGATGATGCAGATGCGAAGACTAGAGGTATTAACACTATTGTAGCTGGAGGTATAGTTACAGCTGTTGCTACAATTACATCAAGCTTCTTCAAGTAAAATGTTATTAGATGTAAAGAGTTGAAATTAATAGCAACGTTTTATGAGGAGATGATGTTAGTATGGATTTTATTAGAGACGCAATAAAGAATCTGTTAATAGGCGCCTTTGAACAATTTGATGCATTGGTTGGAAAAGCTTCAGCGGTACTAACTGGTGGCGAGAGTGGTTTTGAGGTTGATACAGTGTGGTCTGACATGCAATCAATTTCCGACACTTACTTAAAGCCCTTTTGCATGACTATCATTGGGATTTGCCTACTAATAGAACTTGCACAGGTTGCCTCCAAAGTGGACGTAATAAAATGGGAACATGGTCTCAAGATTATGGTAAAGATGTGCTTGGCAAAGGTATTTGTAGACACTGCACCAAAATTTTTAAAGGCCTGTTATCAACAAGCTTCATCATGGATAAGTAGCATAGGGACCACAGACATAGGTATAGGAACGAGGCTAAGTGCTAGTATTTCAGAGCAGTGTGCTAAAATAGATGGCTTTTGGGCACCACTTGGAGCCATGATGACGTTAAACATTCCGTGTTTGATAATTCGTATGTGCGGATTAATAGTGGCGGTAATTGCTTTTGGACGAATGTTTGAAATGTATTGCTTGTTGGCTATATCCCCATTGCCATGCGCATTTTTCCCATTGGGAGATGGTTCTGGCGGAGGGTTTAGTAGAATCACAAAAAAGTTTCTATTGAATTTTATCGGTGTGTGCCTGCATGGAGTAATGATTATGATCTGTATAAAAGTTTTTGGATCAATTATGAAAAGCATAGTAAACGAAGAGATGGCTTCCGGTGGAGATGCTTTAACAAATATAAATAATATTTGTTATCAATTAATTCTTGGAGGAATAGTACTTGTTATGGCATGTGCTAAGAGCGGTCAATGGGCCAAATCAGTATTAGATGCAGGATAATTTAAGGAAGGTATGAAAAATGATTGCGGTAAGAATACCTGAAGAAATCAGGAAATACAAAGAAAAAATCGCTTTTGGACTAACAGCTAGGCAGTTGATATGTACAATCATTACGTTGGCAATATGCGTTCCGCTCTATTGGTGGGGGCGCAACTATTTGTCAGACGATGTATTAGGCTGGGCGATAATTATCATTGGTTTACCTCTTCTATCGATTGGTTACATAAGATTCAATGGAGTGCCAATGGAGAGGATGGCAAAGGTAATATTTCTCACACAGTTTTTATATCCAGTGAAGCGAAAATACAAAGTGGAGAATGCTTTTAGAACCTGGCAAGATATGGCAGATAAAGAGGATATGCCCAAAAGTTCAAAAGATAAAAAGAAATTAGCAAAATACAAAGAGGAGATGGCGTTGGAAAAAACATTTTTATTAGCTGAAGCGGAAGCTAATGGAGAGGCTACATATACGACGGATGTGGACAAGGAAGCGGCTCCTTATGATGTGGAAAAAGAAAAGCTTTTTACAGTCAAGAATCCTTTTAATAATAAAAATAATAAAAAGAAAAAAGACGAGGAACGAAAAGAAAAGCGAAAGAGAACAGAGACAAAGTTAGCAAAGCAAGCTAAAGAGATAGAGCAAAAGCAGCTTTCTAATCCAGAGTATGTGTTAAACAAAAAAGAGTTTGAAATACTCAAAAAATATAAAGAAGAACAAATTAAGCTCAGGAAACAAGAAATTGAAAGAGGAAAAAAGCAGCTTAAAAAGAAGAATTCAGTTTTAGCAAAGAGACGAAAGGCGACTTCAGTAATACCAAAGACAGTGCAGCAGTCTATTCCGTTTATAGCCGATTATGATGAGGGCTTGTTTGAGGTAGAGCCTAACAAATATAGCAAGATGTATTCTATCAAGGATATCAACTACAAAACAGCGCAACAGGATGAGCAAGTAGATATATTTGTTAAATTGGGTGAGTTCTTCAACTATTTCTCAGATGAGATGAAGTTTCAAATCTGTGTTGATAACAGAGTGGTGTCTAAAGCAGAACAGCAGCGTAAGATTTTTAAGCAGAGCAAGAATGATGGTCAAGACAGACACAGAGAAGAATACAATAAAGTAATTGCTCGACAAATGAGTACCGGAAAAAATGACATGAATTTGCAAAAATATATTACAATAACTATTGATGCAAATTCTCCTATAGAGGCCATTCTGAAATTCCATAAAATAGATGCTGAAGTAATTCAAAATCTAAAGAAAATTGGTTCAGATGGTAGAACATTGACAACAACAGAGAGATTATCATTTTTCCATGACAAGTTTAGAAAAGGTCGTGAAAGCGAATTCCATATCGACTATGACTATATTAAAAAACAGGGTATTTCTTCAAAGGATTATATAGCCCCAGAATATATGGAATTTCGACCAAAGCATATTCAGATAGAAGATGATTACTACAGAGTGTTATATCTTAACAATCTGCCAAAATCATTACAAGATGAGTTTTACTCTGAATTGGTTGACCAAAGCTTTCCAATTACGACCACATTGTCTATACAACCTGTTGCTCAAGATAAGGGCCTTAGAATCGTACAAAAACAGTTGACTGGTATTGAGGCAAACAAAATGGAAGCCGAGAAAAGAGCTATTAAAGCTGGATATTCTCCAGATATAATCCAGCATTCAATTAAGGATGCTCATGCCCAAGCTGAAGAATTGTACGATGATATGCTAAATAAGAATCAGAAAATGTTCTTTGTAACAATCACTTGTCTTGTACATGGCAAAACATTGGAAGAGCTTGATGACAATAGTAATTTGGTTATGAGTATTGCCCGAAAGTATACTTGTCAGTTACAGACATTGACAATACAGCAGGAAGAGGCATGGCGAGTAACATTACCATTTGGTTATCATCCACATGATATGTGTGTTGATAGAGCGCTTACTACAGAGTCTTCTTCAATATTTATGCCATTTAGAAATCAGGAACTGTTCCACAACGGTGGTTTCTACTACGGCTTAAATAGTATTTCTCACAACCTTGTTATTATTAATCGAACTGAGATGAAGACACCATCTGGATTTATCTTAGGTTCATCTGGTTCTGGTAAATCATTTGCGGTTAAACGAGAGATGCTAAATGTATTCTTGGATGATGATAAAACTGGAATTCTTGTAATTGATCCTGAGAATGAGTATTCAGCTATTTGTAAATGCTTTGGCGGTACAGTTGTTAAAATCTCAGCAGATTCTGAATTCTACATCAATCCTATGGATATGCCAGAGGATTACGGTTTAGATGATGACGATGATCCAATGATGACACCGCTTGACACCAAGAAAGAAAAGGCATTGAAAAAGAAATCAGATTATATCCTTTCAATAGTGGAAAGAATGATTTCAATGGGCGGTTCTGATACATCTACTATGGTAACCCCTTCTCAGAAGACTATTGTAGATAGATGCGTTCGAAAAGCTTATCAGGAATACTTGAACCATGATTTTGACAAAGAGTACTTGCCTACTCTCTTGGATTTACAGGATGCATTGGATGAAGAAGCAAAGGTTAGCAACGAGGCATACTATGTTGCAGAAGGTGTTGAGTACTTTACACGAGGTTCAATGGATGTGTTTGCTCACAAAACAAATGTAGATGTTGATAATCGATTTGTAGTATTTAATGTTAGAGATCTTGGAGAACAGTTAAGACAAATTGCCTTAATAATAGTATTCGACTTTATTTGGAACAGAATGGTAGAAAATAAGTCCAACGGTGTTAGAACATATTGCTATTGTGATGAGATTCACGTTATGTTCAAGAGCTATTATTCAGCAGACTATTTAAAGCAGCTTTATAAGCGTGGTAGAAAGTATGGTCTTGTTATTACTGGTATCACACAGGATATTGAGGACTTACTTATGTCTGAGCAGGCGCGAGGAATGCTTTCTAACTCTGATTTCATTATGATGTTGAATCAAAAATCAGAAAACTTGCGTGTGTTAGCCGGAATGTTAAATATTTCAGAATCGCAAATGGGTTATGTTACAAATGCTGATGCAGGATGTGGCTTGCTCTTTGCGGAGAATACTATTGTTCCATTTGAAGATAACTTTCCTTCAGATAGCTATTTATACACACTTCTTTCTACTAAGTTTGGTGAGGGAGAAGAGTCCGACAAGGAAGTTCGTGAATACGTAGAGAGAATGATTGCATCTAGTCATTTTGAAGAACAGAAAAGTGACAAGGAAATAGAAAACCAGATTAAAGAAAAGTACGGCGTTGAAGTTTCTTAAAAATGGAGGTTGATTATGAAAAGAATCGTAAGATTAATCGTTTCTAGTGTTTTGTGTTTAGCCATGTTGATGAGCTTTGATGCTCCGGTTAGTGCCGCAGAACTGCCTGCGGAAGATCCACAACAGGTTTATCAAGAACTTGTGGATACAGTTTCGTTCATAGAAAACGATTCTTCATGGGATTGTATATTAATGGAAATACCATTTAACACTGAGGAAGAGGCTAAGCATTATGCGTTAACAGTAAATCATGAAGGTAAAACAGATGAAGAAGCAATAGCCGAGTATAAGAATATGTCTAAATATGAAAGGTTTATTTACTACAGTACATATGTTTATATGGCACAAGCTATAGCAAACGGTAATTATGAAGATATTTCTACATATGAAAAATTATCTACATATTCTTCAAGCCCATTGCGTTTAATGAGTGGGGAATACCTGCATTTGAATAATAAAGAAGAAGTGATTGCAGCTTTCGAAAAAGTCTTACATTGGCAGTTTGATTACATTCAGGCAAC
>DBWZ01000012.1:0-15959 GCA_002309345.1 Pseudobutyrivibrio sp. UBA1225
CTTCTGTCGCCGAGACACATCTTTCACACGAAGTGTGTTTTTTACCTTATAGGATTAGGGTGTCAAAAGACAGTGTGTTTTGACACCCTAATCCTATAAGGTAAAATAATACCCCAGAGGGATATACTAATCTTTTGATTAATATATTCTGCCCTAGGGTATTTGTCAAATCTCTATTATTTTATACGCTCCAACCTGCACTGGCACCATGCTTACCTAATCTGATGTTTTCCATTTCTCCTTATCAATTATTGAGTGACTTTTTTACATCATTGAAATTATAAAGTGATTTCACATAAAGTAGAAAACAAATCCCCAGAAACAACCTCTTCTGGGGATTTAGTATTATTAGTTGTTAACGTTGAATGCTGCCATACCTGGATAAACTGCAGCGTCGCCAAGCTGTTCTTCTATTCTAAGAAGCTGATTGTACTTTGCTACTCGCTCTGTTCTTGATGGAGCACCTGTCTTGATTTGACATGTGTTTAACGCTACCGCCAAATCAGCAATTGTTGTGTCCTCTGTCTCACCGCTTCGGTGTGAAGAGATTGCTGTGTAGCCCGCCTTGTGTGCCATTTTAATAGCTTCAAGTGTTTCTGAAACTGAACCAATCTGGTTTAACTTGATAAGGATTGAGTTACCACATCCATTCTTGATACCCTTTGAGAGTCTCTCTGTGTTAGTAACAAACAAATCATCTCCTACTAGCTGAACCTTGTCTCCAAGTTCTGCTGTAAGCTTCTTCCAGCCCTCCCAATCCTCTTCATCAAGTGCATCCTCAATAGAAATGATAGGATATTTTTCAACAAGCTTTTTCCAGTGATCGATAAGCTGCTCTGAGCTGTATACTGTGCCAGCCTTTGGAAGCTTGTACTCACCAACCTTACCTGTCTTCCACTCTGAAGAAGCAGCATCCATTGCAATCTTGAAATCTTTTCCTGGCTCATAACCAGCTTTTTTAACTGCTTCGAGGATTGTCTCAATAGCCTCTTCATCAGATTTAAGAGCTGGAGCAAATCCACCTTCATCACCAACTGATGTTGCAAGACCTCTATCCTTTAAAATAGCTGCAAGGGCGTGGAAAACTTCAGCACACTGACGAAGTACTTCCTTGAATGATGCTGCACCAACTGGCATAATCATAAACTCTTGAACATCAAGTCCTGATGAAAGTGCATGACATCCACCGTTTACAATGTTCATCATTGGCACTGGAAGTCTATTTCCATTTACACCGCCTAAGAATCTATAAAGAGGAATATCAAGGGCAGTTGCTGCTGCTCTGCAGCATGCAATGGAGGTTGCGAGAATTGCATTTGCACCAAATTTTGATTTGTCTTTTGTTCCATCTGCTTTTATCATAGCTGCGTCAATAGCATAGATATCAGATGCGTCCATGCCACAAATTGTATCAGCAATAGGTCCGTTGATATTTTCTACAGCTTTAATAACACCTTTACCTAAATATCTATTTTTATCTCCATCTCTAAGCTCAAGGGCCTCAAATTCGCCAGTTGAAGCACCCGATGGAGCCATACCGCGACCTACAGTTCCATCAACAAGAACAACCTCACATTCAACTGTAGGGTTTCCTCTTGAATCAAGAATCTCTCTACCAATTACTTTCTCAATTTCTAAATAATCCATAACAAACCATCCTTTCAAATAATTTGAACTCCTTTTTCAAGAGGTAGCAACTCTTTAAAAATGAAAAAGGAGTTCTACAATGATTTACACTCGGTTAGATGCTTCTAACCAAGAATAGATTAGCAGAACTCCTTGTTTGGTACAAGAGATTGTTTTTATTGTTTTTGATATTTTTTATCATTAATGTGCGGGCGATTTTATCCTAAGCCTATATCTAGTGACAGCATCACTATGAATCCTATAGCAAAGCATAATGTCGCAATATTTGAATGGGGCCCTTCGGACATTTCTGGAATCAATTCCTCAACAACTACATACAACATCGCCCCTGCTGCAAAGCTGAGTAAGTAAGGCATAGTGGGAATAAGTAGCTTTGAAGCTGCGATTACAAGTAGCGCTCCAATAGGTTCTACTATACCCGACAAAACACCATAGACAAAGGTCTTTTTCTTTGGCACTCCTTCGCCCAAAAGCGGAACTGAGACAATAGCTCCCTCTGGAAAGTTTTGAATCGCAATACCAAGAGATAACGCCAAAGCTCCCGCAAAAGTAATCGCTTTATTCCCGTGCAACCATCCTGCACAAACGATTCCAACCGCCATTCCTTCTGGAATATTGTGAAGCGTAACTGCCAACACTAGCTTTGTAGTTCTTTTTAATTTTGATCTAGGTCCTTCTTCAAGTTTATTAAAGTGCATATGAGGTGTAATGTCATCTAAAAAAAGCAAAAAGAGCATACCAATAGTAAAACCAATTACCACTGGAATAAATCTCAGCCTTCCCATTTCTTCGACCTGCTCTAGCGCAGGAACAATTAAACTAAAAAATGAGGCGGCCACCATTACTCCTGAAGCAAACCCAGTAAGCGCGCGCTGTAATTTTTCTGTCATTCCTTCCTTAAAAAGAAATACACTAGCCGCACCTAAACTCGTACCCAAAAAGGGGATTAATATAATTTGCCACATAATAATATTTCCTCTTTAAAACAAACCTAAAAACTTCTTAGTATAGGGTTCAGTTTTTATAGAAAGCACCTTGTATCCTGTTTCTTTTATTGCCCCTATAAGCTCTTCGCTATTAGGCTCAGCCTCACTAATAAAAGAGCTTTCTCCTTTACCGTGAGAGCTATTTACCTTTTTCGCATTTGGAATTACTTTTCTTATTATATCATTTATATGTGACTCACACATTCCACACATCATTCCGTCGATTTTTAGAATTGTTTTGAACATAGCTCGCTCTCTTTCTGAGTTTATGCGCTTTGGAGTATACATGCCCATTTATTTTTTTGCTATAACAGTAATCCATGGCTTGCTTTCGTGATGATCAGATGTTACCTGTGAAAAACCTGATTTCACCAACGCTTCCTCTATTGTTTCAATAGTATGACACTTCATTCCCTCAATTATTTTCTCGTACTGCAAACTAGCCTTATCCCTGCCGTCAGCTTCATTCACAATCATGAAAGTTCCGCCCGGCTTTAGGGCCTTATTTACTTGTGTAAAACACTTTTCAAGTCCTGGCCAAAAATAGATTGTCTCAAAGGCTGTAGCAAGATCATATTCTTCGTTGAAATCAAGAGCAGACACATCACCCTGCTGCACTTTGCAACGACCTTGATTTATCAATTCTTTGTTGTAGTCTTTGGCTTTTGCCACAGATACTTCTGAATAATCAACTGCTGTAACATTTGATAAAGGATATTTTCGCATAAGCTCATTGGCATTTCTTCCACCAATTGGAGCTAGTCCTACCAATACGGTGACAATTATCAACACACATGTAACCGCAAGGTTTCCTAGCACCATTCCTTTTGGCATCCAATTTTTGTAATTTACTTTCATATTTTCCCTCTTTTCTATATAACTAAATGGTCTTGTAAATTTTGTGATTATATATTACTACTTATAGTTAGCTGTGTCTAACTCTATTTTAAAAAAAGATGCCCCTGTTGGAGCATCTGATTTTCATTCAAATAACTCGTCCCCAGTAATCTCATTTTGAACTATACTTGAATATTTACTTCGTTTAAATCCATTCGCGCTTATTAAGGTTATATGGATTGCCTTCTTTGAACCTGATTCTTTTTGAAAAATTGTCATTCTCTTCTGCAACCTGTTTTGTTCATCGTAATCTAGCATATACTCATCATTTGTATACTTCATCTCACATAGATTTATAACTCCATCTTTTCTATCTATAATTAAATCTATTTGAACACATTCAGATTTATCCTTACTTCTCCATGAATACTCATTCGTTTCTATGCCACTTATTCCTAGCGTTGATTTTATCTGCTCTATGTGGTTCAAACATACAATTTCAAAGGAATTTCCCCGCCATGAATTATATGAAGGTGAATTGATATATTCATTCCATGAATCTATTTTTTTATTATTTATAAAACGCTTCAATTGCTTCGCCTATATACTTTGCTGATCCACTTCCGTATATAGAATCAATACCTGCAGCTAGTTCCTCATTCTCTTGATATCCTCTTGCTATATCAAGTAATAAGGCCTTTGGTTCTTTAATTTGATAAAGCTGTTTTGCAACAAAATCGTATTCTCCCACTAGCTGCCGAATCTCAAAACTATTAACATCTACTCCCTTCTTATCAGCGATTTTCTTTTGAATTTCATCCATTCGCTTTTGATATGACATGAACACTTCTGGCTTAGGAGTAGTCTTTATACTTTCTTTAACCCCATCCTTAGTTCCATACCATTCAATCATCTTTGCAAAATTCTTTTGAGTTTTTTCATCAGAAGCACTTTCTTTAAATTGCTTTTCCCATTCTTCAACACTTCCATATGTATCTATGAATATCTGCTTCTGGGATTCATTCATATTCTCAAACATATCATCAAACATAATTTGAAGTTCTGTTTCATCAAATACTGTAAAGTCCATATTGTCCCCTTTCATCATTTCGTCTATTCCGGCGATAATACGTTCAATCCTCTGCTTTTTCAAACATAACATTTTACGCTGTTTCGCCAACACACAACTACTATCAAGATTTGGATTATCCATAATAAGTTTGATGTCAGCAAGTGGAAGATCAAGCTCTTTAAACACAAGAATTTGACTGAGCCTACTGATTGCTTTATCGTCATAAAGCCTATATCCCGCATCATTAACTTCCGTAGGTTTTAAAAGCCCTATTTCATCGTAGTAATGAAGAGTGCGCACTGAGATACCTGTAAGCTCTGATACTTCCTTTACGGTTCGCATTATTATGTCCTCCTGTCTCTTGATACAATCATCCTAACCTATGACGCAACGTGAGGGTCAATATCTATAATAAGTTTTTTCTAAAAAATATGCAGATGCAATTGAGCATCTGCATTGTATTATATTAATATTACAAATCTATTTTTTTAAACCATATTGGTACTCTGCTAGACAATCTAACTTGCTTACCTTTTTTGTAAAGAGCAAATCTTCTAAATGATTCTGTATTATCATATAGTGCTACTAAATCACATTCAGGCAAAACAAATTTTAGATTCTCGAAAGATTCAATATATCTGCGTTCAATATCTTCCTCTGAGATTCCGTGTCCTCCGTTTGCAACTCTATTGGCAACACGATTCTTCGCTATATCTGCAGAATCAACGCCAACATAATGCATCTCAATAACATAGCCTAATTGCCTAGCCTTTTCTATGTTGTTTAAAATTGATTTCCCACATAATGTTGTTTCCTGAGAAAAGGATACACCCTCGCGAAAATATTCATTGATATTAGATATTACAATTTTACCAGCTTTAACTATATCAGCAGCATTCCTCCAATTGCCAATTTCACGAACAACATCATCTAAATTTATTTTTTTAAATTCTGAGAACTTATTTGTTGATGAATAAAACGTTGATTTTCCAGCTCCATTAACTCCAGCAAGCACCACATACTTTTTCATTAAAACACATTCCTCGCAATTGCTTCCTTTTGACGCTTCTGAAGAAGAAAATCTCCAACTAGTTCATAAAAATCTTTTGCATCCTCAGATTTACTCTCCAAAACTAACTGCATTGTATCATCAATATCTAATTTTTCTATTTCCTTATATATATCCTCATATTTTTTCACATTACACATAATTCAACCTCCATCTACCGTTTTTGGATTATTTCTATTCTATCATGATTTTAATTAAAATAACATATCCTCTAAACTGGCGCTCTAAAGTTCCCAAAACTCGCTTACTTCTTTGAGTATCTCCTCAGCCGGAAGAATTGTCGCCTTTTCAATCGGGAGCTTTGTCTTCTCTAAGTAATACTTGATTAGGTAGTATCCGGTGGCATATCCGGCACAGTAAGGCAGTCCTACTTTAGGAAAGCCTTGAATCTCTGCCATCTCATCACCATATAGATAGGATGTTATGTTATCAAATCCAGTTACATTCAAACCGTCATGGATTATCTCTTTTATGAGCGGCATAAGTTCCATATCTGTTTTAGTAACCCATGGTCCAAGGAATTCTTCGCCAAAAATAGTTGTAGCATAGTTTTCTGCAAGCCCCTCACTAACTATCATTTCTGCCAAATTGATATCGTTAGTCCACTTGATATATTGATACCGCACATTATGGTTAGTTTCGTGAGCTAATGCTGAAGGCAGCCTCTTAATTGTATTCTCAGAAGGAATGAGCCATCCCATAATATACCCTGGTATTCCTCCATCACCACAATAGCCTTCGTTCATGACTGTATATGGATTCTTTGGATTAGCCAAGAAGATTGAATACAAATACTCTTTAACCTTTAGTTCTACTCCTTGCTCTTCAAATCTCTTTAACGCAGTTTCAATTGCCTTTTGACATAAATCCCAAATAACTTCGTCAGTCAATGCTTCTATCTGCGCTTCATATCCACTATCCACCTCTGATGGAGGCAGTAGCCCTAGTCTGTTATTAGCCATGATAATATCATATCCGCCTGGATGTGTTGGCTTCATAGGTATGTGATAACAATCCCACTTACCCTTAAATGGCATCATCATATCATAGCGATATATATCATCTTTTTTATCCGCTTCTGCCAGCATTATCTTTTTGTATATGTCCGGCGAATAAACTCTATTTACTTTCATATGCTTTTCTCCATAAGATAAAATCTTCCCTTTCGCCAGTCAGCGTGACCGCGCTTGGTGTATCCGTTTTTGTCATATAATTTAAGTGCATAAGGGTTTTCAGAAAAAACGTCTAATCGTACTGAATCATATCCCATGTCGACAAGCTGATTTTCTATATGATTAAGCACCTTCTTTCCTATGCCCTCGTTTTGACAATCTGCTGACACGCAGAGTCTATGAATAATGCAAGGCTTTTCATTTTCCCATTGTCCATTCATGTACGCAGCATCACACTCTTCGCTTATAACATAAATGGCAGCCATTTTATCCTCTTTATCAGCAACATATAAATAACCTTGCTCTATGTCCTTTGCAAAATCTTCGCGGGCAGGATACACCTCATCCCACTGCTCTATACCTTGCTCTCTCATCAAAGATATTGCATCCTTAATTAATCTTTCTATTGCATCTAAATCTTCTATTTTTCCAAGTCTGTAGTTCATTTTATTAAAATCCTCTCCTTAGTATACAAATTTATTTGTCCTAATAGTCATAGCATTACTTATGTTTGTTAAGCCAATTTTTTCTATATTCAGTTTGCTCATCAGTATGAAACCAGTGCTCACCATATCTACGATTGGAGAAACCAAAAACGCCTTCTGAATCATATCGCTAACCCCAGCTATCATCAAAAAGTATGCCCCCAAACTAGATGCAATAACTGTAATATATGAGTACTCTTTAGAAAGCTTAGTGAAATATCCTTTATACTCGACTTCTGCTTCCCATGGATTCTCTGCTTTATAATCAAATCCAAAAGTATCATATTCTGGAAAGAGCTGTTGGAAATACTCTGAAGCAGCGGCCGTACCACCCTTACCATGTATGTATATTAGAGCTTTTTCTGCCATTATTCTTCCCTCTTTTCTATAAACCAAATCTAGTTATTTTCCTGCTACATAGATACAAATCACTTATCATCTACTATATCTATTTTTTGTGCATAAATAAAGCACTGTACTATACTTTTTGAGCATGCGATTAAGGCAGGTTAACATTGAATATAAAAAGGAGTGGCATTACACCACTCCTTCAAATAATTTAATCATTCAATTTTGGACCATTAACCCCGTCCCCATGGACCATTTCTAGTACAGTTTTGCACCTGCAGGGATGTGGTTGTCAACCATTAGAAGGTGAAGCTCTTCACCGTCTGAATCCTTAAGGTTGTTTACAGCTGAAAGTAACATACCGCAAGAATCAATTCCCATCATAGCACGTGGTGGAAGATTCGTAATTGCGATAAGAGTCTTGCCGACTAATTCCTCTGGCTCGTAGAATTCATGAATGCCAGAAAGGATAGTGCGGTCTGTGCCAGTTCCATCATCGAGTGTGAACTGAAGAAGCTTTTTGCTCTTTGGAACTGCTTCACACGCCTTAACCTTTACAGCTCTGAAATCACTCTTTGAGAAAGTTTCAAAATCTACTGACTCTTCGAATAATGGCTCAATCTTTACGTTTGAAAAATCAATTCTGCTGTTTGGAGTGAAGAATCCGTTGTTTGAATCTGCTCCTTCTGAAGACTTGCTTGACTTCTTGTCGGAATCAAGCGATTTCATAGTCGGGAAGAGCAATACATCACGGATAGCTGCACTGTCTGTAAGAAGCATGCAAAGTCTGTCAAGACCATATCCGATACCGCCTGTAGGTGGCATACCGATTTCAAGTGCGTTGAGGAAGTCCTCATCTGTGTGCTCTGCTTCGTCGTCACCAGCCTCTGCGTTAGCATCTTGAGCTGCGAAACGCTCACGCTGATCAATTGGATCGTTAAGCTCTGAGTATGCGTTACACATCTCCCATCCATTGATGAAGAGTTCGAAACGCTCTACCTTTGAAGGGTCAGATGGCTTCTTCTTGGTAAGAGGTGAAATCTCGATTGGGTGGTCCATAATAAATGTAGGCTGAACCAAATTCTCCTCGCAGAATTCCTCGAAGAAGAGGTTAAGGATGTCACCCTTCTTGTGACGCTCCTCAAACTCGATACCCTTTTCACGAGCTAAAGCCTTTGCAGCTTCATCGTCTGCAACTGTATCAAAATCAACACCTGCATATTTCTTAACAGCGTCTGTCATTGTAAGTCTTTCGAATGGCTTGCCAAGGTCTATTTCGATTCCGTTATAAGAAAGCTTTGTAGAACCAACAACCTTTTCAGCAAGACGACGGAACATAGTCTCAGTAAGCTCCATCATGCCTTCATAATCTGTATATGCTTGGTAAAGCTCCATAAGTGTGAACTCTGGATTGTGGCGAGTATCAACACCTTCGTTTCTGAATACACGACCGATTTCGTATACACGCTCGAAGCCACCAACAATAAGTCTCTTAAGGTAAAGCTCAAGAGAAATACGAAGCTTAACATCCTCGTTAAGAGAGTTATAGTGTGTCTCGAATGGACGAGCTGCTGCACCACCTGCATTTGAAACAAGGATAGGAGTCTCAACCTCCATGAAATCACGCTCTGCAAGGAAGTTACGGATTTCCTTCATCATAAGCGAACGCTTAACAAAAACATCACGCGAGTCCTTGTTCATAACAAGGTCAACATAACGCTGACGATATCTCATGTCTGTATCTGTAAGACCGTGGAACTTTTCTGGTAAAATCTGAAGAGATTTTGAAAGAAGCGTAATCTCCTCAGCATGAATTGAAATCTCGCCTGTCTTTGTTCTGAATATATAGCCCTTGATACCAAAAATATCTCCGATATCGGATTTCTTAAAATCAGCATATGGCTCTTCGCCGATTGCATCTCTTGCAACGTATACCTGAACGTCTCCCTTGCGGTCGCGGATGTTACAGAAGCTAGCTTTACCCATAACACGCTTGAACATCATACGTCCTGCAATACTAACGTGGATTGGATCTGCATCCATGATAGCTCGACGCTCATTATAATCTTCATTAACTGCCTGTTTTGCAGCATCCTCATCCATGCCCTCTGTATTTACCTGGGCACGTCCTGCAAGAAGCTTTGCTTCGTGCTCTTCGTATAGTGAACGAGCCTCGTCTGTGTGATGTGTCTGATCGAACTTTGTAATCTGAAATGGATCCTTGCCTGCCTCCTGAAGTGCCGCAAGCTTTTCGCGACGGACCTTAAGTAGCTGGTTTACGTCTTGGTTTGAACCATTATTCTGCTGTGCCATAATTTCTCCTTATCTATTTAAAACTAAATATTTTTGACTTCTTGTGGAATACATTTAAAATACGCCCACAAATATCATTAGAATCACCTATTTACAAACTATTCAATTATAGACTACGGTTTAAATACATGTCAAGAACGCTCAGCAATTATGTTACATTTCTAAACTATTTGCTGTAGCCAAACATCGCTTTTTACCATGAAATAGCCTGTAATATTTTTGATTAGCTCTGTTCCAGATACGATGAAAAATATTGCCACAATACCAAGTGGTGAATAATGAGCTAACACAAATGCAAACGGCGCAATTATTACCCATTGGAAAACAGAATCCCACAGGAAAGTAACAAGCGTTTTTCCGCCCGAACGAAGTGTAAAGTATGCACAGTGGCTGAATGAACAAAATGGCATCCATATCGCAGACACGGCAATAAATCTGCTTGCAAGCTCGCGAACGCTTTGATTAACATTGTAAATCTGTGGGAACAAGCCACCGCAAAGGAACATGATAATCGCCATCACGGTGCAACATGCCACCGAAAAGAATATCATCTTGTTGTCAGCGTCCTTCGCTTCTTCAAGCTCTCCTGCACCTAAGTGCTGTCCGACTATGATGCTGATGCAAGCACCCAACTGTATAAACACTATATTAAACAAATTTGAAACTGTGTTTGATATGCTTAAGGCTGTAAGCACGTTCATTCCTCGAACTGAGTAGCTTTGTGTTACTGCACTTACACCTGCTGCCCAAAGCATTTCATTGAACATCAGTGGCGCACCCTTTATCATAATCTGCTTGAGCAAATCTGCAGGTATTCCAAGTCCAATGTATGCACCCTCAAGATATTGATTAACCTTTTTATGGGTATGCGCCCAGGCAATAACAATAATCGCTTCTATGTATCTTGCTATTACTGTAGCTATTGCAGCTCCTTCAACGCCCAATTCTGGGAATGGTCCAAATCCAAAAATTAAGCAGTAATCTAGAATCGCATTTGTTGCAACGGCTACCATTCCCGCCACCATAGGAACAACAGTCTGACCTGTTTCTTTAATAGTTGTCGCGTAGGCTTGGTTTACTGCAAAAGGCACTAAACCAATCAAAATAATTTTTAGGTATTTCATACCATATGAAAGAGCAACTTCCTTTGAAGTTCCTTCACTTTCAGTTAGGAAAAGAGATATCAAATCACTTCCCCAGAATAAAAAGATAAGTGTTCCTATAAGTGTCGCTATAAGCGTTGCATATAGCTTAAATCTAAAGGTGTACATATGACCTTTGTGGTCACCCTTTCCAAAATACTGGGCTCCATATATACTACCTGCTGACGCTGCACCAAAAACAGCCAACAAAAAAACAAAATTTAATTGATTGACGGTAGCTACCGCAGATATTGCTTCCTCTCTTAATTGACCTACCATTATGTTGTCCAAAAAGCTAACGAAATTCGTAATTGCGTTTTGGATAATCATTGGAGTTGCCAGGAAGATGTAACGTTTATAAAAGGCTTTGTCGCCGATGTATTTTTTCTTGAATTTTTCTAGCATTATTCTACCTCCAGTTAAAATACACCTCATCAGTCAGCTTAGCTGACAGCTTCTCCTCAAGGAGAAGACATTAGCATGTGTTTTTTCTATTAAAGTTAAAAATGCCGCGACCCAAATGAGTCGCGGCGCTAAAAATAGTCATCAACTGTATTTATTTACTCTTCTTGGCTGCAAGAATCTTGTATTTGAATTCACCAGCTTCTGTCTCTACTGTAACTGTATCGCCCTTCTTACGTCCAAGAATAGCTTTACCAACTGGTGATTCGTTTGAAATCTTGCCCTTAAGGCTGTTAGCCTCTGTAGAACCAACGATACGGTACTCAACTTCTTCATCAAATTCTACGTCAAGAAGGGTAACTGTCCAACCGATGTTAATATTCTTTGTGTCGTGCTCGTCTGTAACGACCTCTGCATTTTTAAGGATTTTTTCGATTTCTTCGATTCGAGCTTCGATATCTCTCTGCTCATCCTTAGCAGCATCGTATTCTGCATTCTCTGAAAGATCGCCCTGCTCTCTGGCTTCTTTAATCTTCTGAGAAACTTCTTTTCTTTTATTGACCTTGAGATCTTCAAGTTCGTCTTCTAATATCTTAAGTCCTTCGGCTGTAAGTAAATTCTTCTTTGGTTCCATATCGATTTCCTTTCACTTCGGATTTCATATTTTTAGAAAAGATTCCACTTATCGAAATCTTATTAAATTCAATAACTTAGGCAATTATAAGCCACGCATAAAATGATGTCAAGAACTCAAAATTATGTTCATAAAATATTTAGAAAATCTAGTTATACTGACTCATAAATCTTTCGAAAAGTTGCTCTAGTTCTTCGTAGGATTCTACATCATTTATCTTGCCTCTAAGTTTGCTTGCGCCTTTGTAACCAGCAGTGTACCAAGCTGCATGCTTTCGCATCTCGCGGATGCCTAAATAATCGCCCTTAAATTCAATCTGCAGCTTTGCATGTCTAAGCATGGTCTTTACCATTTCTTCCATAGGAGGCTTGCCGATTAGTTCACCGGTTTCAAAGTAATGTAGTATCTGATGGAAAATCCACGGATTGCCTTGTGCACCTCTTCCTATCATAAATCCATCACAGCCAGTCTGCTCTTTCATAGCGATTACATCCCTCGCATCAAGGATGTCGCCGTTTCCGATTACTGGAATTGAAACTGCTTCCTTAACCTGTCGAATGATATCCCAGTCAGCCTTGCCAGAATAGTATTGTTCTCTTGTACGACCGTGGACTGCCACAGCCGCTGCACCAGATTCCTCCGCCACGTGCGCCATTTCTACTGCGTTGATATGATTATCGTCAAATCCTTTACGAATCTTTACAGTTACGGGCTTTTTTATTGCCTTTACCATGCTCTCGATTATTCGTCCGGCGAGAACTGGATTCTTCATAAGCGCCGAGCCATCACCATTGTTTACTACCTTTGGCACTGGACATCCCATGTTGATATCAAGGATGTCGAAGTTTCTATGCTCTATTTTGGCTGCCATTGCTCCCATAATCGCTGGGTCAGAACCAAACAACTGCAAACTTACTGGTCGTTCTCTTTCATCTACGGTAAGAAGGCTCTCTGTATTTTTGTTTTTGTAGTAAATACCCTTGGCACTAACCATTTCCATGCAACAAAGAGCTGCTCCTTGTTTCTTGCAAAGCAAACGAAATGGCAGGTCGGTTACGCCTGCCATTGGTGCCAAAATCAAATTATTCTCTAGTTTTACATTTCCTATTTGTAATTGTTCAATCATTATTTCTTTTGCTTATCGTAAATAAATTTCATACCAAAAAGTGTAAGGTTTGGATTGTAAATGTCAATGCACTGTGTCTCGCTTGCAATAAGATTACCAAGACCGCCAGTAGCTACCACCTTAACATTCTCATAACCACTCTCTTTGATCATGTTCTTAACAATGTATTCTGTCTGACCAATCTGACCATAAACAAGACCGGCCTGCATAGAAGAAATTGTCTCCTTAGCAAGAATCTTCTCTGGCTTTTTAATCTCAATCTCAGGAAGCTTAGCTGCGTCTTCCCAGAGGGCCTTGGCACTGATTCTGATACCAGGAGCTGTAACACCTGAAACAAATGCGCCACTTGCATCTACCAAATCGTATGTAGTAGCTGTTCCGAAATCAAGAACAAGTACAGGTCCTCCGTAAAGCTCGTATGCTCCAGCCGCATCAACGATACGGTCTGCACCAATCTGCTTTGGATTCTCTGTAGCTATTCTGATGCCAGTCTTAATTCCAGCCTCAACAATAATTGGCTGTGTGTCAAAATATTTGATGATTGAGCTGGTAAGTGAGTGCATAACATTTGGCACAACCGAAGCTATGATAACGTCATCTATTTCTGCTGCGTCCAAATTGTTAGAGCGAAGAATCTCTCTAAATGTAATACCGAACTCATCTGATGTACGATTGATTTTTGTTGTTACACGAAATGAACCTAAAAGTTCCTCGTCCTTAAACACACCAAGTGTGATATTTGTATTTCCAACGTCTATTGTAAGTAGCATAGTCTAAAGACCTCCCTCACCTAAGAATACGACTTTATAATATGTTTCAAGAGCTTCAAATAATTCCATACGCTCCCTTTGCATTCTCTTGACCTCAAGAGCAGAACCAATCTCATCATAAAGCAAATCGTCTTCATTGTGGTCCACCTGAATGCGAAGAGAACCATCCTCATCAAAGAGCATCTGAATGGTGCCGCTGACCTCCTCGGTGTAGAGCACGCACATAACTTTCAGCTCATCCTTAATCATTGGAGGGAGTCCCTCAAATTCTGGATTCAAATAAAATTTCTTAGTGTAGCAACTAGAGCCACATAAAACTACTTCGTCCATATATCTCCTTTAATCGAAAAAAGCTATACGTATCCGTATATTCCTCTTACCGATACTTCACCGGTTCTGATTATTCTTTCCTCGCCATCAGCATCAACTATCAGCTCACCTCGATTATTAATGCCAATAGCAGTAGCCTCGTAGGAATCATCCCGAGCTTCTATTCTAACACGTTGTCCACAATTAGCAAGATGGCTTTCATATTCTTCCTTCAAGCCACTCATATCCTGTGTCTGAATAAAGATATTATAATACTTTTTGAAGCTCTCCCATATAGCTTTTGTAAGTTCTCCTCTGTGGCCTTGCTTGCCAACTGATTCCAGCTGCAAATCAACTGACGTAGCTTTAAAGGCAATGTCTTCTGGGAATTGCCTGTTGTGCACATTAACACCTATGCCCACAACCACGTACCAAACCTTGCCTTCTTTTAATTCCATCTCTGTGAGGATACCACAAATCTTTTTTCCATCAAGGACGATGTCATTAGGCCATTTAATCTGACCATCTAATCCATATAATCTGCTGAGGGCATCTCTAACAGCCATAGCTGCCACCACCGTAATAGTCGGAATAGCATCAAGGCTAATCTCCTCTGGTCTAAGCAGCATAGATGTAGAAATAGAGTCATGGGTAGGCGACTCCCATTTTCTGCCGATACGTCCCTTGCCTGCTGTCTGAGTGCCTGCAGAAATAACAAGGCCCCCATCTGCGTTCTGGCGGGCCCTGTCCTTTATTCTATCATTTGTTGAATCTACAGTATCATAGTATTCGTATGTAATTTGATTAAGCATTTCCCAATGTTGCGTACATGATAGCCTTTATTGAGTGCATACGATTCTCAGCCTCATCAAAGACTATTGAACGCTCACCTTCAAAAATATCGTCTGTAACTTCCATACAGTCAATGCCAAACTTCTCGTAGATTTCCTGACCAATAGTAGTCTTTAAATCGTGGAATGCTGGAAGACAGTGCATAAACTTAGCACCTGGCTTCGCATATGAGAATGCCTTTGCATTTACCTGATATGGGCTGAGCTCCTTGATACGCTCCTCCCAGACCTCATCAGGCTCTCCCATTGAAACCCATACGTCTGTGTAGATAACATCAGCATCCTTGCAACCTGCTGCCACATCCTCTGTCAATGTGATAGTAGCGCCTGTCTCCTTTGCTATCTTCTCGCACTCTTCTACAAGAGCAGCCTCTGGGAAATACTTTTTGTTTGTACATGCAACAAAATCCATTCCCAGTTTTGCACATGTGACCATAAGTGAGTTACCCATATTATAACGGGCATCGCCCATATATACAAACTTTATTCCAGAAAGCTTTCCAAAATGTTCCTTAATTGTCATCATATCTGCAATCATCTGTGTAGGATGAGACTCATTTGTAAGACCATTCCATACAGGAACACCTGCATATTTTGCCAACTCCTCAACCTTTGTCTGCTCAAATCCACGATACTCTATACCATCAAACATGCGGCCAAGTACGCGAGCTGTGTCAGGAATAGATTCCTTCTTGCCAATCTGAGAACCAGATGGATCAAGATATGTTACACAAGCACCCATATCGTATGCAGCCACTTCAAAAGAACAACGGGTACGTGTAGATGTCTTTTCAAA
>DBWZ01000012.1:16000-16158 GCA_002309345.1 Pseudobutyrivibrio sp. UBA1225
TTTTCGTCCTTAAGCTTAAGTGACAAATCGATTAAATAATTAATTTCCTCTGATGAAAAATCTAACATTTTTAAAAAGTTCTTACTTTTAAAGTTCATATCGCACCTCCGTCTTTTATGTATAAATATTCATCCGTTTTGATTTATTATGCATCATAG
>DBWZ01000090.1 GCA_002309345.1 Pseudobutyrivibrio sp. UBA1225
AGAAGTATTTCTTGTATTACAAAAAAAGTGTCCGTTCAGGGGCACACAAAGCCATAAGGCGAATTGTAAATAGTTGCCCGAACACCCGACGCTTAAGAAGCGACACATCGAACTTAGAAAAACAAAATTTTATTGCGATGTAAACAAAGCAGTGCCGGAGGGCTGGGCGGGTATATAGTGAGTAGAGGCGGGGCGGGCGGCTACCTAAAGTTTGTTAAATGGACATAAATAATTACGATTTTGTACACAGACATCTTAAAAAGCTGAGTGATATAATGAAGTTAACTAGCTTTTGGAGATTTGTAGTAAATAATGGGGTAATTAGTGTACGTGACACGATTGGAGGGTTCATTATGAAGATCGGCTCAATCAAAGGAAGACTAACGTTTGCTGTTGTCATTATAGTAGTGGTGGCAATTCTGGCCTTGGCATCAGTCATTACAGTTATTATGGGCAAGAATTTGATAAGTGAAGAAAAGGCATCTATGGAGATTAAGGCTGAGAGGTGTGCCAATTCCATTAATAATTGGATTGCTAAGGAAAAGGGCTTAAATGATGGTACGGGAAAGAGCATCGAGTCCCTTTTAGATGCTGATATGGATCGTGAGCGTATTCAATCGATAATCACGACGCATGCGGCAAATAGAGCAGAGCTGCTTAATCTATACTACGGCACGGAGGATAAGAGTTTTATTCAGGCAGATCCAAATGGAGATATTCCAGAAGGATATGATCCTACGCAACGTGGATGGTACCAAGCTGCAAAAAGCGCCCAGACTACGATTGTAACAGATCCATATATGGATGTTCTAATTGGTGGAATGTGCATTACTATAGCGACTCCTGTTTATAAAAACGGACAGCTTATAGGCGTAGTTGGAGCTGATTTCACCCTTAATACTATTTCAGATACTATAAATAGCATGGAGCTTGAACGTGGCGAGTATGCATTCCTAGTTGATGCTTCTGGAAATTATGTAATGCATGAGAACCAGGAATTTTTGCCAGGTGAGGATTCTGCCGTATCCGTAGAGTCGGTTATGTCGCCTATATATTCATTAATTACAAATCCTGGTTCTGAACCTTTGCAGGCTAAGGATTACGATGGTGAGTCTAACTATTTTTCTACTGGAGTAATAGAGGACTGTAATTGGATTCTCGGACTTGCCAAACCAAGGCAAAATGTGATGGCAAGTATAAATCAAACTGTAGTTGTTGCTGTAATAATGGCTATAGTGACTATTGTCTTATCAAATGTAATAATGACAGGGCTTATTAGAAAACAGCTTGCACCACTTGAGAGAATGAAGACCTTTATACGTGAGAATATAGTAGGGCATGATGTGGCAACAAATATGAAGTCTGAGGTAGCAGAAATAAACGAATTGATTGCCGAATTGGAGACTCAGCTTATAGATACAATTCACAAAACTAGAAGTGAATCAACTAATATCAAATCTAAGATGACAGATACTAGCAGTCGTATTTCGGATATTAATAATAGTATTTCTGAGATTACCCATGCTATGAGCGACACTGGAAATAATATTGATTCTCAAACAAGCAATATCAAAAATATAGATAACACCTGTAATGTGCTAAACGAATCAGTTGAAGATTTAACTAAAAACACAGAGGAGATGACTGAGCGAGCAAAAGAGATTACAGATAGAGTTGAAGCAATGGTACCAGAAATCCTTGCAAACAAGAAAAATGCGGTTTCTGTTACGAATGATTCAAGAAACAGACTGGAAAAGGCTATAGAGGGTGTAAAGGTTATAGAGCAGATAGTTGACGTATCAAATGCAATTAGTTCTATAGCTGGTCAAACCAACCTTCTGGCTTTAAACGCATCTATAGAAGCCGCAAGAGCTGGTGAAGCCGGCAAGGGCTTTGCGGTAGTCGCTGATGAAATAAACAATTTGAGTAATACCACAGCAAGTGAAATCACAAAGGTAAATGAGCTGACTGGAAAAGTTACAGAAAGTGTCCGTGATTTATCAAACGCCAGCAACGAGATAATTACATTCCTGACAGATGTTGTTTTAAAAGATTATGATCATCTAGAAACCTTAGCCAACAACTACGTGGAGGATGCATCCTACTATGGAAACGTAAGTGAAAGTCTTGGAAGCAGCACAAAGAACCTTAAGACTTCAGTCAATGCGATTACAAATGTTTTAGACCAAATAAGTGATTCGCAATACGTATTAAACGATGCTATCCACTCTATAAACGACAACCTACAGAGGATTACCGAAACCAGCGACGGCGTATCAAGCGAGACCAAAGGAGTTCTCGAAAGTATCGAAACCCTTCAAGATACCGTAGGCAACTTTAAAATCTAATCGAAATGTTGCTATTCGCAGTTGTTATTGTGTAAAAGGCAGCAGCCCCTGCCCACACCTCAAATATATCCGGCCCCGGCCCGCCCTACTTGCAGCCCCAGGGGTCCTGCGGACAATTTAGCTAAGATTATAGATTTTCTAAATGCTAAAATACCACCATCTGTAGGTGTGCGTTCGTCGATAAATTTCCCGATTTGCAA
>DBWZ01000079.1:0-1822 GCA_002309345.1 Pseudobutyrivibrio sp. UBA1225
TTCTGCCATGTCGCTTCGAGCTTTGAAACGCTTTTCTTTCGGGAGATCTGAATCTTAAAAAATTTTGCTCCTTAACATTTCATACCTCCATTTTGTTATTCAACCTTTTGTCCAGGATTAATTACCCACTCCGGAAAATCCACTGTTTCAATCGTATTCAGTTCAGCGTTTGTGATATCCGGCTTTTCAGCTAACCTGTTTGCCTGATTAGACAATGCCGATTCAAACAAATTCCTCATCTCTCTTCCGTTTGCAAAATTAGCATCTTTATTCTGAACAAGCCATTCAAGATAAGCTTTTAAGCTGCGCTCGGCCCCCTCACTCAGCTTCATCTGATACGGCTGGCAGAACACATGGAAAATTGAAAGAAGCTCCTCTTTGGAGTAGTCTTCAAACATGATGTTCTTATTGAAACGGGATTTGAGACCTGGATTTGATTCCAGGAATTGTTCCATCGGCTCAGGGTAGCCGGCTACAATTACCACGAAATTATCACGATTGTCCTCCATCGCTTTTAAAATGGTATCGATAGCTTCCTGCCCGAAATCATTCCCACCCTTGGCAAGTGTGTATGCTTCATCTATGAACAAGATGCCACCCATTGCCTCATCGATCTTTTCTTTTGTCTTCAACGCGGTCTGCCCAACGTATCCTGCTACCAATCCGGCGCGATCAACCTCAACCAGCTGTCCTTTTTCCAATGCTCCGAGCTGCTTATATATTTTCGATAATAATCTCGCCACTGTTGTTTTTCCGGTCCCTGGATTACCAAGAAAAACAAGGTGCTTGGACACATTCGCAGTTTCAAAACCCCGCTCATCTCTAATCTTTTTGATCTTCAGCAAATTGATCAGCGAAGTGACTTCTTTCTTCACTCCGGCAAGTCCGATCAGCCTGTTAAGTTTTTCCAGCAGCTCCTCCAGCGTTTCTTCCGGCTCGGATGCCTCCACTTGCTCCTCTGGTTTGTCGTTTGAGGCGTCCTGATGCGCTGAATCACGCTTCTCTGCTGTACTCTGATTACCATTCAACTGAGTCTGGTTATTATCTGTGATATTCTGGCTTGCCTTCTGATGCATCTGCAGTGTTTTGATGTAATCCAGATATTTCTGCTGATCAATGGCTCCTTTATCGTATCTGCTGTGTAAATAGTGCTTTCCCAGTTCTACTATGAACGCGATATATAAAGCTGCCGTTTTCATGCCGCTGCTTTTCAGCAATGAATTATCAAGCCGGCACAGTTTGTCAAAAGATGAAGGGACTGCAGATCCAACATCTGTTGAATCACAAGTATCTTCATAATCACCGTCCAGATACATTGTTTTGAAAAGCTGGACCCGTTCTGCAGCATCAGCTTTGGAGATCACACGGATAAAGGAAATGATGTCAGCTACAACATCTTTCTTAATCATCTGCGACCCGTCGTTGATTTCTGCATCAATTGCGTCACAGGCTGCCAGCAATTTGTTCAGCGCATTTTTTACATCAATTTCCATTGTTCCTCTCCTGATTTACGCTATAGCAGCCAGTTTTAATGCATTATCGTAAGCCCCTTGAATCACCGTAGCATCAGACTCAGCTCCGGCATTTTCAAAGGCCTCCCTTATGGTTTCTCTTACCTCTCGATCTGTATTGTCCTGCAGAGTATGTAACAGTGCGATATCTCCCAGAGCCAGGATTAAAGCCTGATTGTCTTCAACATTCTCTCGTTCTTCTCTTACCTGATCAAGAAGTCCTTTGTAGAAGACATCTACTCCCAGTGTATTTAATGTGGTTTCGAACATACCGTAATCCTGCAGTTTTTCAATGACCCAGTCTTCGGATA
>DBWZ01000079.1:2027-11316 GCA_002309345.1 Pseudobutyrivibrio sp. UBA1225
ACGTTATACTCGTTGTCTACAAGCTCCCGCATTTTCTCTTCGGAATATGGCTGCTGTTTTTTTCGGCAATCGAGCATATCTGTGTGATCAGACAAAACTTTATTGAATTCAAAGCCAGCCTGCACATCTTGGACTTTTTTGACTGTCTTCTCTACCTTGGCAATCTGCTGATTGATTTCTGCACTCATGCTGTCCAGCTTTGCATACATTATCGCAAACCCAACACATGTGGCGCAGAGATTCAGCCCATTAAGCAAGAGCCCAAGCTTTTGTGACTTGGCAACATTTGCAAGCAGGTGCAGATTCCTTTGATTGAGTTGCAGATTCTTATTTAAAACATTAACAGCATTCTCAACCAAAGCNNTTTTCTTCTGTTTGCGGAAGCTCATTCAATGCTACCTTGACGAAGTTCTTGAACTTCTTGTTTTTCCCTCTCTGAACAATTTCAATAACATGCTTATCGTTCAGGAACGGCTTCAGTTGTTCCAGTGTTTCCACTACAACAGTATTACTCATGCTCTGACTCCTCCTGAACTCTGTCGTTTAAGATCTTATATGCAAGTACGATAGTAAGCATAAACGTGCATGTATCCGAGCAATAAAGATCTTTGATATCAAACTTCTGTTTCTTCCCGATCTTAATGGCCACTGGCTCCTGCTCATTCTTCATCGCAGTAGTAATATCCAGCGGATTAATACAATCTGATGAGAAATCAAAATTGCCGATTTCCTTGAAACCACTTTTTATAATGGCTGTATATAGGCAGAGCATAATCCGCGTATAATCAACCAGAACCCCTGTAGCAAGAGTTCTTGCCTTTTTCAGTGAAACAGCCTTCTCGTAGTACTTTCTTGCTCTGGGTATAACTACCGGTGTTGGATCATTTTTCTTAGGCTGAGGAGTTTTTGCAATACGCCTCTCAACAATAGAATCCAGATCCTTAAGATAAGATTCCACGTACTTGTCAAAACTTTTCCCTGTTTTCAGCTCAAGCTTCTCAAAATAATCACAGATCTTCTCTGACAGTATCGCTAGTGTAATACCATCCTCGGGAATAATAGAAAAAGATAGGTACTCTGGAATCAATACCGTTTTTATCTGTTCAAATACATCTGGCTGCAATGTATTCAAGGTCGATTTTACGAATTCACTATATTCCATACCAATCATCTCCGTTTTGCGCAGACTTTCGCAAATACCTGTATATCCGGATTATTCTTTTTGTGAAAACACAAGTGGAGCACCATTACATAATTCTAAATACCGCTCTAATCGAGTTTTCTGGCTTAATGCATTTTTAGATATAGTTTGGATCAGCGGTAAGTACTCCGGATCCAATGTAATGCCACTTCCTGCATCTTTGATAACCCCTGTTGTTTTTAAGTAGCGAATATTCATATCTGCATATTCCCTAAAGTTACCTTCTTCTTTGCAGTAGTGCGTCCATTCTTCGTGAATTAGGTTTTCATCAAATGTATCTGTATCATCCGTATTACGCCTATTACCACGAATTTCTATAATTCTGTTGCATACATCAGAAATATTATCGAGAGGATTAGAAGTCTGGACACATACAGCAAATTCAATGAAATTTATCCGATAATCATTCACTAGATCATACAATTTCAGCATAATCTGCAGTGTCCATAAAAGGGGAGAAAAAGATGTTTGAGCATCGATTTGTTCCATGGGAACCATTAGCCCCCTTAAAAAACACTCCTGTTGCATAGCTTTATTTGAAGCATTATAGAATAACATGCCTAATGGCGTAATATAATCAACCGGGCCAATATCTTCTTGCTTAAATCCATCTTTGGATGTCACTTCCGGATATATAAAACCAAACTTGCCAAAAATGAGACGGTATTTTCTTGTTATACTTGCATCTTGGTCCTTGTTAGGATCTCCACCGATAACCCCTTTATATGCTAGTAAGCGTTTAAAAGCTTTCTGGTCTTCAGGAGTACGAATACGTCCAACCTGATCAGATTCAACATAGATTTTAAAGCCCTCAGGAATTCTCCAAGGATTTCTCATCCCTGTATTCCCAATAAGCCAGATATCGATCTTGTCTTTAACAAGCCTTTTTTCAACAAGACCATTTTTAAACTTCTTGACTACCATCCAATCCGTGTCACTGATTTGTACAGTTTCAATTTTTGCTCTTGCCATAATTACCACCCCAAGAATAAGTACTCTTGCACATTATTCCTTTTTACACTTTTTCTAGTTCCAAATGAGTAAGTGTAATCTACCGGAACAACTTTTACATTTTCTTTCACTTCCGACAGCAAAACCAACATCTCATCTTTTGTGGGTTCACTGTTCGATGAATAAGAAACAACAAGTATACTATCCTCATATTTTCGGAAAATCTCTCTAAAAGCTTTTTCCGCACCATCTCTGGTAGAAAACGGAGTAGGATAAGACTTAAACTTTTTAGTCTTTGTTTCTTCCTGAATGTCTACTCCATTCCAGTCTCTTGCCAATCCTTCAACGAAATGATACCTGCGAACATATTCATTGTCAGATTGAGGCGTATAATATGGAGGATCTATATATACAAGATCATAATGCTGTTTATCTAATTTGAGTGAATCTGACCATGTCGCTATACATCGATGCCCATTATCAAAAACCGCATTATTTATAGCAGAGACAGCTTCTCGAAATTGTTCTTCCATAGTCTTTCGCAGATCCTGTCGTCCATCGTTGTAGCGCTGCCCAGTATATGTAAAAATCCCTCGAGGTCTCTTTTTAGTGCAAGCCCGAATTAGTGCAGCCATCGCGATCGCCTTTTTATATGGGTTGCGCATTCTTTTTATATTTGCTCGGATATTATCTATTAACTGGTTTTCCTCATCAGAAAAATACAAGTCTTTAAATACTCGTTCGACAAAACCGTCATTTTCTGTTTTGCTCAAAATCCGATTAACGTCTCTGTCGGAAAGCATAACATCACTATTCTCAATCATGGCTTTTGCATAAGTTGCCGCCATAGCCATATAGTCGTTAGATGTCACTTCTTTCCCATGGCATTTATACATATAGCCGACTGCACCGGACCCAGAGAATAGATCTAAAACGGAGTTGAATTCGAATTCCTCGGAAACTTTCCATATCGCATCCAACAATTTGCTTTTTGACCCCATATATCTCGTTGATGGGAATTTTCCCAGTTGCTCAATATGTTGTGACAATTACATCTTCTCCTGTTCTATTATTTGCATCCTTATTTATCATTCGTCGTGTCTGGAATATTTCAATCTTAAAATCTCTGTATAAATCATGTACAAGAGGATGATTTGAGTTTGTTATCATCAACTTACATCCTCTTTGTGATAGAGCTTTAACATCCTCGGCCAGTTTTCTTTGATCATCTTCACCAAACTGTTCTTTTGTATATCTTTTAAAGTCGGCATATTTCGAAACTGGGACATATGGAGGGTCAAGAAAAATAAAATCTCCACTTTGGGCATGTTCCATAAGCACCTGGTGAAAATCACCACAGATTATTTCAGCACTTTCCAATAATGTTGCTGCCTTACGCATTTCCATAGGATCACAGAATACAGTCCTTTTGTTATTTGCATACGGTGTATTGAAAAGGCCCTTTTTGTTAACGCGATACAATCCGTTAAAGCAGGTCTTGTTTAGATATACAGTTCTAGCGGCAGCCTCTAGCGGTTGCAGATCTTTCCAATCTACTGCTCGAATGCTATAAAACTGTTCTTTTGTGTTTTCATAAGTGGATAGCAAGTCTATCAAACTCTCAACATCAGAAGCGATAACCTTGTATAAGTTGATTAATTCGGGATTACTATCAGCTATAATCGCATGGTCAGGAGCCAGAGCAAAATATACCGCGCCACTCCCAAAAAATGGTTCGATATAATTTGTAAACTCTTTTGGCATACGGGGCATTATCTCGTGAAGTAATTGTGATTTTCCTCCTGCCCATTTAAGTACCGGTTTTGTGTAAACTGTTTCATTCATCAATGTACATCCTTTATATGAACAAACCATCATCCAGAATAATCTGATTACTGATAAGTAAGCTTGCAAGCCTTACAAGTACAGCTTCTTGCTTTGCAGCATCAAGTTCTGTAGTAGAATCAATTTCCAACAATTCCAAAAGGATCGGAAACCCGCCATGCGCATAGGCCTCAAATATCTCATATTTCCCATCTTCTTTTAGGATCGCCTGTTCTTTTGCATGGGCATATGCAATTAAATCCATTAAGTCATAATCTGTCTCTGTAAAAAATTGCATCAACACACCATCACTTGCAGGCTTATCGACTGGTTTGTACGCTTTATTGCTATAACCAATGACTGCAGACAGCACAAGAATATCTCTATATGCATTGAAGACTTTATTCCCTGCCAGCAGTTTTTGCATCATTTCCTGCTGCTCAGCAGCTCTTCGAATACGGTATTTACTATTCACATAGAACGACATTTATATTTCCTCCATAGAACCGACTGAGATATTGGAATGGTCTTCATTGGGTTCCTTCGTAAAAAGATGTACCGTGCTGACAAATGGTCCTACATATTCTTCAACATCCCTGTAACTATCTTTTGCAAGCATCAATATTATTTGATGAGTGAACGCATGCAAGGACATAGCACTCTTTTCGAGGTTCTTGTCAAAAATATCTCCAAATGGAGCATCAATCAGCAGAGGATATGCTTTTGTCATTTCGAAGATACCTCCGCTCTGAGGCTCATTTGCAAAATCAAGAATAGCCTTAACAAAAGCCAACGTATTCATTTTGCTCTGTCCGGTTGAATTTGGCTGAGCACATGACAGAATAGCGGTTTCCTGGATTTCTTCATCAGACTGTCCCATCGCTTTAAGAGACGATATCGTACCTTTCTTCTGCATGTTGCGCAAGGTATCCTGATATTGATTTTCAAAATAAGTGATGATTTGGAACATAGACACCTGATCATACTGGACAATGTATATTCTTCTTCCCAGATCATAATCATCACTGAGCATTTTATATGCTTCTTGCAATCTCATATTAATTTGTTTCAGAGCAGTAATTCTATTTGCCCCTTTAATCTTCTCAAGAGCAATAAGGCATTTCTCAACAAATGCAGATTCCTTCTCAATAGTTATGGTATCTTCTTCCCCCTGAGACAACGTTGCTTTGAGCTTCTTCTTTGCCTCAAGCTCTTTATCCATACTAGGAAGACTGGCTTCTATGTTTTGAATATTTGCTGACAGTCTGATTATCTCATCCTGTAATTTCTGATATCTTGCCTCTATTTCTTCCGCTGCTTCAGAACCACTCTTTGTGATTTGAGTAGATAGAGAGGCAATTCGATCTTTCAGTTGTTTAATCTTCTCGTTTGATTCATTGAGTGTATCGAAATCATTTTTTACTGCTTTGCGCTTATCACCACTTGCTACACGGAGCTGATGAACCTTTTCCCCCATAGCACTATTAATATTATCTGGCGGAAGCTTTCTGATTAAAGAATTCAACTCTGCAATCATATCCGCCGTCCAAGCATGACCACATATGCATCTAGGCCTAGCCAGAATATTCTTTGCTGCCGGAACGGTCAGATCGGCCGGAACATCATATTCTACAAGTAGTTGTTCTACATCACTAAATAGTTGTTCGCAGCTAGCTAGATATCCATCTGCTATACTCGTTGTGAACGAATGGATTGCATTTGCTTTTCTTCCTTCTTCCTGCTCTAACTCTGCGCGGGCCTCCCTTCTCTGTTTTTCTAGAAGCCTGGCTTCCTTTATATCGTCAAGTTGTAATGACAATTCTCTCGATTGAAGTTTGAGATCAGCTACCTTTTCAACGCAATCCTGCCTATCGTTTCTGGCTTTGTTAACCTTTGTTTGTAGATCGTCAATTTCGCCAATCAAAGCATTCAAGGAAACATTTCCTTTCTGCTTTGCGATCTGTTTTGCCTTTTTATTGATGGCTTTTTGAACCTGTTCAAAAGTCAGGTGACACTGTTCGAGTAATTCAACGTTTGTTATGTCATTAATAACGCCAGCTATAGCCTTTACAGAGCTATCATCCAGTGAGCTTAATTGCTTCATTCTCTCACCGTCAAAAACGATGCCATTAAGGATAGGTTTAGGGATAATTCTTGTAAGGATTTTGTTTACTTCAGCCTCGTCACGTATCGGCAGAGATAATTCATAATTCTCTTTATAATACCTAATTGATTGGCTCTCCGTTACAGCTATGGTAGTAGGCTTCTTGTCGTACTTTGCTGTTCTGTTTATGATATACGTTGTTTCTCCATCTTCAATCTCTGCCTCGACAGAACAGCTGGCATTTTCACGTTCCCCGTCCTGGATAGACTTATAAAGTGAAAAATTCAAAGCGTAAGGTGTAGCTTCTTTATTCTTCAGCTGCTTAAAATTGAACCCATAAAGGAGCCACCAAAATGCAAACAGAACTTCAGTTTTTCCGGCACCGTTATTTCCAAGGATAAGATTGATGTTTTTCCCGTCCTCTTCATGAAACTCTATCTCTCCATTAAGAAAGCATCGGTAATTGCTGAATTTTATCTTCTTAAATCTCATCTTTTACCACCTTTTCCACTATCGCCTTAAATTCTTTCTCCATATCAACATCACCATTACGAAGATAATCTTTGGCTATCTGAATTGCCTGATTGAAACCTTCCTGCTCTTTTTCAGAAAAGCTCAGCTCTGCAAAAATGTCACTCAGATTCTGTGTTGAACTCATTTTCCAAATCCTCCTCACTCACTCCATAGGTCTTCATAATAGAAATCATCTCTTCCATTATGTCATCCTTGTTATCGGCTAAGCGCGCATATTCCTTTGCTCGCTTCATTTCATTAACCACCAAATTTGAAACACCTATGCCATCCGTAACACTTAGAGGCGGTAAAGCGACAAAGTCATATATGTACGCTATCCTTTTTCCAGTCTCAGTACATGTTCTCAAAACTCGTCCACGTCTCTGAATCGTCTGCCTACTAAGCGCATCTGATGCCATGATGTAAATTTTATCGAGTTTTGGAACATCTACGCCTTCATCAAAACACTTAATAGCGACCAAGACATCATAGTTTTCGTCTTCAAATTCCCGTAGAACTCTCGCCCGATCTGCAGTATGTGATGTAAACTGAGATACTGAATAGTTGCCTTGTAATGCGAGAATTCTTGTTACAGAATCTATAATACTTCCCTCAGTCTCGTAATCTTTTCCGTGGCCACAGTACACTACACTGTTCCTAAAGTTATAATGCTTGCCAGAGCGGCCGCTAACCATTTCCTCCAGCTTTTCCAACTTAGCATTTGACTTTTTTATCACACTGCTTCTTTTGGTCAGAATATCTTTTATCAAATCCTCATCCACAGGGTCTTGATTCATCGCAACAATAACCTGCTTTGTATAATTTTGATATGATAAAAAGTCTCCATCTGATATATTTACAAAAACCGGAGTATACATATAATGTGACAGAAAACCATTCTTTATTGCTTCATCGATAGTATACTTATATGTCTCGATTTTGCCGCGAGTAAAGTATTTGACGATCCTGTCACTTTCTTGACGAGAATATCTTTCCGGCGTTGCACTTAAACCTAACCGATATAAGAAACTATCGGGTAATTGCTTTATCTGGTTAGGGCTCAAATTATGAGCTTCATCTACAACAAATATTGCCTGTTTACCAATTGGGGCACATTGCTTAATAAATTTTGCAAAGAAGGTATCATACGTAGCAATAACAACATTTAGTTTTGTATCGCTAAGAGAATTGATCATGAAAGCACCAAAATTGTATTTGGTTTCATTTGCGTTCGCGTATCCACCTAATAGTAGCGGCTTTATGCCCTCCTCTTCAAAAGCATTTGCCCATTGTGCTTGAAGATCTATTTGGGGAACGACCACAACTGCCGATAACTGTTCTTTCTGTTTATATAACGCAATGATCGATTTTATCGCAGTAAAGGTTTTCCCCGTTCCGGTAGCCATCTCATAAAAGTGATTACCTTCATTTTCGAGGAACTGGTGAACTGCGACTTTCTGATAATCGTATAACTCTTTCTTTTTTGTTCTCTTTTTTGATTTGTTCTGCAAACGCTGGATTGCCGCTCTGACATCCGTAGAAGCTTTATACTTACGTATTAAGTTTTTCTGTTCCGCCTCAGGAAATGGCATTACCTCCAAGCCTTCAAGATTGTTATCCCAAAGGTGATCAAAGTATACCTGTTGCTCATTTATTTCTTCCTCATCGCCCCACCAGGAGGTCAGAAGCATAATTGTTTCCCAATTCTTATTTAATCCTGAAACAGTCGCGTTATTGGATCCTGAGAAATACAGCTTTTCTCCGTTCTCATCAGTCATCAAACCTATTTTCTCATGGTAAATGCCATCAGGAAGATATGCGATTTTTATGGTTAGAATACCCGCAGCAATGAGGTTAGTGATGAAGTCCAATTTCATCAAAGTATCCTCATTTTCAATATCTTCTTCAATTCGCTGATGTATTTTTTCAATCACAGTTGTCTTTTGTAACTGAAGGCCATTATTAATAATTGCAACATCAGCATCACTCAACTGAACAGAGGTAACAACCCGGACAGTTCCTCCATGTTGAATAAAAGGTATAAGGCCATCAGCTATATTAGCCAAGGAATCAAGTGTAAAATAACCTGAGCCTCTGTCATATTTATTGCTTTCCTTCAACGCAGGAACAAGAAAACTTTCTGTGACATCATCTTGCTTTGTCCGGTATATTTTCTTGAGTTTTAAATCTGACAATGACATTTCAGCAAACCTCCTCGATATAAGGTTTTTTTATTGTACCGATTTGGCTGTACGTTTTTGTGTACTTTCAATCGGATCGGGATAAATCTCCATAATATCTTCGATGTTGCAGTCCATGTTCAGGCAGATCTTTTCCAAAACATCCACCATGACGTTGCCACCGTTCTGAAGTTTATTCAAAGTACCCTGACTGATACCAGTGAGTTCCTTGAAATCTTTCTTCTTCATGTCTCGATCAATCAATAACTTGAACAATCTCTTATAAGAAACCGCCATAACATATACCTCTCATTATGAGTCCCAACAATGGATACAAAACCACTTATAACATACTATACCATAGAATCATCAAGATTGCATCTGTTTTGTCGTGCTCATGATAATTTTTTTATCTTCTGAGAATTTTATTTCCTTGATTTTAGGTAGAATTAGTCAAAGACAAACAAACGGAGTTAAAAATCGTAAGAAAACTACTATGCAAGCAGTGTCTTTGTG
>DBWZ01000050.1:0-5715 GCA_002309345.1 Pseudobutyrivibrio sp. UBA1225
ATAATCTTATGCTATGTCAGCAGGTCACCCTGAGGCTGGCGAGCTAGGGGGCGGAGAGCCTGGGCGGGCTGGGGCGAGCGGGGTGGTTGGTGGTATGAGAACTGCGAATAGCAACAATGCCCCGCCCTAGGCGAGATCAGGGGACCTAGGGCGGGGCACGCTAAAGTAAGGACTATTCTTTGACATAGTCAAATATTCTTAAATCGTAGTGTTTGGAGTACATGTCATCTAGCGAATCTATGATTACGCTTCCACTGATAAGGAGTTTGTCAAAGGTCTGTTCTTCCATTCCGTTGATGTAGTCCTCGTAACTCATGTACGCAAAGACCTCCATCAAAGTGGCATTTTGCTTGTAGATTCCATCGATGTCAATGATGTCCATATTGGGCAGGTAAGTGCCGGCGCTGATTTGATAAGAGCGCACTTGGATAATCGGCCTGTCGTCGCGGCTACTTTCGTGAAACGTCGCAGTAAGCTTGTAAGCCTCGGCACTGCCACCACCAATTACGCAACTGCCAAGCTCTACGGATGTGTCAGGCGCAACCTGCATATCCTTGATGTCGTAATTGTCATAATCAGTAAAAGGGATTACTGACGCAAGCTTTTTAGGACCTGTTTCAGGTTCCGACGCCACAAAGTGCTCCGCCGCTGTTGCGATTTTTTGGAGTTCGCTAAACAGAGCCATATCTCCTATTGTAATCGATGTATGCTTTGCATAATCAGCCAATTCAATAAAATCGTAAAGTTTATCTTCCTTGAAATCCTTAGGCTTAACCGCATCTAGTCCCGCATCGCTAAAGCTGTAATCCGGATTCATATCGCGCATGTACATCATTACTTTTGTAAAGTCTTCGAAGCTGCATTTGCGAAGATTTATTTCCTTTACATCACTATGCTTTATAGACTCATCCGTCTCTTCATTGCTAGCTTCGATCTGATATTTCAGTTGTGCCTTAAATAAAAGATCATTTATAGCCATTATTATATCCTCCACTTTGACTATATAATAGCACATCTTGTATTACTTTCTCAAGTAATCACAATATTTAGTGATTTTTTGATTAAAATCTACTAAAATGAGCCTAAATCCATTATGCACAAGCTTATAAGTTTACTGACAATTATAAAAGAATTCTTAAATATTTATAAATTATTAGCACTCTCTATTGACGAGTGCTAATCAAGGGTGTATAACATAATTACAAAAAGGGAGCAAAGGAGGTAGTTATTATGTTGATGCCTAGTATTTTTTCAAATGATTTTATGGATGATTTCTTCGGAGTACCACGTGTAACAGGAATCGGACAGCATTTGGATCACGACTTCTCACGTATGATGAGCACAGATGTAAAAGAGACAGAAAAGGGTTATTCAGTAGACATGAATCTTCCAGGATTTGCGAAAGAAGATATTAAGGCTGAACTGAAAGATGGTTACCTTACAATCAAGGCAGAGACCAATCAGGACAATGATGAGAAGGACGCAGATGGCAAATACATCCGCAGAGAACGCTACACTGGTTCTTGCTCAAGAAGCTTTTATGTAGGCGATGGAGTGACCCAAGAAGATATTCACGCGACATTTAAAGATGGTGTTCTCGCACTGGAGATTCCAAAGAAGGAGGCAATTCCTCAGGAGGAAGAGGCAAAGTATATTGCTATTGAAGGATAATACATACAGTGCAAGAGGCGAGCTCAATTGAGGGCTCGCCTTCTTTTTTACTTCATAGAAAATTAGTTAATTGTTTGCAGCAATTGTCGTCTCGCACTACTGGAGTTTGCAAAGCAAACTCTTTCTTGTTTCATAAATTCAACGATTTTCAGCAATCTACCACAAAATTAATAAAGCAGGCTTGACGCAAATGTATGTTCGGGTGTAGTATATTTTTAGAGTTTCGAAAGTTTGTTCTGCCTTTATCAATATAATAGCTATCGAAGCTAATATAAAACTTACTACCACATTTAGGTCAAGAGCTTAGAATTATGAAAGAACGATATTACTTAGCAATAGATTTAAAAAGTTTTTACGCCAGCGTGGAATGCGTCGACCGCGGTCTTGATGTAATGACTACCAAGCTGGTGGTTGCCGATCCCGAGCGTAAGCAGGGCACTATTTGCCTTGCTATCTCTCCTGCTATGAAAGCTCTTGGCATCAAAAATCGCTGTAGAGTTTTCGAGATTCCAAAAGGAATTGATTACATCATGGCGCCACCGCGGATGAATCGCTATATCCAAGTCTCTGCCCTGATTTACGAGATTTATTTATCCTTTGTGGATAAAGCGGATGTACACGTCTACTCCATCGACGAAGCCTTTTTGGATGTCACCACTTATCTTAGCCTATACAACCAAACTCCCAAAGAGTTGGCGCAAACCATTTTGGAAGCTATATATCAACGCACCAAGCTTCGTGCCACCTGCGGCATCGGCACCAACATGTATTTGGCAAAAATAGCCCTAGACATCATGGCAAAGCACGCACCAGATTTCATGGCAGAGCTTGACGAGGAGTCCTACAAGAAGCATCTGTGGAAGCACCGCCCACTTACCGATTTTTGGAGGATAGGTGCAGGCACAGCAAGACATTTACAATCGCTTGGATTGCTCACTCAAGAAGATATAGCCAAGGCCCCGCCAAAGCTTTTGCTCAAAGAATTTGGTGCCCAATCCGAGTACCTAATTGACCATGCTTGGGGCCGCGAGCCTTGCACTATTTCCGAGATTAAAAACTACCGACAAAAATCTCACTCTCTTTCTTCAGGGCAGGTACTAATGCGTGACTACACCTTTGATGAAGGGCTCATCATCCTAAAAGAAATGGCAAACCAGCTTGCGTTGGATATGGTAAATGCCCAAGTTGTCAGCAACAACATTTCTCTATATGTGGGCTACAGCTTTGACACTATGCCTGCTACCGGAGGCAGCCTTACATTGCCGGTCACCACTAATTCCATCCGCATTATCACCGCTGGCTTTGTTGAGCTTTACAATCATCACGTCCAAAGAGATGGTTTGATTCGCAGGCTCAATCTCAGTGCCAATTCAATTGTGGATGACAACTTTGAGCAGTACAGTTTTTTCGTGGATCCGCAAATTATGGAAAAGGATAGACACATATCACAGTCAGTGAATGCACTGAAAGAAAAATATGGAAAGAACGCCGTTTTGAAAGGGATGGATTTGCAAGATGCAGCCACCACCATAGAAAGGAATAATCAAGTTGGAGGCCATAAGGCCTAGAGGAGGGCACTATGCCAAGAGCAGATAGAGCAAGCCAATTTATGCCATTTGCAGCATTAAAAGGATATGAGGAAGCATTAAAAGAAAAAGAAAATAAAAAGACTACGCCAGAGGAGCCTTCTGACATAGCCTTAGAATATTTAGAATATCAATATCATCAACAACAAGCTGAAAAATCAACCTAGAATTCGTATTCTACGTGAGTTGCGTCTGCAATAAAAGGAACTACCGCTTCTTTAGTTGCAGCCTTCCACATGTCGCTTAGTTTAAAATTTTTCATTGCCTCTTCGTCATCAAAAACAGCTTCTAAAACTACGTCGCCGTTTGAAGATCTAAGACAATCTCCGTGAACCTCTAAGTTCTTAAGGCCAGGTGTCTGCCCGTTAACCTCTTCTAATCTAGCCTTCATACTGGCCTTGATGCTGTCGAGATTTGGTCCAAAGCACTTGTCCTGCAATTTCCAAATTATGATATGTCGTATCATCATACTCACACTCCGATTTATTTCTCGCTAAACAATTTAACACTTTAAGATTTCACTTGCAATTTATTTGTGGGAACTTAGACATAAAAATTTGAATGAGGTCATCTCAAATAAAATTACAAAGTATTTTTCTGCAAAGCAAAAAAAATGGAGCTCTGCCTTCGCATAAAGCGAAGACTCAAGCTCACATCTCAAAAAAGATACATTTCATACACGAGTAGTATACCACAACATATTTTTAAATTCATCACTTATTCACAGAAAAAGTAAAAAAATATTAACCAATTAAAATCAATCAGATAACACTAAATCTGCCCTAGCCATAATAAGGTATCCGTGCTCTGAATCAAACACTTCTATTATGTTACCTTCATCCTTTTTAACTTTGTATTCTTTGTTGTTACATATATTTTTAACGATGGTTCCGTCAGACCATCTGTCGTATTTTTTGTCTCGTGGTGTGGCTATCTTAACCGAATTTTTCTTTGCAGAATCCTTGTCTTGTGCCGGCGCAGCTACACTTTCTTTGTTTTCGGGTTTGTCAGCCTTTTCTGCTGACTTTGATTTTTTAGGTAGGTCGAACAAAGACATCTGCTGGAATTCCTTAGGTGCCCTACGTGCTCTGTCTTTTTCTTCAACAGATTTGTTTGCGGCATCATATGTCAACGTGACTGTTCTGGTCTCAAGCTCAATCTTTAGCAGCCCTTCCTCGAAGGATTTCTTGACAATCTTTGCCCCTGTATAATAGTCGTTATAGTACTGGCTAATGGCGTTGTACGCCTCCTGCTTTTTTAAGAAATCTTCCTTGGAGCCAGCGCCTGGGCGCATGGTGAAATCTTCAACTACTTTGCCGCGCTCATCACAAGAAAGACTAATAATCCTAGTCTTTGTTTGCAGCTTGATTGAAGGCTCACCAGAACCCAACTCGTCTTCAATCACTTCAAACTCTTCCGGAAATGAATCCATGTGATTTGCAATTTGTCTGCGCTTGGCAGCTGAGCCTGCTTCTCTAGTCATACATCGCCCCCTTAAAAACCACAATACTTACAATCTAATTTTAACACTTATTTCCTGTATTTACACATAATATACGCTTATTATTTTACATATATTTGGCAAGATCTCATGGTCTCAAGTGCAGCATCATGCTTTTCAGGAGTAACTCCCGCACAACAAGCTGAATCTACGCTAATCTTTACTTCTGGCATGAACGCTTTGAGCAATAACGCATTTGATACAACGCAGATATCAGTGCAAACCCCAATTAGTTCTATCTCAATTTCTTCCTTATCCGCAATTGCTTTGATTGTATCTACAAGGGCAGTTGATCCGAAGGTTGGCTTATTAAAATATGTTGCTCCATCTAAATACTTGGCGATTTCAGCATCAATCTCCCATCCTGCTGTGCCCTCGATACAGTGAACAACAGGAAGATTGTGCCCCTCCTGTGTTTCCATGTAGTTAGGCTGATGTGTGTCGCGTGTTACAAAAATATTCTTGATATCATAATTCTTAATCTTTTCAATAACAGCAGGAACGATTGCCTCAGCTTCTTTGCTGCCAAGAGCCCCGTCAACAAAATCCTTTTGCATATCTACAACAATTAAAATCTTTCGCATATGTCTGTCTCCCTTTCATGGTTTCTTTGCCATTCATTCTAACACATAGAATTCAATTTCTTAACATTATCCCTCCTTTTAATTACCAATATTCTCCCTTTGGTCTAATTCTTTTGCCTTCATAACATATTCTTCCTTTGAAAGATTTCGACAGGAGCCTTAAAATCCGCAGTGTTCTCAGCTCCTGCCTTTTATGTCATCTCCCTTTGACAATTTTAGTATAGTAGCATAATACTACTTTGTCAACACTTTTTTAAAAATTTTTTTGTAGTATTTTTAGAAATAGTTTTGCTACACCAAAACTCCAGTAGTGCGAGACGACAATTGCTGTGAACAATCTCCTATAAAGCAAGAAAGAGTTTTGCTACGCAAA
>DBWZ01000050.1:5748-50630 GCA_002309345.1 Pseudobutyrivibrio sp. UBA1225
ACATATTTCACACGAAGTGTGTTTTTTACCCTATAGGAGATTGCAAAGCAATCTCCTATAGGGTAAAAAAGATTGTACCTTCAGACTTATCCAAAAGTACAATCTTTTATCTCGAATTCTATTTATAAATAACTGCTAAAAATTCATACGGCTTTAAAACTATATTATTTCCATCAATATCAACAGCCTCATTATAATTATGGCAGATTATTCCTACCATATTATCATTTTCAGAGGCACCCTCATCAATTGCCACCTGATTATTTATAGCTTCGATAATTTCTGAATCTGCCTTCACACTCATGGCCTCCCCAGCCATATTGCCATACACAACTAGCTTGCGACCATTTAGGGTGCGCTGATAGCTGATTACAGCTTCCGGAACATCTTCATTAAAAAGAATGTCTCCATCAGAGATTATTTTATAGTTTTTCCGAAGCTTAATAAGCTTTTTATAGAAAGATAGTATAGAATCATCGTCATTTATTTGCGATTCAACTGTGATGCTCTTTCCATATTTTGGCACTTCTATCCAAGGTGTACCAGAAGTAAAACCATCATTTGCCGACGAATCCCACTGCATCGGTGTGCGGCAGTTATCCCGGGAGCGCTGGTTAATTATAGCAAGTGCATCAGCTTCACTCTTCCCTTCATCCACAAGAATCCTGTAATAGTTTTTACTTTCAACATCCCTGTACTGGCAAATATCTGTGAAATGAGTGTTGAGCATTCCAATCTCTTCCCCTTGGTAGATGTAAGGAGTGCCGCGCATCATATGAATGATACCTGCAAAAAGCTTCCCCGACTCCTTCCAATATCTTCCTTCATCGCCAAAGCGAGATATGGTGCGAGGTTGATCGTGATTGGTCCAGAAAACTGCATTCCATCCTCCACCTGCGGCAATGGATTCCTGCCAGTCCTTTAGCAAGCCTTTAAGAGCGAGCTTGTCATATGGCATCAACTCCCACTTGTTGCCATTTTTATAATCAACCTTAAGATGATGGAAGCTAAATACCATGGAAAGCTCCTGCTCCCTAGGATTTGAATACTTGATGCAGTTGTCGATTGTGGTGGAAGACATCTCTCCCACAGTAACCATATCTGCTATGCCAGTATCACGAACCAGTTCTTTTAGATATTGATGAACCCTCGGACCGTCTGTATAAAATCTACGTCCGTCACCCTCATAATCATTTTCTAGAACCTCAGGCTTTGATATCAAATTGATAACATCGAATCTAAAGCCACTTACTCCCTTGTCCTTCCAAAATCGAATTATGTCCTTAAGCTCTTCACGCACCGCTGGGTTCTCCCAATTTAAATCTGCCTGAGTCACATCAAAAAGATGCAAATACCACTTACCAAGATTTGGCACGTACTCCCAAGCATTGCCTCCGAATTTCGAAACCCAATTTGTAGGGGGCAAGTCTGACTCACCCTCCACAAACATATAGTAATCCTGATATTTTTCATCACCAGCAAGAGCCTTCTTGAACCACTGATGCTCCGTGGATGTGTGATTGAAAACCATGTCAAGCATGATGCCGATGCCGTGATTTTTGGCTTGAGCTGCAAGCTTCTCAAAATCTGCCATGGTACCAAAGCGTGGATCCACAGACCTGTAATCTGCGATGTCATAGCCGTTATCCCGCTGAGGCGAGATGAAAAACGGAGTAATCCAAATGTAATCAACACCTAGCTGCTGAAGATAGTCGAGCTTTGCCGTGATTCCCTTCAAATCTCCAAATCCATCACCGTTGGTATCATAGAAAGACCTTGGATATATTTGATAAACTACCTTGTCTTTAAAATTAGACATTTACTAGCCTCCGATAACTACACTTGAGCCTTAGGCTTCCTCGCCGTATAAATCCTCTTTTGTAAGCTTTTTCTTGCCAACAATAACTGTTAGGATAAATGGCACTACAATCGCAACAACCATAGCAAGTGCAAAGACAAGCATGTGTTGAGTCTTGATAGAAAGGATGCCTGGAATACCGCCAACGCCGATTGAATTAGCCATAACTCCACTACCAACAGAGATGATAGCAGCGATACATGAGCCAATCATTGCGCAGATGAATGGAAAACCGTATTTTATGTTTACACCAAACATTGCTGGCTCTGTTACTCCAAGGTAGCATGAGATGCATGCTGGTATTGAAACTTCCTGAGTCTTTGTGTTCTTCCTTTGTAGGTAAATCATTCCAAGAACAGCTGAACCCTGCGCGATATTTGAAAGTGCAATCATTGGCCAAAGAATTGTTCCGCCAAAGTCTGCAACAAGCTGTGTGTCGATGGCGTTTGTCATGTGATGCAAGCCAGTGATAACAAGTGGCGCATAGAACATGCCGAAGACACCTGCAAACAACCAGTTAACTGAGCTTGTAAGTCCAGCATGAACACCTGCTGAAATCCATGAGCCAACCTTCCAACCGATTGGTCCAAGTATGAAGTGTGACGCCATAACTGCAAGAAGCAAAGAGCAGAATGGCACTACAATCATTGAGATAACCTTTGGACAAATCTTTGTAAAGAATCTCTCAAGGAATACAAGGCAAAAGCCCGCTAGGATTGCAGGAATGACCTGAGCCTGATAGCCTATCATATTTATTTGAATAAATCCGAAATCCCATTTAGGAATATCCGTTGCGGCAGCGCCGGCAACACCATAAGCGTTCAACAGCTGGCCTGAAACCAACGTACATCCTAGGATGATACCAAGGATTTGAGTTGTGCCCATTTTCTTGGTGATTGACCAGCAGATTCCAACTGGCAGCATATGGAAGATGGCCTCTCCGATGAGCCATAGGAAGCTATGAACTCCCGCCCAGAAAGTAGACTGTGAAACGATAGTGCCATTTCCAAAATCGATTTCACCTATTACATTTCTGAAGCCCAAAATCAAACCACCAACTACCAAGGCAGGGATAAGAGGTGCGAAAATCTCAGCGATAGCTGACATGATTCTTTGAAGTGCGTTTTGATTCTGTGTTGCAGCTTTTTTGACTTGGTCTTTTGTGACGCCCTCAAGACCTGATACGGCAACAAAATCATTGTAGAATTCCTGAACTTCCTGGCCGATGATAACCTGGAACTGTCCAGCCTGTGTAAATGTACCTTTGACTCCGTTAATTTTTTCGATAGCAGCCACATCGGCCTGTGCAGGATTGTTTAAAACAAAACGCATCCTGGTAACGCAATGTGACACAGCTGCGATGTTATCCTGTCCCCCAACATACTCCAACAGCTGCTTGCTCTGTTCCGTAAATTTTCCCATTGTATTCTCCTTTTCTGGATATAAAATTTACCCTCGTTCCTTTACCTGTTTAAACAGGTTCTAATTATTTTATATCACAGCTGTTCAAACAGGTCAACCCCCATAGGATTATTTTCACAGAGCAAACATAACCAATGACTCCCTGAAATCCTGTTAATAAAAAACAAGATTCTAGGTGTTTTGGCGCATAGCCGTGTCCATAAAACAGAAGTACTCTGGCACATGACGCGACTGAGTATATTCAAACAGGTGCCCCATTTTGTTGAAGGTTTGGCTTGTGACTACCGCCAAACAGTTGTAATCTCCTAGGCTAAGATACAAGGAATCAACTTGGGTCACTCGCTCCACCGTCATCTTACGCTTGCTCATGCTAATCTCCATCTTGAGCTCGTTTTCGATATATTCGTAGATTGATTTGCTTGCAATTTCTTCGGTAAGACCCGGCACAAGATTTTTATCAAACAGATTGATGTCCATGATACATGGCTTGCCATCAAGCTTTCGCAGACGCTGGATATAATATAGCTCTGTGCCCTCTGGAAAACCTGAGCGCTTTGCAACTCTAGCATCTGCCACAATCTCCGCAAACAAAACAACCTCCGTCGTGCTTTTTAATTTGTTACGACTAGCGGATTCTTTGAATGTCTCAATACCACCAATCACAAAACTCGCCTTATCCACCGGCTGATATACCACACGCACTCCAACTCCGTTAATCGCCTGAACATAACCAATTTCTGCCAACTGTGCCAAAGCACGTCTCACCGTATTCCGCGAGCAATCATATATTCCAACCAAGGTACTCTCCGGCGGAAGTATCGACTGATACTCATACTCTTCGCCCTCGATTTTATCCTTCAAATCTCTGTATATTTTTTCGTATTTCGATTTTGCCATTTCATCATTTCCTCCCATGTTTAAACAGGTACATACAAAGAGTATCACATATACCCCCAAATAACTAGCCACCCATCTCCACGTGGCTTTTTTCGCGCCCGCGCCCCGCCCCGCCAGCCACAGTCTCCACCCCCCAATTGCCTTGCCCGCCCCGCACTCCCCACCGTATGCCGTGGGTAACATCGCATGAATATTATGTTTTTCTAAGTTCGATGTGTCGCTTCTTTGGCGTCGGGTGTTCGGGCAACTATTTACAATTCTCGGGCGAATGTTTGTCCCTGAGCGGACACGAAATATTTTTTCGAAAAAGCTTCCGCAAACCTATCTTGGTAGTAATTGCGTCGCATTGGAATGCGCCTTAGTGAACACGGAAGTTATTTTTCACATATATAGTCATCAGCCGCCAGGACGGCGGCTGAAAATGCACGCTGAGGCAGGACGCCGAATGTGCATTGGTGACTATATATGGAAAAATAACTTGCCTGCGTTCACTTGGCAAATGGAATTTGCAAAGCAATTACACCAAGTATAGGTTGTGGAAGCTTTTGATATGTAACGAGTGTGTCCGTCAGGGACACAACATTCACTTCGAATTGTAAAATCGACGCCCGGACACCCGACAGAAGCTCCCTTATCGAACTAAGAAAAACGATAATATTCGCGAAATTGTTACCCACGGCATACGGTGGGGAGTGCGGGGCGGGCAAGGCAATTTTTTCTGGAGACTGTGGCTGGCGGGGCGGGGCGCGGGCGCGAAAAAAGCCACCGCATATGCGGTGGCTGGGTGTTTGGGGTTTGACTATACCTTTGAAAGTACGTTTACGCAATCGTCGCAAATTAAATCGCCGTGCTCGAGAAGGAATGCTCCGTCGAAGCTTTCGGTGAACATCTGGCTTGCGTATTCGGCAATAACCAGAATTACTGATGATATTTGGCGACGGGTAAGTTCAAAGTTGAGCTTGATGTAGTAGTCATCGCCATAGCGATATAATGCGCTTTGGATTCCTTTATATTTTGGAATAAATTTGCAAAGCATGATGGCTGCATCTAAATCGGGAAGGATAGCCCACAGTGGTGTGTCTAGATACTGATCTGTAACCTCATCCTTGTCATCCTGTAAATCTGATGCATTCTGAACAGGCACATCAGATGTGCTTGCAGACATACCAGAAGGCGGATTCTTTGTTGTAGAAAGTGTCTCCTGTAATCCTGTTAAATGCTTTTTGAGTTCCTCTATTGCAGTTGCCAAGCCAGAGCTTGAATCAGGAGATATCAAAAGCGCAACATCCCCCTGTGGCATAACTGTCATCTGAACGCTATAAGCCTTAGCGTGTGTCTCAATACCAAGTGTTTCGCATGCCTCTGCTAAAATATCCCGGATAAAGCTTTGGGTCTTTTCCTGGTCACTGACGAAATCTCCAAGCTCCATGCCGTTCTGTTCCATTTCTTCTTTGGTAATGACGCAACGAATCTTGTCTTCACCTATCTTTTTGAACTTCATCAGCTCCCCTCCTTTCACAGTCTTTCGAGGTAAGTAAAGTGTAGCAAATCAAAGTCAATGTGTCACGGAATATTCTAAGTAATTTATCTGAATTTTATGTGAACATCGCCTTGTTGTATATACAACTCTTCCTACTACTATTGTACAACACCTATGATAGAATTGATATCCTCAATATTTTTGCGAATCATGTAGTCTTTGATGCCAGCTAAAATATCTGTGGTTGCGGTAGGATTGAAGAAGTTTGCTGTGCCAACTGAAACTGCTGTAGCACCTGCCAACATCATCTCTACTGCATCTTCCCATGTGCAAACACCGCCCATTCCAATGATAGGAATCTTTACCGTATTGGCACATTCGTAAACCATTCGAACTGCAATTGGGTGAACTGCTGGACCTGACATACCGCCGGTCTTGTTTGCTAGAACAAAGCTCTGACGCTCAACATCGATTTTCATTCCTGTAAGTGTGTTTATAAGTGAAATGGCATCTGCTCCACCTGCCTCTGCTGCCTTGGCCATAACCTTGATGTCGGTGACATTTGGTGAAAGCTTCATAATAATTGGCTGCTTTGCGTGGGTCTTTACTAATCTAGTGATTTCTTCTACCGCCTTAGGATCTTGCCCGAAAGCAATTCCTCCCTCCTTAACATTAGGGCAGGAAATGTTGATTTCTAGCATATCAACCCTAGATTCTGTAGCCAATCTCTTAACCACCTCAATATATTCTTCGGCCGAATGTCCGCAAACATTAACCACTACATTTGTGTCTTTATAGTGTTCAAGAAATTTCAAATCTCGTTCACAAAATACCTCGACCCCCGGATTCTGCAATCCGATAGCATTGAGCATACCTGAACGAACCTCGGCAATTCGAGGTGTTGGATTGCCCGGCCAAGGTACATTTGCTACTCCTTTTGTAACAACGGCTCCAAGCTGATTTAAATCTACGAATTCAGAATATTCCATTCCAGAACCGAAGGTTCCTGATGCCTCCATGATAGGATTTTGAAATTCTACTCCTGCGATGGTAACTTTTGTATTCATTATAATTCCACCTCCGTAGATAAAAATACTGGACCGTCCTTGCAGACGCGCTTGTTGTGCACGTGACTGTGGTCATCCACGTCAGTCGACTGACAAACACATCCCAAGCAGGCGCCAACTCCGCATGCCATGCGCTCCTCCATGGAAACGTAACATTTTATGCCCTTTTCCTCGGCGTACTCGGCAACTCCACGTAGCATCGGCTTTGGTCCGCAGGCGTAGATGACATCTGCCTGCAAATCGTTTTCCTTCATAGCATCCACCACTGTACCGTGTACTCCCACAGAACCGTCATCCGTTGCGATGATAAAATCTGAGGCCACGTCGGTGAATTCCTCGGTCAAAAACATATCGTCATTACGATAGCCCATAACTGCAACAACTGTGCCAGGTAGCTCCTTGGCAAGCTGAAGCATTGGTGGAACGCCGATTCCTCCGCCAACTACGACAGATTTTTCTCCTTCCAGGGGGAAGCCATTTCCCAAAGGTCCCATAACAGTGATTTCATCTCCTGCTACAAGCTTCGAGAATTCTTCAGTGCCAGCACCAACCACTCTAAAAACGACTCTGAGAGCAGACTGCTCTTTGTCTATCTCACAGATGCTGATTGGACGTGGCAGAAGCTTGCTTCCATCCTTGGAAAATATATTTATAAACTGGCCTGGGACAGCGTACTTAGCAGCTGTAGTACTAAGGCGAAGGCTGTATACACCCTGAGCCAGATTTGATGATTCTAAAACTTTCGCAGTTTCTTTTACTTTCATTATTAAACTCCTTTTGAGATTCCCCCTCATCCGAGCCCTTCGGGCCCACCTTCCCCTTCGCCAGGGTGGCAGATAATGCTAAAGCATTATCTCTTCCCCCTGGGGGAAGGCTATATATTTATCTGCACTAAACCTTTGGGAAGGCTCTATATTTATTGTAATGCAGAGCGTATATCTGCAAGCATATCTTCAACAGCTGCGCGGCTGGCTCCTGCGAAGTTTTCCTCACCGTAGCTTGCGTATTTCTCCTGCTGATATGCTGCGATGATACCTCGGCTAGAATTTACGATAGCGCCAAGTCCATCTTCATTGAAGAAGTTTACAAGGTCTGCGCCCTTGCCGCCCTGTGCGCCGTATCCTGGCACAAGGATATAGGTATGTGGCATGAGTTTGCGAAGCTTTGCGCCCATCTCTGGGTAAGTTGCTCCCACAACTGCGCCAACATTTGAATAGTTGCCCTCTCTAGTTTCAGCGCCCCACTCTTCTATTTTTTCAGCCATGTGCTCGTAAAGTGGTCTGCCGTCGATAAGTCTGTCCTGGAACTCGCCAGATGATGGATTAGATGTTTTGCAGAGAACGAAGATACCCTTGTCTTCCTCCTTACAAACATCAACGAATGGCTTCACTCCATCTGTTCCAAGGTAAGGATTAACCGTTGCCATGTCAGCATCAAATCCCTTATATGTGTAATCTCCAACCCGAACCGAGCCTAGATGACCGAGTGCATATGCTGTAGATGTTGAACCAATGTCGCCGCGCTTGATATCTGCAATGACAACAAGTCCTAGCTCCTTGGCATAATCAACTGTCTTTTTGTATGCAATCATGCCTGGGATGCCATAGCTTTCGTACATGGCAATCTGTGGCTTTACCGCTGGAATCAAATCTGCTGTTGCATCCATGATTTGGCGGTTGTAATCAAACATTGCCTCGCCCACTGCCTCAAGAGTTTGTCCCATCTCTGAAGTGTATTTTTCGACAAGAGATTTTGGCATGAGCTTCATTGTAGGATCTAGGCCCACAACTATAGGGGCATTTTTCTCCTGAATTTGAGATATAAGTTTTTGAATCATAGTGTTCCTTTCTTTATATATATTCATAAATATATTTTCTATTTAGTTTCCCCCCAGAGGGGGAAGCCTTCATTATTCTTCATAAACCACGCGTCCATCGTATATTGTTTTTACTACTTTGCCGCATACTTTGCGATTTTCGTAAGGCATATTCTTGGATTTGCCTACGAAATCAGCAGCATGAATTTCGTATTCGATTGAAGGATCGAAGATTGTTAAGTCGGCAGCCTTGCCTGGTGCAATGTTGCCAAGGTCATCACGACCTAGGATGCGAGCAGGGTTGCTGCTCATGTATGCCGCCATAGTAAGCGGTGTGATAAGACCTGATAAAACAAGCTCTGTGTATGTAAGGCTAGCTGAGGTCTCAAGACCGACGATGCCAAATGGCGATGCAAATCCCTTTGACTTTTCCTCTGCAGTGTGAGGAGCGTGATCGGTAGAAATCACTTCGAATACTCCATCGGCAAGCCCTTTTCGAAGAGCCTCTCTGTCTGCTGCAGTTCTGACTGGTGGATTCATCTTGTAATTGCCATCTCCTGGCACTATGTCATCCTCGGTAAGTGTAAAGTGATGTGGACATACCTCACCAGAAACCTTTACCCCGCGCGCCTTTGCTTCCTTTATGATGTCGTAGCTTTCCTTGGTGGAGCAATGGCAAAGATGAAGTGTTGCGCCTGTCTCCTCCGCAAGCATAATGTCTCGCATCTCGATTATGTTTTCAACAGCGTTGCTGATTCCCTTTTCGCCCATGGAATCAGACTTGGCGCCGAGATTCATAACGCCTCCCTGCACAAGGTTGATATCCTCACAATGAGCAAGGACAGGAACATTTGCCTTGGCTACAATCTTCATCGCCTGACGATACAAGCCTGAATCCATAACTGATTTGCCGTCCTCGGAAATAGCTGGGATTCCTGCATCAATCATGCCTTGCAAATCTGAAAGCTCTTTGCCTTCCATGCCCTTGGTTACCGAACCAACCTGGAGCACTCTTGTAAGTCCCACTGACTTAGCCTTGTCATGAACATACCTTACAAGCTCTGGGTTATCAACCACCGGCTTGGTATTTGGCATGGCAAGCACAGTTGTGACTCCGCCTCGTGCCGCGGCCTTGGAACCAGTCTCGATATCTTCCTTGGCAGTCTGACCTGGATCTCTGAAATGAACATGCATATCGATGAGACCTGGGAACACAAAGCATCCCTGCGCATCAACCACCGTATCAGAAGAAACGGGAACAATACCAGCCTGAACAGCTGAGATAATGTTCCCGTCTATCTTGATATCTAATATTTCATCTGTGTTTGTAGGTGGGTTTAAAACCCTACCGTTTTTGATTATTAGGCTCATGCTATACCTCTCAATTACTATGTTTCAAACTGCAACTAGTATAGCATAAGCGCTGCGTGTATTAAATAACTATTTTCGCTTAAAAAGTGGGCCTTTTCCCTTCTTCTTTCTAACTTTTATTACAATAAACAATATGATTCCAACGATGATGATGTATGGTATCAAATAAATGATAAAAATTACCAACTGCTGCAGGAATGCAACAAATCCTCTAAAGGAACCACCAAATGCTTCTGCAAGCTTGTGCCAAAAGCTTTCCTTCTTGATTGGTGTATAGGTGGCAACCTCGTTTAGGTTGATAGATACAGTGCTGTAGTCAATCTCGTTGTCGTATACCTTGAGTTGAGCTGTGTAGTTTTCGATTTCATACTGAACGTCGTTAATTCTATCCTCAATCTCTAGCAAATCTGTGACATTATCTGCAGATTGCTCTAACTCCTGCAAGCGTTCGAGCTTGGTGTTAAGACTCTTTAATCTAGACTCTACATCAACGTAGTTAGATGTAATGTCATCAACACTTTCATCCTTGGATGTGAGTGACCCTACGTCGCCGACGCTATTCATAAATCCATCGTACTTTTCAGCTGGAATACGAGCTGTCAAATTAGCATGACGATTTCCCTGATCCTGATTGCCATTAACAGATGTGTTTTCGAAGTAACCACCATTGTCTGAAACCATCTGTTTTATCTTGGCCAAGTCGTCATCAAACTTTTTGGTCTCGATGCTTACATATGAAGTGTAAACTATCTTACGGTCTACATCTGAGCCCTCAACAGGATTGTCTGCTTCTTTATCCGCAACAGCAGAACCTGCATCAGCCACCTCAGCTTCGTTTGAATCTAAACTCTGTAAAGTGCGTCTCTCCGCAGATGCATCATCAAAATCAGTTGACCTATCGCCTTTTCCAGACGAACCGCAGCCAATGGAAAAGACCATTGCAAATATTAATAATAATGATAGTATTTTCTTTTTTAGCATAAAAAACCTCCCTTTCCTTTTTAGATATTATAGCAAAGTTTAAAAAATACAAAAAGCTCCGGAGGCAACTGATATGTATCTAGAATCCTAGACACATATCAAACTCCAGAGCTTGATATGTTATGTGATTAAAGCTTTGTTGTAACAAAGATATCGTAGATAGCCTTCACTGCTGTGTCGAAATCTTCGTTTTGTACACCGATGATGATGTTGAGCTCGGAAGAACCCTGATCAATCATACGAACGTTTACGTGTGCGTGGCTAAGGGCTGAGAAAATACGTCCAGCTGTACCACGTGTGCTCTTCATACCACGACCAACGACTGCGATAAGTGCAAGGTCTGACTCGATTTCGATTGAGTCTGGTGAACAGTTGCGGTGAATTGCAGAAACAACTGCCTGCTCTTTGTTGATGAACTCATCCTCGTGAACAACAACTGTCATTGTATCGATACCTGAAGGCATATGCTCGATGTTGATACCGTTGTCTTCGAAAGCCTGAAGTGCCTTACGACAGAAACCAACCTCTGAGTTCATAAGAGACTTTGTGATAAGAACTGTACAGAAGCCCTTCTTGCCGGCGATACCTGTGATAACGTATTCGTTGCGCTGAGCTGTGCTCTCAACAATCCATGTGCCGTCGTCATCTGGCCTGTTGGTATTTTTGATGTTGATTGGAATACCAGCAGAACGAACAGGGAAAATAGCATCCTCATGTAAAACTCCTGCTCCCATGTATGAAAGCTCTCTAAGCTCACGATATGTGATTGTCTGCATGCCAACTGGGTTGTCAACGATGCGTGGATCGCAGATTAAGAAGCCTGAAACATCTGTCCAGTTTTCATAAACATCAACCTTTGCAGCGCCTGCAACAATTGAGCCTGTAACATCAGAACCACCACGTGAGAAAGTCTTAACACGACCATCCTTGCCACATCCATAGAAACCAGGGATGACAGCATGTGGATGTTCTTCTAATGCCTTTGCCATTGTCTTTTCTGTCTTGTATGAATTAAGGTAACCCTCTTCATTGAAGAAGATAACTTCCTTGGCGTCGATGAAATCGTAGCCTAAGTAAGCAGCCATAATCTTGCCATTTAAAAACTCACCACGGCTAGCAAGATAATCGAGTGAAAGATCTGCCTTGATATCTGCAGCAATCTGCTTGAAATCCTCGTCTAAAGAGAAGTTCTTGAGCTTGAGACCGTTGATAATCTCGTCGTAACGAGCCTTGATAGCCTCGAGATTCTTGCTGACATCCTTGCCTGCTTTGGCATCCTCGTATGTGCCAATGAGCATATCGGTAACCTTGGTATCCTTGCTATTGCGCTTACCTGGAGCAGATGGAACAACAAAAACTCTTGTCTCGTCTGCGCGGATAATGTCGCCTACCTTTTTGAATTGCTTTGCATCAGCAAGGGAACTACCACCAAATTTAACTACCTTTTTCATGAATTAAATCCTCTTCCTATATATATTTTCATACTTATATTTATTTCTATTCGCAAGAAAATATTTTACAACACCGCTTCACTCAATTAAAGTGCCATTATTAACAAAAATTTGCCCCTTTCGCCAACAACTTAAGGATAATGCTAACAAGAATAGTACCAACCTACTAACAATTCCCTTTATTGGCAATAGAAAGTCATGATAACAACACTCTATCATTATCTAATTCTTCTCCAGCTCCTGCTCTAAACTTCTCTAGTAAGTCTTGAACTGTGAGCTTGGCGCGCTCTTCGCCCTGAGTATCAAACACGATACGACCTGCATTCATCATAAGAGTTCTGTTGCCAACCTCAAGCGCTTGGTGCATGTTATGAGTAACCATAAGGCAGGTGATGCCGCGCTCTGCAACTATGCTTTTAGTAAGCTCCAAAACCTTTTCTGCGGTAGCAGGATCAAGAGCCGCTGTGTGCTCGTCCAAAAGCAAAAGCTTTGGTGTGACAAATGTCGCCATAAGAAGCGTAAGGGCTTGACGCTGACCTCCAGACAACAAACCCACGGGCTGCTTCATTCTATCCTCAAGACCCATGCCTAACAGTTGTAGCTGCTGGCGGAATCTGTCCTTGTCCTTGGCACTGATTCGAGAAAATAGCTTGCTTGATGCGCGAGAAGCTCTAAGATATGCCAACGCCATGTTTTCCTCGATTGTCATATTGGGCGCAGTGCCTTTTAATGGATCCTGAAATAGATGTCCTATATATCGACTTCGAACATGCTCTTTTTTAAAGGTAATATCCTCGTCGTCCAAATAAATATTTCCCTCATCTACAATGAAGGTACCTGCAATGGCATTGAACATTGTGGATTTGCCAGCACCGTTTGAACCTACGATTGTAGCAAAATCGCCATCCTTAAGCTCAAGGCTGAGCTTGGTCAAAGCAGCCTTTTCATTGACTGTGCCAGGATTGAAGGTCTTTGAAATGTTATCTAATCTAAGCATTTTTCTTTACCTCCTGACGATTGCGCTGATAATTTGCATACTGGCGCTTTTTGAGTGCCACCTTTTTACGTACATACGGAGTAGCGATTGCAACTGCTACGATGATTGCAGATACAAGCTTTAAAGCCTCCGCCGGCACTGACATCCTAAGGGCAATTGCCACGATAAATCTGTAGAGAACTGAGCCTAGAATTGTACCAAAAATACGTCGACTCATGGACCCCTTATTGCCAATTAGTGTCTGGCCTATGATAAGAGATGCAAGAGCAATTGTAACCATGCCTGTACCGATGTTGATGTCGGCAGACTTTTGGTATTGGGCAATCAAAGCTCCTGATAAACCTGTAAGTGAGTTGGCAAGACAAAGCCCAACTGTGATAGTAAAGGTTGGGTTGATAGATGATGATTTGACCATCTCAGCATTGTCCCCGGTAGCACGGATTGACATACCAAGGGTTGTTCCAAGGAACCACCACAATGCAAGAGCGATGATAATCACTATCGCTGCTACCATGGCAACCTTGTACCATCCGCCGATGAAGGTGTCTCCCAGCAAATCCTTTCCTAAAGAAAAAACTGTATCGCATCCAAATAGATTTACCAGGGATGAGAATCCCATCACCATCAGGTTGATAGTATATAATCCCGTATTTACGATAATACCTGCGAGGATGGATTCCACTCCAAACTTAGTCTGAAGAAGGGCTGTCAAAAATCCTGCAAGTGCCCCTGTCACAAGGGCCATCACTAACGCTAAAAGCGGATGACCGGCAGCTGTAAACATCGCTCCCACTGCACACCCTAAGGTGAAACATCCATCTGTGGTAAGATCTGCAATATTAAGTATTGTAAAAGAAATAAAAAGTGCTAGAGCAACGAGTGCATAAATGCACCCGAGCTCTAAAGCACTTTGAAAAATCGAAACTGTGAAAATAGAGTCCATTGATTACTCTCCTTTGACGAATCTGATAACCATTATTCGAACTCTTTTGAAGTCTGAATCTCTACGAAGCCATCGCACATATCCTTGATTTTGCTGTAGTCCAAACCAAGGGCTTCTGCTGTTTCGGTGTTGACTGTAGCTGTTCCGTTATCAAGAGTCTTAACTGGAAGTGATTCTGGCTTTTTGCCATCAACAAGGATTTCTGAAACCATGTTAGCTGTCTCAGTTCCGAGAGTAGCGTAGTTTACACCATATCCAAGATATGCTCCGTTAAGAGCGAATGAATCTGCGCCACAATAATGAGGAATGCCTGCATCAATGAACTTCTCATAGATGCCAAGCTCCGCTGTCATGATTGTGTTGTCGGTAGGTGTGAACACAGCCTCTACCTTTTCTGCAACGAGGGCATCTGCTGCAAGCATAACCTCGTCGTTCTTGGTACCTGTCTTTTCGACGTAATCGATACCTGCTGACTTAAGGTATTTCTTGGCTTCCTCGATAGGAGTTGTCGAAGCGTCCTGGCTCTTGTCGTAAAGCAAGCCGACCTTCTGTAAATCTCTATTCTGAGCGAGCATTAAATCAAAAACTGCTGATGTATTAAGTGCATCTGATGTACCTGTAACATTTGCACCTGGCTTGTCGAGGCTATCAACAAGGCCAGCACCAACAGGATCTGAAACTGCCGCAAAAACAACTGGAATCTGATTGTCCTCTGTAGCAGACTGACAGATAAGTGCAGTTGGAGTAGCTATTGGAACAATGATATCAACCTCGTCGTTGATAAGCTCGGTAACGATTTGGTTGATGGTTGTAGAATCAGCCTGTCCGTTGTAATAGTAATCCTCGTACTCAAACTTGCAGCCTTTTTCGTCGCTAAGCTCGTCAAGACGAGACTCGAGATTAGAAACTATTTGATTTAATGATGCATCATCAACATACTGAACTATGCCTACTTTGTAGGTTTGACCCTCTGCCGATGCAGGGGCTTTTGCTTTTTTGCCTGATGTTGACTCTTTGCCACATCCAAACATCATTGCGCACGCCATCATTGCTACCATGCACAAAGAAAAAATACGTTTTGTCATATCCGACCTCCTACTAGAATTCTCTAGAAACTAGTTGATATTGTACCATATTGCTTTAGCAAGTTAAAGTGAATCAAATTTAGCACTTAAATTAATTGATACGATATTTTAGCTTTTGGATATCTGTGAGCTTTTCATTGCCATACTTCTTATGCGCTTCTTTGATGAGTTTGTCTAGGGATTTGAGCTCGTAGGCTGCCAAATCCTTTTTCTTCGCACCTACAATAACGTCTTTTCCAGGAGCATAGACTATTCCATTATCAACCTCTGAAATAACACCATAGGAATTTAAATCCATAATAATCATTCCATTTTGATTAAAAAATACAATCCAATTCTTCTCATAATCATATGTTGAGTATTGAATATCCATTGTCCTATCGCCACTTGTAAATTTAAATTCTTTAGCTTCTAAATCATATACATGATAATACAAATCAGAGCCCTGCATATAAACAAGCTTTCCATCATGTGAAAACTCAACATATGTAGATTCACCTCCAAAATACTCAATCTCATCAAGTATTTTGTTATCATCAATATTCATTATTCGAAGTTTACCATCGTCACATACTGCCCCTATAGTTTTGCAGTCTGGCGCAATAGCAATTTGTTTTACAACAATTCCATTCAAAATACTCTTTGATTTTCCGGTGTCAGTATTTACAATCCAACCTGAGCCGTTTGATTTAGAATAACAAAGCAGCTTTCCATCATCCGAAATCGACACATGTGAAGTAATACTAGACTCCATAGGGCCACTAGCTATAACTTCACGTTTTTTTACATCAACAACCACATACTCGTTATGACCATTATTAAAGGCCATAAATTTTCGGTTTGATGACATTCTATTACCTCCAGCGTCAGGACGATTACCTTCACCGCATGGATAAAAGCTTTCTGTAGTCTTTTTACTTATGGAATAATAGGCCATCTCGCCACTATAACTTAACGCAACAACCGTGTCATTATCAATAAAATATACTTCACCCATGTCTGGGTTTTGTACTATAAAACTACCCTTTTGCTTACCAGATTTAGTATCATAAACTACATACTTATTTTTCTCTTCTTCTAAGGAAACACCTATTGAATCACCTGTAAGTGTTGCTACTACATAATATTTTCCATTAGGGCTAACTGAACTTCCATAATAATACCCATCATCCATCTCTTTGGCATAAAGCGAATCGTCTTTATCTGCATAACGCATTACAACTAAATTAGAATCTCTAAAGCCACTGGCAATGCAATACTTGCCTCCAAAATCAAAGTCAGTAAGATCATTAGAAAAATCAACACTCACATCTGGATACAATTCCCCCGTCAGTCCACTATAAAAATAGCATTTGCCATCTTCACAGCCTACAAACACACGATCATCGCTTCCACTCAAATAGAATTGCTGTATTTGACTGGTTTGGGCTATTGTCGTAACATCTTCACCTGTTTCTGCATTGAGCAAATAAATTCGTCCATTAAGATAAGTAGCAATTTGTTTGTATGAATTACCATCTTGCTCAAATTCTCTACACCTAATAACGCTATTGAGTCCCAAAATGCCTTCCTTGTTGCACTCAATGTCTCTTTCCCAAAGACGCTCACCAGATGTAATATCTATCTTTTCAAAATAGCACATTAATGAATCATTATTCGAAAATGCGTTTTGATTATATGATTCAACCACAAGTGCGCCATCACTTATAAACTTCAAATCTGCTATTACATTATCTTTGACAGGAACATCTATCATTGTGTCATTACTAAGATTGATAATTGTAACGTAATTATCGGCATCTTCTTCACTATATCTATTTTGCGCATAATGCGCTATTGCGCAATAAGTTCCATCCTTAGAAAAAACAGCATCCCCACCATACTCTTCCTCTAACTGATTAGGGAACTGTTTATACTCTTCGCCAGTTTTTCCATCTAGTATAACCGCGATGTCTGTAGAGGATATAATTCCCCCATCGGGAACCCGTTGCCTAACGTAGATATATTTATCATCACGCTCAAAACTTGCTTGCTCAGCACTTTCTTGAAACTCCTTTTCATAGGCGACCTTACCATCTGGCTTATATGCTGTAATCTTTTTTCCTGCAATAACAATGGCCAAATCATCAATAAAACCTATTCCACTGGCTCTAATTGGCCCGTCATCATTATACTCTGGATTTTTTTTAAATATAGTTTTTCCTGATTTTAGATCCCATAAATATAATGTATCATAATTGTCTACAGTAAGAGCTCTAGTACCATCGGTACTAATAGTGATTTTTGAAATAGCGCAATCATGTGTCAACAAATATTCATGCCTGTAGCCAGAATCCATTCTATAGCAATCAAGAGTAGTAGCCAAAGCCTGCATCGATTCTGGAACAAAAGGTCTATCCTGTTCTTTAGTAGGCAACCCAGCCAAAGCTACTTTGACGGCAGTTTCCCTATCGCCATCTTCCAAAATTTCAAGCGAGGTTTGAGCTAACACCTTTGATTCATTGAATAGTTTCTGCTGATACTCTTCATTTATCTTGGCCAAATTGTATGTGACAAGTGCACCAAATGCCAAGGCTAAGCAAGCCACCATAGCAGCAAAGGCAACTCGACGACGCATTTGACGTTCTCGATGTCTCTGCTTTAAATCGTCATAATCTACTCTTAAAAGAGCTGCTGCAATACGTAAGCCCTCAATCTTTAATCGTTTTTTTACTTGCCCCTTGTGTTTTCCACGAACGTCTGCCGCCAGCGGTTCAACAGGATTACCATATTCGTCAATCAGAAGCTGCGGCGGGAAAGAATCTGCCGGTTCGCCATCTACTAGAACGGCTAGTATATTCTCACGCCCATGCATCAAAATGAAAGTATCTATTTCCTTCATTACCCAATAAGATTCTTTGGTTTGGGGCGAGCAAATGACAATTAAAAACTCTGCCTCTTGAAGGGCTGCCTCAATATTGCTTCCCAAATCGCTTCCTACAGGAAGCTCTTCTTGATCTCGAAAAACTCTCCTTATTCTTTTGCGACCGGTTTCCTTGCGAATCTTTTTAGGGATATGCGTCGTTTCAAGCTCTCTATGTAATTTTTTGGCGACGAACATGTCACGATCTAAATGTCTGTAACTTATAAATGCATCGTATTTCATTGTATCTCCCTTGGATGATTATCTTAGTTTATTTTGTATCTCTTCTTTTGAGCATCTGTTAATTTAGCTTTACCATATTTCTTTCTTGCTTCTTTTATTAACTCTTCTTTTGATACTATCTTAAATTCCTTGACCACTTTACCTTTAACACCAACTATAATGTTTTGTTTTGGCAGATATAACTCCCCACAGCCAATATAATTCAATCCACAATAACTATTTAAATCAAACAAATATATCCTAGTAAAACCATATAAGGCTAGAATATTGTTTTCCTTATCAAAATGCGCTTCTTTAATATCGGTTATTGGTCCACTAGTGATATATTTTAATTCTTTATCTTCTAAATCATATATTGCAAAATTACCGCTTGTATCTTGGAAATAAATCTGTTTTCCGTTTTCTGAAAACTCAAAAAACGAATCTGTTTCTCCACTAAATTTTATTTCATTAGTTATATCTTCTGTAGATGAATCAACCACTCTAAAGTATCCATCATCACATATTGCAACAATAGTTTTTCCGTCTGGGGATACAACTGCATGCTTTATCTTATAATTATTTAGCAAACTCTCTGAGCTTCCTTCTTCACACTTAATAATCCAACTTGAATGATTTGACGCAGTGTAACAAACAATTTTTCCATCATCAGAAATACTATAGTTGTCCATACCTAAACTCGCACTGCCTTTGTAAATGGTCTTTTTCTTCGCAATATCTACCACGTAATAATTGTTACTAGTTGCCAAAACAGCATATTTATTATTTCTAGAAACTCCATGCTTATACGTTTCCACTCCATCATATGCCATAAAACTATCTATTTGCTCACCATCTATTGAGTAATATAATATCTCACCACTATATGATGATATTAATGCTATGGTGTTCTCATCCACGTAAAATTTGCTTTTACCGGTTATACTTTCATCAAGAATAAAGCTTCCCCTTTTCTTTCCTGTCTTTGTATCAAAAATCTCATACTCATAAGTATCGTCAGTGTACAAGTTGTAATGAGTCAGTAAAAAATATGTCTTTCCACTTGGACTAGCAGCTGCCTGAGTAATTAAATCTCTACCGACTTCTGCTTTTGAGAAGCAATCGTGATCTTTATGTATACTCATAACCACTAAGTTAGTGCTATTCTTATCGTAAGCAACAAGCACATCCTCACTCATGCTTAAACCTGAAAGTTGTTCTGTTTTTTGTACAGCATCCCTTTTTTTAATTTCACCTGTAGCATAATTATAGTAGTTAATGTCTCCATCAACTGTAGCTACCATTATATCTGTATCATCTTCTCCAACTCCATAGATATAATTTTGAGCAATTAAAGTTGAAATATCCTCGCCTGTTTCAGAATTTACTACGTATACTTCTCGAGTACCAACCATAGCTATAACTTCACTGTCAGCGCCTTCAAATTTAGCACTTATCATTTGAGTTCGCGATGTATCAGCAACAGATGATGCGTATTGATACGACTTTTCCCAAAGCTTCGCTCCACTTGTAATATCAAACTTTTGTAGATATAAAGGCGTAATTTTACTAGCATTAATATCCTTATTCTCAATCGAATTAACTGCTAACCCTCCATCACTTGTAAATGCACAATCTAAGACTCTAGTTTCCTTTACTGGAAGATCTATATGATCTCCTGTTTTTATATCAAAAACAGATACACAATCAGGTATTTCCTCTACAGGATATGAAGAATAATCCAAATGTGCTAAATGTGCTATAGCCGCATAGTTTCCATCTTCAGAAAAAGTTATTGGAGCATGATAACTTGCCGAAACATTTTCTTTACGCTCGCTAATTTTTTCGCCTGTGTCAGCATCATAAAAAGTCACGCACGCATTGAAATCCGATTCATGAAGTGAAGTTATTATAGCAACATATTTACCTTCTCGATCCACCTCGCACTCAGATATAAACCCTTCGATTGGAACTTCATATAATACTTTCCCATCAAAACTATAGGCTTTGATTTTATTTCTATATACAACAATTGCCTTATCACTACTGATGCCTGCAGATAAAATTTCAAGTGCACTGCCATTTATATTATCTTCGTACTGTGGCTGCTCTTTATGCAAGCAATCTCCAGATTCTAAATCCCATATATAGAATGCCCCACCTTCACAAACCGAAATGACCTTTTTACCATCGAGACTTTCCCTATAGCCTAAAATTTTTGCATCATGTTCTAGAACAAAATCAAACCCAAGACTTTCTCCCATATCATATGGATTCATAGCCTGATACAAAGGGTATACTGATTGGGTAACCAAAGGCCTATCGGACTTGCCATCAGGCATTCCAGCAAGCGCCAGCTGCACAGCAAGCTTTTTATCACCGGTTTCTAAAACTTCAAGCGATTCTCTAGCTAATTCTTTTGATTCATTTATAAGCGTTTGGTCGTTTGTTTGCTGATATGCTTCTTTTGTTTTAACTAGTCTGAAGGTGACAATTGCTCCAAACACAATTGCTAAGACTGCAATTATCGTTACAATAAGAAAGCCCTTTCTAGAAGGGCAGTTTTTAACATTTGATTCTAAATTGTCGTTTTGCATTTGCTTCTCCCTTGTTACGTTTTTAGTTTTCTAGATGATTTTACATTATATTCAACAATAGCGCCACCCTTGTATCAAAAAATCATTTTTCGAGGTGTTTATCTATATCTGCTTTAAGAAATAGCTTGGTGCGCTCCAAGTTCTTGATTGGGTGTAATCTATCTCGTTTAATTAAATCGTTAATATTTTGCCTGCTGCAATTTAATGATTCACATATGTCGGAGGTTGAAATTGTCCGCTGATCAACAAATGTTTTGAACATTTCATAATTAACCTCCTGTGAGCGTCCAATGTCGTATAGTTCCTCGCAAGAAATTTGCCGTCTTTCATCCCATGCTATACCGTAGCCACATGTGATTAGATGAATAGAATAATAATAATTATCACTGATTGTTAGATACTTTATCCAAAAATATAATTCTTGTAATTCTGTCAGGTCACAAAGCTTGGTCTCTCCGTTCTCAAAAAAAACTAGAATCATTAAATCTGGCAATAGAACATAATCCCGTATCCTTTTTTGTAAACGCTGAACAATATCAATAGGCATTGAATTGGCCGGTATTGGTTTTAAGTAATAATCATCCTGCGCGCAGCGCCCATCAGCTATTTTAAGTAGTTCGAATTCATCGTATTCATCTAGCTTTGCTTTTTTTAAAATTGAATATATATTTTGCCTATCAGAGGGCACTACTCTTTGTTCTATCCACAGTCGCGCAACCTCTGGCCCGACTGTCCTGTAGCCCCTTTGAATTTCTCGGTCAAGAAGAATCGGCGCCTCTTCGTAGGTTAAATCTTCTGGCAACTCTACAATGTATTCATCCTTTTTATCGTTGTAGATTACTATACCGTAAATACGATTTTCATCCTCTGGCAAATCACTTCTTATTTCGAAATACTTCATATAACTTCCACCTTTCGGAAATCATCTCAATAGTTTTTTCTTGGTAGTCTTTGGGATATATTGAATCCTCGATTCCCTCAAATAAATCATTTAAAATCTGTTTCCTGTTGCTAGGCAGCTTTATCAGCTTATCCTTTGGTATGAGAGTCAAATTTTCAAATGTATATCCAGAACCAATAAAATCCATAACCTTTTTATCTTCAAGAAGGTTCTGTTTTGTCAATGCTCTTGGATTCTTGCAATCGTATAATAAGGATAATCCATTATCAAATATTGGCGCTAAACGCACTGTTCCATCGGTAGATTTAAGTACCTCGATGTTGGCGCCGTGCCTATCTCTGTTTAAAATAAGGTAATCCACAACCAACATTTCATATATATAATCCGCCCAGCCCATGCCAATACAAAAGTCTAAAACAGATTCTCCCGGCTTAGCGTAAGTTTGATAATATGCCTCTAGGGATGATTTCTTTTCTCCAGGCTTTTTATAATCTGAGGAACGACAAACATACGTCTCATACTCTTTGTCCTCGATACTAATCATACCATGAACAAGCTGATACTGTAGATGATCGATGCCCATTGCATCTAATAATCTATCAACTATAATTTCATTCACACTTTCAAATCCAAACTTACCTCTGCCAGAATCAAACTGTGAAAGCTTATAATAAATGTTTTTCCCATCAACTTTTTCTTGAGCCTTCAAAAGTGAGCCGGCAGTGCCTGAGCTATGACGAATTCTGCTCCAGTCTAAATATCTTAAATCTTGTAAATCATAAAAAATCTGCATAAGAATACCTCTCATGCAGATTATAATATCAAAACTTGACGTGCGTCAACCTTGAGAGCATTAAAATTTGCATCATCCAAAGAAGGCTACAGTCGCTATGGACTGTAGCCTTTACTCAATCACTATATTCTTTAATACAATAACCTAATACGTCACACTGACAAGTTCATTGCCTTTTACATCTACACAAGTGATACCATAGACAATCTCGTCAACACTTATACCAGTCATTTCAGATAATAATTTTTTATTATTATCCGCCTCTTTCTTGACATCATCTCCATTATAGTATTCCTGAAGCTCTTTCGAATATTTGATAAGCTTATCTTCAGAATAATCGTTCAATAGTGAATATGTGATAATTAAAGTGTTGCCTTCAACCATCATATTTGCCTTACAATAATCTGTTACACCACTTTTTTCCTCTTGCTGTAAGATTTCTGGATGCTTACCGTAATATTCCTCTACGGAAGATGAAGGGTCAGCCACTATAGCACTATCATCTGCAACAACTTCATCTTTCGAATCAGATTTGCCTTCTGATTTGCCTTCTGATTTGTCCTCAGACTTATCTTCTGATTTATCTTCTGTTTTGCCTTCTGATTTATCATCAATTTCTGCAAAATCTTCCAATAATTCAGTTTCGACCTTAGCATCCTTCTTTGTACAACTAGAAAGAATTGCAGCCATAGTTGCAAAAAAAATCATGGCTATTGTTAAAATTATTATTATTTTCTTCATATAAATATATAATCCTTTTACGAGAACACTTTGTTCATAAATCCTTCTGAAGATTTTACCAATCCAGTGGTTATTACTACAGGTAGATTAATATTAACCACCTCTGCTAATGCAGCAACTGTACTTTTTCCAGGTAAACCTTTTCCCAGATGTATCAGATTTAAGCTTGATAATGCTGCTCCTATTTTTATCGATATAACTATTGCTACAGCAGACATGCAAAAGCTCAAAAGCGCTTTCAAATAATTCATGAGAGTTCGTTCCCCCTCATCCTCACAAGCACTCATTCCTACTACAATCGTTGAGAAAGGTAGCATCATTAAAGGCTTTACTATTCTTTGTATACCAGCCATTGCAATTGTAAAAGCTGATACTGCAAAACTAATAAGAGTCAACACCGCTCCTAGAAACAATGTAACATATTCAAACACAGAATCTAAAAATACAAGCACTTTACCCTGCGTAAACTTTTTTATATCGATAGGTTTACTACTACGCCGTTTAATTGCCTGTCTTATTGGAGAATTGTCGTCATACGTAAATTTGTAATCATTTGTACTAGCTGGTTGAGTGGCTTCCAAGACAGCATCGGTTGCATCTTCTGTGATTTCTGTAACACACGTCAATATGTTAAATACATTCGTAGCCACGACTATAACAACAGCGTATCGTATTGTATTCATAATAAAACGCTTCGGATGCTCTTCTGGTGGAGTGCTAACCACAGCATTGTAAATAGCTATTATAAAAAACAGAGTGGCAATAGGAATTGCTACATCCAACAAAATATCAAAATAGCTTTTTGCAACAGGCCACAATTTACTATAGTCATTGTTAACTGCTTTTGCTGTCGTCTGCATTGCTTGATGTGTTGTAACTCCATTGGCTGCAGTACGTCCAGTCACATGTGGAAAATCCAATACGCCTAACAAATGATCGAACAACTTGTGCGCCAAATTATACATCTTATCTAATATTGTGTTTTCCACAGGGTCCGGCTCACTCGGCGGAATTTGTACTGTGTTTTCTCTACCAAATTGACCTGTAGGACTACCTGGATTGGTATTCAGCCAATCGCCCAGCATTAGTGCATAATATAGTTTACCCATATCTTAATCCTCTTTTTGGGAATCACTTTGCGTCTGATTTGCATCAACATTTTTATCATTGGTCTCAGGACCATTATATGTGTCGCCATCAGAATATGTCGCAACGAAATTTCTACCACCAAGCTTATCTATATTGAATAAATAACTACCATCCTTTGGTTCGTAGATTTCAACTGTAATCTTTCCATCTTCTTCTGAGAATTCAGCAGTCTCGCCATCTGGGGCTGTTACCGTGAGCACCGCCATTTCAGTATTAACTATATTGGAAAGACTTATTTCCGCGGTGAATTTCTCGCCGCTTTTAAGTTCATGAGTCCACTCAGCTGAATCAACCTCTGAAGCCTCCTCAACAGACTCAACGGTGCCATCATCATCTTCTTCAACTTCTTCCTCTTCCTCTTCATTTGGAGCAGAAGGATCGAATATTACGTCACCTCTTTCGTTATATTCTAGTAGCGGCTCGTTCCAATCAATATTCTCGTCATAAGGTTCACCGTTATAAGTTGCTACATCTGTATCATCTACATATCTAAACATCCCCATTCCATTGACTATATAGTATCCACTACAAAGCCAATCAGGAATGTCTATAGAAACACAATTTGAATGCAAATATTCATATCCAAAGCATGTAAAATCTTCTTTACCTAAAGCTGTAAATGTATGTTGGTTAGCTGTCAGGTTGTACTCTTGATATAAGGATCCTATGTAGAATATGCAAGTGTATACTTTATCTTTTTTTAATGCTTCACTTTTGATAATTCCATCTTCTGAGACATATTTATCGGTGATTTGTGTTTTGCCAACCTTGTCAAGATATAATCTCGCCACATCTAATCCCAATAAATCACTTGCATCTGAATCTTCATTTATATGTTGCTCATATGCTTTATCATCAGAATCTGTGTAATCTATATAATAATGACCACTATTATCAGCGGTAAGAGATGTGATACCAAATGAGTATCCATTATCGTATAAACGAAGGAACTCGTACTCATCTGGAACATAAGATGGACTATATAGCAAAAGCTTATCGGAACTAGTTAGTGTGGGGATTTCCATATCACTATTAGAATCTACCCATACTGTATAGTTCGCCGAAACTGTACCACGCTTTCCTCTCACGTAATTAGATTTTTCAAGAGGACATGCCTGAAAAGTATTATTTTTAGCATCTATATCCTTATTTTTACAATCTTTCCAGACATAGAGTTTCTCTGGTTCCATTTCCTCAACAGAAGCAACTTGCTGTATCTGCTTTGCTTCCTCTTCAAGGGTCGTAGCCCCATTAAATACTCCTAGCTTAAGTAAAACTGTACTAGCAATAAGTAATGCAGCTATTACCAAAACTATTATCATCAATGTTTTATTCTTCATAAAAAATACCTAAAATCAAATTATTTATACTTCTAGCTCAATATTATCAATAACGTATCCTACTGTGTGATGAGTTGGCTTGCTTGATTTATATGATTTAAGTGCAGATAATGCTCCTGCAAATATCATAATGCCAACTATAATCACGATTATCATGACAAGCATTCTTCGCTGACCCTCTTCGGATGCTTCTTGTTTTTCGCGTTCTTGCTTTAAAACATTCGCTTTATCGCGTTCCACTGCCTTTTTCATCAATCCAATATCTTCAGAAGATGCAAAATTTGCATATTTTATCGGTTTAAAAAACAATAGCTTAAGATATTGGGCTATACTCAAATACTCGCATTGGTTTGCGCCAAACAAAAAGCCTATTAATCCAAAGAAAACTTCTAATAGAAAAGCTACTATAAATGGCACATTGAATATAAATTGTGATCCAATGAAAACAGCAACAGATGTAAAGACACATCCGAAAAAAATAATTTTTTGAACTGCCGTTTGGTGTGCCAAATATGTAATGCCAAACAATGCGTCACTATCTATTTCCTCTAAATTTGTATTTCTTTCAAACTCTAAAGCCATACTATCTCCTTACGCAAACATTTTATCCATAAAATTCTCGGAAGATTTAACCAAGCCTGTAGTCATTATAACCGGAAGATTTACATGTAATATTCCAGCTATTGCCGCCATCAAGCTGCCCTCCTTTAAATTTAATGCCGTATTAATATCAAATAATCTCATATTGGCTGTAACAGAACCAAACTTTAAAGCCATAATAATAAAAACACCTGATAGAGAAAAACCTATAAGCTTTTTTATGAATTGTGAAATAGTTCTTTCTCCTGAGCCTGCACACGCTCCCATACCAACAACAATGGTTGAAAAAGGTAACATCGCAAGCGGCTTAATTACTCTTTCAATTGTAGCCATTACAATCGTATATCCTGCTACACCAAATACAATTATGGTTCCCAAACCACCAAAGAATAAAATAATATACTCGAACATATCACAGAAAAATTCTGATATTTTTTTCTTTTCATAATCTTTTATTTTGTGACTGTCTTTGTCAGTACTAGAAAACTTAGTTATCGTTTTTTCAATAGGCGATCCATCGTACGAAACATCATATACCTTGTACTTTGCATCTGTTTTCGGATCACCAACTGACGGATTCATTGTTTGTACATCCATTATCGCATCAGTCACATCATCTGCACTTTTTGTTATAAGCGTCAAAAAATTAAACAAATTTGATATTATAAAAATAATAAATATGTATCGCAACGCTTCTTCTAAAAATTTCTTTGGCTGCTCTTCTGGTGGCTTACTGACAACCGCCTTATAGATTGCAATCAGAAAGAAGATTGTGGCTACAGGGGTAGCCACATCGTACATTATTTCAAAACAACCGTGTGCCGCGTCCCACAATTTAACCCAATTTCCATCGCCACGCTCTGAAACATGTGGAAACTCCATGGCTTTAAGCAAATTATTAAGCAATCCAAATGCCACTTTATATAGTTTTTCGAGCAAGTCTATTGATGTTTTAGGCTCAGACCCCTGATTCAACCGTGAAGTATATAATTCGTCATACGCAGCAAACATCACTACTCTATGTAATATATTCATTTCTTTCTCCCGACTGCCTCAAACACGTAACACGGCTCTTAGGCATTTATGATAATGCTGAGATTATAGCGGACAGTCCAATTAATACCGCCCCTGATACAACAGAAAATACCGCCTGATGCTCTCCCTGCTGATCCATCTTTTGGAATGCTAGCGCAAACTTAATTCCACCATACGCAAGCATTATGAAGCCAATTGACTTACCTACATCGCAAATAATATCTTGTAGATTATTAATTGACTTTGTGTATTGCTTGTCTGGAGCTGAGTCCGCCACAAGCACGTTTACAAGTGAAGTGTTTAGTTTTGTAATTACATCATTTAAGTACATTCTTATTTTCCTCCTGTTTTATAAATGGGATTTCTTCCCTTCTATATATATATCAATAAAATTTTTAATTTTTTTCCAAATTTACGATTTTTTTTTAATTTTTTTTTAAATCGTTGAATCTATTCGTTGATTTATGCAAATATCTTTTCCATGAAACTATCTGCTGATTTTACTAATCCTGTAGTTATAACAACAGGTAAATTTACTCTAAACAAGGCTATAAGTGCGAGCATCAAACGATCTCCATCATCATTAATATCCGTTGACATAACATCGCTCAATTTAAATAAATCTACATCCGCTAAAGACAGTCCCATTTTTATCGCCATGAGTATAAATACGCTAGATAAGCAGAAGCCTAGAAAGCTTTTTGCATAATGCCACATCATTCTCTCACCTTCACCAGAACTAGCGCCTATACCAACTACTATCGTTGCAAAAGGCATCATAATCAATGGTTTGATTATTCTTTGTATGGTTGTCATTACTATGGTGTAGCCCGATGAAGCGAACACCAAAAGAGTGGCTATACCGCCTAGGAAATACAAAAGATACGTAAATATTTTTTCACAGAATCTAATTATATCTCCATCCATCAAATCCTTGAATGTAGGATTTGCATCGCCACTTTCTTCATTTTTTTTAATAGCGTCTGTAATAGTTTTCATTCCTTGCGTCCAAAAATCAGGCCCGGTATTTGGATCGCCTCCAGCACTCGTATATTTAGACAATGTTGTATCCTGTTGCTGCTGCGCATATACTGCATCCGTCAAATCCTCCGAAAACGTAGTAATATACGTCAGAATCGTAAATAGGTTGGTAGAAATAAAAATTATTAATATAAAACGTATTGACTCCAATAAAAATTCTTTTGGTTGTTCCTCTGGTGCCTTGCTAATAACCGCTTTATATATCGATATTAAAAAGAAAATTGTTGCAATAGGAATCGTAATGCTTTCTAATGCTGTAAAACAGTCCTTAGCAATATACCAAAGATTTCGCCACTTTAACCCATCACCAAGGACACTTTCAAAAGCATTTGTAGCTGAATTGAATAACCATCCGTCCCTGTTCGCATAATCAGCACCTTGTCGCTCGATTAACTCTAGGCTAGATCCTGCTTCGCCAAATCTCTCATTTAATCGACTAGCCACGTGTGGAAATTGCATCATTCGCAAAAGAAATTTAAACAACTCAAAAGCCTTACTATACAAATCCGTAAGAATACTTGAAACCATTACAGATTGAGATATTATATTCATATATATCCTCCACTTTTATATTTTCATCACACTTATTTAAAATACTTTTCCCATAAAAGCATCTGCAGATTTTACTAATCCTGCTGTTAGTACTACTGGTAGATTTATTCTGATTACCGCAACTACTGCTTTCGTCCACTGAGCATCACCACTTCCTATAACTGACGAAACATTAAACAAATCCAAGGATTCAAGAAACGGTGCCATTTTCAATGCAATAAGAATAAATACCCCCGATAAGCATAAACCGAGATAATTTTTGACAAAGTTCCAAAGCATACGCTGTCCTGTTCCCGAACAAACTCCTATGCCCAGCACTATGGTTGAAAATGGTGCCATCAACAGTGGTTTGACAATCCTATTTATAGTTGCCATCAGAATAGAATAACCTGTTCCAATGAACACAGCTAGCGTAAGTAAAGCCCCAAGGAAATATAGTACATACGTAAATATATCATCAAAGAATCCCTGAACATTTCCTTTAAATAATTCTTTTAATGTTGGAGGATTATAATTCTTTAGCGCCTCATTAATAACATTCAGGCCTGCATCAAAAAACTTTTTATCCGCTTCATAATGTCCATTGTAGAATTCATGTGTTATTTCTTCGGTGAGTAACGTAATCCACTCCAAAATATCAAATAGATGAAGTGAAACCACTAGCACAACCACATACCTTATAATATTGATAACCAGTTCCTTAGGTTGTTCATCTGAAGGTTTTGTAACCAGAGATCTATATATCGCTATAACAAAAAATAGTGTTGCAATAGGTATTGTAAAATTCAACAATGCGTCAAAAAAGACCTTCACTAATCCCCATATTTTATGCCATTCAATTTGATTATCAGCTTGTGTCATTTTAGAATGTGAAAAATGAAATCGGACACCTTGATTTACAACACCCGAAAACTGCATCATGTCTGTAAATGCTTTGTAAAAACTAAAAGCCCATTTGTAAAAGGTCTCAAGTAAAGCAGACACCATTATTGGAGGGGATACTATATTTACTTGCATATACTCGTCATTTTTCCTTTCTCCCCTTTTAGGGTTATTGCTTGCAATTATGGCTGTCAGCTTGCCTTTATTATTTCTTCGATTTCTTCAATACTCATACTTGGCTTGTATTTCTCAAGAATATCATCAAACTGCATACGTACATCCGTAATTTCGTAGAACAAAGCATATACTTGCTTTGAAGAAAAACCATGTTCTTTCAGTTTCAATGCAATCAACTTTCTGTCGCCATACTCGTCAATATCTACTATTTCTTCAAGTGGTATATCATCTTCCTTAGGTGAATTATCCTCAAGTTCAGGACGTCTAAGCTTCGGTTCATAAAACGGATCACGCCTACAAAGCAGAGGCATCAAAGGACAATTCTGGAACTGAACCTTTGGCTCGAACAATGGATTTGAACCCTTTACAATAATTGCAGCCGGTCCATCCTTCTTCATGGCATACATCTGCTGAGCAGAGAATAATGGTTTTTCCATAATGTCATCATTTTGACTGGTAGAACCATTCATACCAAAGGTGTTACCCATACTCATCTTGTGAATAGTTTGATTACCAAACATCTTACTTAGGTACTCGCAGGAATCCTGATCCGGCGCACCCAAGATTTCGATAATAGTACAGTTACCTATCAAATCGTGATCCATATCATGTTTAGGGAATTTACGTTTTAACTGAATAAGGTTCTGTACAATGATAAATGCCGACATGTTACGGCTTCGCATTGTAGATAATCTTTCTACGAAAGAATCTGGCAAGGTAACATTGGCAAACTCGTCCATCAGGAACGTAAGATGCTGTGGCAAAGTCTCATGGAACCATGGGTCTATCATGGTTAAGTGATACAATTCGTCGAAGAATAACGAATAAATCATAGAAACAATCCAGTCAAAGTATCTTTGGTTTTCGGATGTTACCATGTATAAGATTCGCTTACCAGTTGAGGATCTCTCATCTGGTTTACTGTATCCAAAGGTCTCTGAGATTTTGATCTCATCCTCACTTAAAAGCTCCTGCACACAACGTAGCTTCATGTATCTACAGTGAGCATCCAATGTAGCTACAATTGAAGATGTAGTCTCTGCCGCACCGTTATAATACTTTTCAATATCGATGTAGCCTGGGAAGTGAGAACCATCATCCTTGTGTTCTGGTGACTCACGCCATCTTTTATCTGCGTCAGTCATAAGTCTAAGAATACCTGGTTCGCAATCCTCGCCACCTTGTAACACTGGGTTACCGCTGTGATCCAAAACAGGTCGTCCATCTTGACCAATCTGAGGCATACCATAGTTTTCGATTTTACCCATCTGGTTTTGACGAACAGCAGTAGCTGCCAAAATCTTAGCAAACTCTTTCCAGTTTTGTTTTTCTGGCGGTCTATCATAATGAATAAGATAAAGAATCGCCGTCAAAAGTACTTCGGCTGAATCCTCGAAGAACTGATTCGAACCAGCATCCGCATCGGGCTGCGAAGTGGATTTCATCAATATCTGCGCAAGAGACATGATTCCCGACTCATTTCTAATGTAGTTGAATGGATTGAAATGAATGGATTTTTCCATTGACTCTTCTGATTCAACGTTAAGTACCATTACCTCGTAGCCATTATCCTCGAAGTACTGACCAGTTTGGTGAAACAGCTCGGCTTTCGGGTCAGTAACCACATAGTTTCCAGCAAGCTGTGACAATACTGGTCTGGCAAGTCTGAAAGACTTACCTGTACCAGGAGGTCCAACTACAAGTGCATTTAAGTTTGATGTTTTATCATTTTCAATATTTAGATATACGCCTTCGGCAATCCAATAGTTCTTAGTGTTTACTCTATATGGAAACTTTACATGAGGGAATTTCTTTTTAACTTCCTCTAGTTTGTCTCCAAAATTGACCTCTACTAAGTTTGACTTGTCGTGATTAGAGAAGTCTTCACTAAATTCCTCCGCTGACATCCATGCAGCGTCACCATATTCTTCTCCCCTAAAATCGTATTTAACTTTGGTTGATAAATATATATATGTTATTGACCATGCAAAAACTAAGCATGCTATCATTTTAGGAGTTACTGACGTAAAGCCTACTATAAAATGATAGGGTGGATGAAAGTAAAATCTTTCAAAGTTTGAAAACAAAGTTGAAAAGCCTTCTCTATCATCCCATACTGCGCCAAATAAAATAGCTATATATGTCAACAACAAGGATACGAGCAACCATGTCAAGAATACTCTAACAGGATTCTTTTTACTTGCTCTTGTTAATCCGCCTTTTGAACCCAGAGAGCGCACCAGCACTCTCGGAAGTTCTTTTAGTGATCTTTTTCCAGCCATATTTTCCTCGTTTCTTTAGTTAGTGTTTTTTATGGTCCTACTTTTGTCGGTTTTTGATTGTTTTTTCCACTATTCATACCTTGTGTAGGTGGAGTGAGTGGTTCGGATGTATTAAGGTGCGTGTCTTGTATTGTGCCTTGACCTTGTATTGTGCCTTGGCCTTGTGTTGTGCCTTGTTTTTGTTGTGTATTTGTTGTTTCTGTCGTTTTTGTTGTATTAACTGAACCATTCTCCCTATTAAGCTCCTTCTGATTTTGTGCTTCCATAGTATTCTCGGCATTTTTTACAAACATCGGAGGTTTATCTTTTTGTTTGGATATCGGTTCATTTAGCTTTGTTTCATCCGTTTGGCCTTGCTTTGGGTCTGGCGTTTGATTTTCACCTGTCTTAGTATTGACTTCTACTTTTGGCGCGTCTTTTTCAGAATTTTCGCCATTGCCATTTTGTAGTTCTTTAGCCTTTTCTTCGTATTTCTCCTTATCCTTCCTGTTGTCATAGTCGCCTACAACATGATGAATCTCAATTCCCATCGCCCTAGCCACTCCATCTAAAGTTTTTGAGCCAAGATTTTTTACAATTCCATATAATTGTCCAATAGGTTTTTTTGCCCACCAACTATAAAATTCTTCTTTAAAACTACGTTTATATCTACTGGAGTTGTTGTCCTGCTGATCACCTCCATGCCCCCTATTACTTTGGTCAGGCTCTTGACTTGGCTGTTGCCCTTGTGCTTGTTTTGAGTTTCCACCTAGTAATGGGGTTTGGTCTGATTCTTCTACAATATTTTGCGATTCGTCAGGCTCTTGTTCTAAATCTGCTTCTTGTTCCTGACCTACATCTTGTTTTTGATCTGCTTCTTGTTCCTGACCTACATCTTGTTCTGGCTTTTGCCCAAGCACTCGCTTTAACTTTTGTGTCTTATTTTGATTCAGATTGTGCTTTTCCTGTTCTAATTTTTCTTTTTCCGCCTTATTTGATTTTAGTATTACTTGAGTTTTAAGTTCCTCCCTATATTTCTTATCTAACAACGCTGTCTTTATTTGATAATACGATTTATTAGCAGCCCATGGGATAGCCTTCTTCAGCACAAAATCTGGTATTATAACTATTATCGAAGCTAAAGTAGATGCAACAATTTTTTTAAATTTCTCAATAAACTTGTCATGTTCTTCTTGGAATCCGTCACTCATAACTATCCATTCCCTCCTTCTTTATTTTCTTTGCTTGGCGGTCTATAAATACGCACATTCATACTATCTTGCAACTGAACCGGTGTATTGGATAGCTTTCCTGTTTCTTGTTGAACTTCAAAATAATTTCCAGAACCGTCAGCCACCGCCACATGCTCCACTCCATTTGCATCATTACCAAAGAATATTATGTCGTTCATCCGTACATTTACATCAAATTCTTTCTTAGGATCTCTATCTGGTGGTATTTCTTTAATATCAAATACACACTCGCATTCTCCCTTTATCTGATTAAATTGGTCTTGTAATGATGTATTTGTAAGGTTCTGATATCCTATCTTATCCGCATACATTTTTAAGAATGAGGTATCATCTAACTTCTTCCCGTCAATTTGATCTTTTCCTACATTTTGCAAATAGTATCTCAATACAGCTTCTTGCTCAGCTGTCATCGGAGCTTCATTTTTCATGTTGTTTATCTTTTTATCAATGTCTTCTGGCGCCAATTCATAATTAATTGCTTCAGCAGCCTCGCCTTCAAAATCTATAAAATATGTCATCATCTCTGCCGCTGTTAAGACAGTGGTAACAACAGTTATTATTGTGAAAATTTGCCCTATTATCGGTATCGCACTGGCTATTAATTGTTTTATAATCATCTTTATGATTTTTAGTATTAGTTTAAAAATCAGTTGCATAATCTTTAACACTAACTGAACAACTAACTGTACCGTTTTTACTGCGATGGTTGCTGATTTAACCGCAGCCATAACTGCTAACCTTTTTGCCACCTTAGCTGCAGGGTTATTTTTTGTCTCTTGGCTATCACCAAAATCAAGTGCATCTTTTACCGATTCAAGCTTTCCCTTAATAACGTTCTTGCCTGTTTGCAACAATTCTTTTCCGGCTTTAACACCGCTCTTTTTTAAGAGCTTTCCACTCCCTTTTGCACCTTTCTTAAGAAGTTTTCCACTTCCCTTAGCGCCTTTCTTTAAGAGTTTTCCACTTCCCTTAACGCCTTTCTTTAAGAGCTTTCCGCTTCCTTTAGCGCCTTTCTTTAAGAGCTTTCCGCTTTCTTTGGCTCCTTTTGTTAAGAGCTTTCGACCACCTTCAGTTCCCTTAGTTAAGACCTTACGGCCTCCATTTATTCCTTTTCTAGAGATTTTTTTAATATTAGGAATAGTTTTACTTAGTTTTTGAAGATTAGAACTACCGCTCTTTCCGCTCTTGCCACTCTTACCATCTGAATCCTTACTAAGCTTTAAGTTATTAACGGAAGTTTTTCGAGCCCCATTTATTAAGCGCGGATTCTCTTTAGAAATTCTAGTTCCTTTGCTTAAGTCTTTATTATTTAATCTTTTATTTACTGCAGTCTTGGCAGAAGCCTTTTTTAAATTTGGTGGTTTACTTGGCGACTTTGGTGGATTATCATGCGACTTGTTGTCGCTTGCCATAGCCGTTCGCATTGTATTTGACAATTTAACCTGTGAATTAGTCTTAAATTGTCTTGCAGGCGGCTGATTCGCTGACTTATTAGCAAACTGATTCGCCGGCGAGTTTTGCATCTGGTTTGGCCTATTCGGCTGGTTAGACTGGCTTGGCCTATTCGGCTGGTTAGACTGGCTTGGCCTATTCGTTTGGTTAGACTGATTTTGCCTATTCGGCTGACTTGGCTGCTTAGGCTGAATAGGTGTATGGTTATTAACCTTCTCCGGAGCTTTATCATTATTATTCTTCGCCGTGTCGTTGTTAGCTTTTTGTTGTTGAGTTATAGTTTGTGTTGGCGTTTGAACATTTTTATTCTCCGGAGGCATATCCTTTTTATGGCTATTATCCTTCGGCTTATCAGATGAATTTGCTTTCTTCGTCTGATTGTCTTTTTTCTTTTGATCGTCTTTTTTCTTTTGTTCTTCTTTTTGTTTGTTTACTATAGTTACAGTTCGCTCCGGACTTTTTCCGTCACCTGTTGAAGAACCACCATCACCTAATAAAGCTTCCTTTGCCTTGTAATATGCTTTGCTCGCAATATACGGAACCGCTTTATGCGCCACAAAATCAGCTGGAAAAATTGCTACCGATACTATGGGTGATATTACTATACTTTTTACTTTGTCTTCAAAATCCTTTAATTCCTGTTCCTCTTCACTAGTAGCCATATCAACCCTTTCTCTAGCTTATTCCTTCTGTGATTCTTTCTTTTTATGCTTCTTTCTTGATATCTGAATCACTATCAATTACATTTTCTTTTTTGATGCTAGTTTTCTTTTTAATATGCTTTTCTTTTTTTACACCTGCATCAGTGTTAACCAGCTTATAAATCTCACTATCTCTATCTATAATCATGTCAAATGGTACAGTGGTAGGTCCCATTTTCAAAATTCCTGTTCCACTAGGCGCATTGTCCAAATATGAGAACAAGGCTGCCGAAATACTTGGCAAGAATTTCATCAACAGTTCCATATCCTGTGTTGACTGTGATAACAAGAAAAAGCTTTCTGTGTTTGCAAAGATTTGAGCCAAGTTAACATCATCCTTGGATTTCATCAAATCACTCATGTTCTGAGTAATTCCTGTCATAAGTCCGCTCATCTTTCGAACCTCTTTCCAAAGCTTCAATACGAACTTAGCCACACAATCCACACCTAATAATTCATGGAACTCGTCTATGTAGACGTGTGTCCACATTCCGTTTCTACCATTTTCACGTATTCTGCTTCGAACCATTTCCATCATAACTACCATGGCACTTACACGGATATTTTCCTGCGTATGAGATAAATCAAATGAAATAAATCTCGTATTCAAATCTACATTTGTACGATGGTTAAACAGTGACAATGCACCGTTTACGAATGTATCCATCATTCTTGCCACGTGAGAAGCATGAAAATCATTCATATCAACCAAACACTGATAAATATCTTGTAAGGTTGGTGAGTACTGTCGCACCTGCTCTTCTGGAGAAAGCATTGTATATACATCTCCACCTTCAAAGCCATCACTCTGCATGTGCTTTGGTATTTCAAATTCTGATTCCTTTGCACTTATACCATTCAGCTTTCTACGAACCGAATAGTTTTCGTTGTAGACCTTCTCAATAGCCTTATTCAAAACAGGTAACTCATCTTCATTTAAATCTCGCTTTATATATGAACTAATCAAAGTCTGTAAGAAATCTGATTTCTCGTATATAACACTCTCTAAGTCTGCGTATTCTACTCCTGTAAAATCTACATCCAACGGATTTACGAATAACTGTTTCTGTGGGTCGAAAGATATAACTGTTCCTCCAACAATTCCAGCGATTTCGTAATAATCCGAGTTAGGATCAATCATCAAAAACTGATCATCCGGATATACGGTATAAGAGCAAATTGTCTCCAATTTAGCTGCTACAGATTTACCTGAACCTGACTGTCCAAGAATTAGACTGTTTCTATTTTTAAGTCTTTTTTTATCTGCAAAAATTGCATTACTTGATAACTGATTAATTCCGTAATAAACTCCACCAATATCACAAAGCTCTTGAGTTTTAAACGGCATGAACATTGATACAGCCAAGGAAGACATATTACATACATGCTTGAACTCTTGAATACCAAGTCCTAAAGAAGTATTGATTCCTTCCTTTTGTTTTGCAAAACAAGGCTTTAATTCAATCGACTTCATTCCCGCAGCGGTTATGATTCTGTTTTCTATTTTTCTTAACTCCTCTTCATCATCTGCCAAAAACAGAATCGTTACAGTCGTATTAAAGAAATGTTGATCCTCATCTGCCATTTCTCGCTGGAATGATTCAACCTTTTCTTGCATATCCAAAAGCTTAGAAGAAGCATCTGATAGGAAATCGTTTCTATTTCGATTTCGTGTCTTTTCATTCTCGATTTTCATACCGAGCTTCATATGCTTTCTAGCAAGCTCTTTTTTTAACGCATCTCTGCCAATTAATTCGTTATTAATTGAAATATATGATGTGCAATTAATCTGAGAAAGCTTACTAACAATATCTGCCTCCAAAATCTTTGGATATTCGCTAATATATAGTACCTTTCCAACCTTGCCGTTCATTCTAAACATTTCATTTTCAAACATAATTGAACCAGGAGCAATTGTATTTACCCAATCTCTTCGATATTCAATTTCCTCATCATAATCAAACTTGAAAGCTGTGTTGATTCCAATGTGGGTAAAATTGTAAAGAAGCTGCATACGTTCATTAACATCTAACGCTGTTAAAACCGAACCACAGGTTCCTTCTGCAGACTGATCCATAAAGGCTACCCTTACACCAGTCTCCATGCTGTTGAAGTTATATTTTGCTTCGCTTATATTTTCAGCTTTGCATGTCAGAGTGAAGTAAATAGTTTGATAAAGTCCCTGCTTTGCATCTGTCAGTTTTTCTGCAATGATAGCGTTATACGCATTACGCAGATTGTCTAACTCATCATTTGCAAGAGGATACAAAATTTGCTTTTGAAATTCTTCTTCATCAACATATTCATTTGCCACTATATATGAGAAGCGGCATGGAACGGTTTCCAAAACTTTGGCAAACCATCTGATAACGTCGGTCTGTTCTTCCAAAGTCATTCCCAAAAAGTTTATATCCGATAGCTTGTACTGCTTAGAATAAAGATTGTTTGGCAATTCGAAGATTCCGCTTCTATCTACACTTACAATTGAAAATATTTGTTGTACTGAATCAAAATTTTCATATAAGGGTGTATCCATAACTTTTGTTTTTGCATATTCTGTCATTAATCTTGGCATATTGACATCCTCCTGTTATACCACCAGTTGCTTAACCTGTCCGTTTTGCATATTTCGCATTGAATGATAATCCTTTATTCCGTAGGACAAACTACTTTCTAACACATCTGCTGTGTTACCATATACTGGTGCGATTACCATATGCTCCTCTGTAAAGAATTCTTCTATAGCATCGATTAATGCATTATTTTTTTCCTCAGTGTCAGTCATAATTATGATTGTCAAGCCTACATTTACATATGTATTCTCAAATTCTTTAATTTCGGTATTATACTTTTTAGCTAGCAATCTCTTATAATCTTCATTTTCTTCATCCTTGTAAGGTTGAACATCTGTAATGAACATCATAGGCATGTTTATCTCAAGTAACTCTTGCAAGAAGTTTCGTCCAACCTCACCAGGGAACTGAATAACCTGCATGCAAGTTCCAATTCTCTCATTGATTGTGAAGCAATCGTCATTTAATGTGATTTTGTTGAAAGCTATCTTTTTCCAATCATGCTTTCTTCTCTTTAACTTCTCGAAGTTTAACTCCTCACCATCATGCTGGAAGTTTCTTGTCACCTGATTCATGTAATTATTAAGAGATATTTCTACAAGATTAATCTCGTTACAAATTGTATTAATCTTTTCAACCTCAGCATCTAATGTGAGCTTCACAGTCTCATATATCTCTGCTGAAATAAAGAATGTAATGAAATCTGTTCTAATCAATCTATTTGAATCAGCCACGCTAAAGTTTGATGTGATTCTCGCTCTTAAAGAAAGGATATCTACCAAACCATCGATAAACTCATTTCTGTTTTGCTCATTCATACCTTCAATCTTGTATGTCTTTAACCAATTGTTCTCTGTCATCCTAAGAGTTGCAACCTCTGGATCAAACGAAATAATGTTTAAAGACTCTAATGTCTTCTTACTTACAGGCTTGAGCATTCTATTTAATCTTTCGATTTCTTTCTTATGCTCTTTTTCACGCTTTCTTGCTGCCTTCTTCTCAGCCTTCTCTTTCTTCTTCTGAAGCTTATTCTCTTTCTTTTCAGCTTTCTTAGCAGCCTTGTCTTCTTTCTTTTTTTGTTTTGCTGCCTTCTTTTCAGCCTTGATTTCTTCTTTTGATTTTTTTGGTTTTGATTTTTCTGTTGATTTTTTATCTTTTGATTTTTCCTTCTTAGATTTCTTGAATTTAACTAACTTGCTTTTCTTTTCGGATATTTCTTCTGATTCTGTCTCTTCTTGCTCTGCTTCTGCAGCCTTAGCCTTTTCAGCCTCGAGCTCTGCTGCACTTACTACTTCAACTTTTTTTTCTTCATCAGCCATAGGGTATCTAAACATATGATTCACTTTCCTCTCTTTTTTATTTTTTTATTTATTTATATTTCTTTTTATAAATTTTTCTGTAATTAAGACGATTCATGTCATAATCAAAATCTTTGATTTCTAGTATTTCGCACACACTAAAGTGGCTCATGTGAACTAGCACAAATGGAACCGAGGTTAACATCTCCTCTAAAGTTTCCATTGGGTAATCCGATTTATATCTCGCACACTGTGCAAGACGTGTCACCGAACTAATCGCATCATTACTATGAATTGTCCCAAGGAACCTGGCCCCTGTATTCAACGCTGTTGTAAATACATACAAGGCCTCGGCACCTTTAATCTCACCAATTACAAAATTATCAATATCCTGTAAGAGTCCTAACCTAAGCTCATCCTCCAAGGAATATTCTTCCGTTTCTTGTCCGTGCGCCAATGACATTGTGTGCTCGAACTGCATTTGTGGATGTGAGTCGGAATACAACTCATCTGATTCTTGAGAAACCAACACTGATTGGTTATAAGGAACCCAATCCAAAAGTTTATTTAAAAGGGATGTTTTTCCTGAACCTCCTCGACCAGAAATCAAAAACGCATATCCGTTAACGATTCTGTCTCTGAAGTATTCAATCATTTCGTCTGTTACCATTCCCGCTTCTTTTAGATAGTCCCAAGAATATTTGTCTGTAGGAATTTTTCTGATATGAATATTGTTGGCATCTGTTGAAACAAGCTTTCTATCTTGCCAATCAATACGCATATAGTACGAATCGTTTGTTTTTCTATCTGTGCAACAGGTTGCAGCGTTGTGAATATCATTTTTGATTCTATGAATTCTGCGAAGCCTGTTGTACCAGTCGTTATAATCTTGCTCGGACATAAAGGACAAGTTTGTCTCGTATCTATTTCCTGATGCCTTGCAAACTATTTTATTCCAAGCCAATACTTTGATATCCGATACATCGTCCGCCTCTACCAACGGCGTAAGTACGTAATATCCAAATACAGCCGACTGAAACATTTTAAGAATAGTTCGGGTTGTTTCTTCTCCCAATTCACTGTAATACTGATTCAAATATCGTTTCGCTCGTCCCATAACTGCCAAGAAGTCCTGCTCGGTACCTTGCACAGCTTTTGCAATACTTGAAGCATTGATATCTAGAACGTTAGCTTTCAGCCTCTTGAATATTTCCATCAGTTCTTCGTCATGAAAGTTGGATTCAACTTCATAAACCTCCGAATGTAAGATATGTTCTTTCGGTTTACTCGGAGTATATTTTAACTCGCCCATGTCAATGTCCTCTTCTTTCGTTTTTTATGCCTCTATATATAATTCAATAAAATTTTTGATTTTTTTCCATTTTTTAAAAATTTATTAAGAAAATATTTCGAGAAATCATTTTAGACATAGCTTAAGCCCGCGAAATTTATTGCTTTATCGATAAATTCCACGGGCTTAATTTTTTTATTTTTTTTACATGCTCAACTGATTTTTCCGCTGTTGCTCTTGCTTTTTTTTCCTTTGTAGCGCTATTTTTCTTCTTAGACTATTTATTTTTTTTCTTCTATACCTTGCCCATCGCTTGTCTTCTTCCACTTTTTTGCCCACAGGAGAAGTAGTCTTGACAGGGTGATCTGATTTTGATCCTTCCTTACTCATAGCTACTCTTTCTGGCTTTCGAACAGTCGGCTTTTTTACAGGTTGATAACCGTTATTATGAACCTGCAATGGTCTTGATTCAGGAAGACTATTATTCTTCTTTCCTAGTGATTTTTCATTTCCACTCTTAATATCGTTACCTGGTGATGCATCCCCCATTGTAACTTGATCTTTATTCCGTCTGCTTTCAGTGACTTGTTTGTTCACTTCATCAAACCATTCTGGGTTATTGTAATTAGCCATAATAATTTCCTATAACCTTTCGCTTGCTTTGCTTATTGAATTTGCTGATTTCTAACTGGGTCTGGATTATCTTTAGGGGCAGGCTGGATAGGTTTATAGACATTTACACAAGTTTTGTTTGGTGGTTTAACTTCCTGCTTAACCTTTCGCCATGAAGCCTTTACCCAGCCCGGCTTCCGAGATATATTGGTATTGTGAACATTGGTGTGCATTTTTCCAGATGCATCAATATTTATTGACTCTCCGCTAGGTTTAATCATGATACTAACTTTTTTGCCCTCTCTATGTTCTATATAACTTGAACCAGGTTCAATCACAAACGTTTTACCTCCAACCTTTATTTCCGCACCATTATCAAACTTTAAATCAACATAGCTCCAATTTCCTTGAGCCTCAACTTTACCTATTTCGTTACGACGACTATCATATATTTTATATGTTTGACATCCATTTCTTTTCATATCACCAGTATAGCTTCCATCAAATTTCAATTTGAATTTACCTACTTTAAGCTTGTTTTTATTTCTTGCGTCTGGGTCATAACAATAATTATCAGTCACTTCTGTTTTATTATCATTTTTGGCATCGTCATTATTTACCAAAGGGCCCCGGTCGCTATAATGTTTCACCCCCTGTCCGTCACCTTCCTCTAGGTTCTCTGATGCCACCTCCTTTGGATGCGTTTGAATTGGTTGTTCTGTAATCTTTACCATAGGTGCAACACTCGCTTTAAACTCAGGTTTTTTTATGCACAAATCATATATTATTTTTGCAACCTCTTCTTTTTCTTTATCAGTACCAAACGCCATATCTATTAATGAATTTTTATCATGTCCATCAATTGTTTTATCATTGTTTTTGCCCATTTCTTCTATTAATGCGTTCAAAAAAACATCTGATTGCTTTTTTAGTTCTCCAAATATCAACCCAATCAATTGTTCTTTCTTAGCTACCATGCCTTGATCGTTTGATACGCTAGATGTGGTATTCGTGCTGCTAGTGCTGGCGGAGTTATTTAAATTGTTGGACACAGGATTAGCCTCTTCCATCTCTGGCATGTTCTCCGTAATTTCAGAGATGTTATTGTTGTTCGTATTGTCATCCGTTTTTATATTGTTTTTACCGTTGTCTTTACCAGCAGAGTTTTGGCCTGCCCCGATATCCAAATCTGTCTGTTCTGAGCCCACTGACCGCCTTGACGATGTTGCCGGTTCTGTGTTCTCTGTCGATGCTGGCTCCGGCGATGACTTATCTGGGGCAGGCTCAGAGACCAAACTTCCCTGTGTGACGCTCGTGTTGGTCAAATCGTTGTTATCCCCGTTGTTAGTTATGTTACTTGTTTCGCTTGGTCCGTCACCCAGGGTATCCGTGCTGCTAGTGCTGGCGAAGCTGTTTTTATTATTGAGGTCAGGACTATCCTTTTTCTTATTGTGATTGTCATTGTCCTCCTTTTTTCCAGGGGGGTTATTATTGCCCTTACCGTCAGAGGTTTGGCCTTCTGGCTGCTGTCGCGGATTTTGCTGCTCTTGAGGCGTTAGCTTCTGAAACTTGTCGGAAGCTTTCCACGTCTTATTAACATAATTAAGAAATCTCTTTCGAAAAGTTTCATTATCATCATCTTCTGCATTTTTTAAAATCTTTTTTGCCCATTCTTTTATAGTTTGAATGTTTGGGTTTTGTTTGGAGTTCAATATCTCGGATAAATCTTTCTCCTCCCCCAATGAACTATCTTTTATTTCTTTTATTTCTTTTTTAAACGCCTCTATTCCACCATAATAGATTGCCCCCGCAATATTTGTTATAGTAAGTTTAGTAAAATTGTCACTCATATTCTAATCCTCCTATTCCATTAATCTTAAAACCAATATTCTCGATCAAAAGACCTATTATGTGCATTCAGTCTTCCAATCATAAGTCGTTTCTTTTTATAAACTTTTCCTTCAGCATCAAAAATATAATCCCGGACAAACTTCCCATTTTTATACATAGTGAAATCTATCTCACCTTTACCTCTAGACTCCATAGTAATCTTTTTGCCACGTCGGATATTTATCTCCAGACCTGCTGCAGTTTCAACATATCCCCCCTCTGGGAATTCCATATCTACATTGATAATCTTGTCATCCTTAGTCTCAATCACACCAAGAGACTTCACGTCCTTAGTTGAAATAGTCTGCCTGATGACACCATCCTCGGATAAGAATTTATCGCATACTACTTCCTCGTTGAAGTGAAGTATAGTGATTCCAGCCTTAAGATGCTTTGTTGTGTTCTGTTGCTCAATAGTTTCAGCACCTTTAAGCATCGGAAACATTTCGTATAATTCAGGTATGTTATCTTCACGTTTCCATTCAATATTATGCTTTTGTACGAAATCACTGAGTTCCTTTTTCTTTTCTTCTAATTCTTTGCAATACTCGTCATTTCCTAAAAGCGCCTCTAGTAAAGCCTTCTCTTTTTCTATGACTTTCATCGAGCTATCGTAGCCTTCCAGTTCAGCTGGAATAGCTTCTATGTTAGCTATCAAATATGTATTGCGCTCTATCAGAGCGTTGTTCTTTTCGTCGATAGTAGCTATTCTCGATTTATTGTATTCAATCTTATTGGTAGTACCTATCCTAAGAGTCGATGGCAAATCTGGGTTCTCCAGTACCTTTTCCATTTCCTCTATGTCAGATTTCAGCTTCTCTATCTCGTTTTCGTTATTTTCAATTCCATCCGCGTTTGCATTCTTCATCTGCTGCATGATATTCTGCTCACGCTCTTTTTCGTTCTTCTGTATTTTGATATGGTTATGGTATTTCAATAAAAGATTTCTTTTCCCTTCGATATCTTTCACGCCATATCCATGGTTCATAAAAATACTTGCAAGCTTATCTAGCTCATCTTTATTAATCTCAAGTTCGCCCTCTAGAGTTTTTTCTTCTGACATATATCATCCTCCTGAATCATCTGTAGCTTTAAATTTTTCACTATTATTTTTTCTACTGCTATTATTAATTCAATAAAATCCACTCATTTTTTTCCATTTTTGCAAAAAAAAATAAATATCTTTCGATATTCATCTAAAAAAATAAACTCATTTATAAATTTCGTAAACGGTAAATCATCCGTACCTTT
>DBWZ01000054.1 GCA_002309345.1 Pseudobutyrivibrio sp. UBA1225
AGTTAACATTTCGGGGTTATGAAATTAGGTTTTTTATTGTGATTTTTATGCCGAAACGATGGTAATTAAACTTCTTACGACTATTAACGAAACAAAATGAGAGAGTACCCAAGACGGGCACTCTCAGAACATATTTATTTAATTCTCAAATAAACAATGACAAGATGTAAATATCAAGTTAAAGCCATTGGATAAAATAAAAAATCAAGTGATATAATTGTTCCAATTAGTCCATCAAATAATAAAATAGCATAGTTAGATGACGGAGCTAATAGAGGAATCAATCACCTAAAATATATTTAACGATGGCAACGGCATCAGATATATTAATGGTTTTATCAGCATTTACATCTGCCATATATGAATTAAAGCGTTTGGGTTTATTACCTAAAATGAAATCCACAAGAGCAACAACATCAGAGATATTGATGACACCATCCATGTTGACATCGCCAAATTCATATATTTTGATAAAGCGATTCCATGCTGTATTAGATTGATATAACTGTTTAGAACCAAAGGGAACAATCAAAAAGCCATCTCCAAAAAGAGTAACGAAGGCATTAGCATGTATAGAAGGAGGATTTTTAGCATATTCGTAAATATAAAGACTTTCATCAGGATAATAAAAAGTATCTCCATCTGAGGTTGTACCACCTGAAATCCTAACAACTTGATGACCTATATATTGAATTGTCGAAGGTAAGAACAAATTAATCAGTGGACCCTTAAAAGCAAGCGCTCCCAAGGTCTCAACACCTTCTTCTAAAGTTACTGAAGAAAGACCATAACATTGTGAAAATGCATTCTCACCAATCGTCTTAACATGTCCTGGAACAACAAAGGAAGGTCCTATGGAGGAAAGACTAAATGCATACAAACCAATTTCACTCACAGACGATGGCAGACTCAGTTCCTTTAATCCACTTTGATAAAAAGCATAATCATCTATCTTTGTCAAACCAGTAAAAAAACGAAGTTCATGAAATAATTTTATATTTGTGTTAGCCCTAAAAGTAGTACCAAGTGATACTACTTTAGAAGCCTCTTCTACATTAAGTTCACCATCACCATTAGTGTCCCATTTTGCAACACACAATGATTTAACCACAGGGTCGGCAAATGAAATGTTCTGGGATAATGATGTATGAACACTCAAAGCCAACAAAAGAAATAACGAACAATATTTTTTCATGATAAATTAAATGTTTAGTACCAATGAGAGAGTACCCTCACGGGCACTCTCCCACAAAATCACTTAAATATCAATTTTATTATATTAAGTAATTAATGACTTAGAAATCCCAGACATTGTTTCTCTTAATCAAGGCTCCATCATCATCGTCATTGTCATCGATTGGATGACCATTACCTCCAGGTCCATTTGGATCCTCATTGTCTATAACGCGATCACTTGCACAAAGGAACGAAGATGGATTGAAAAAAAGCACTTTCGTTACTGGGCCTACATAAACTAATTTCATAATAATATATTCAGTTTAATTATTTTACAACATATTTCTTACCATTAACGATATAGAGACCCTTGTTAAGGTTTTGGATTGAAGTACCTACCATCTGACCGTTCACATTATACACCTTACCATTAACAGAAGCGGAAACCTTACCGTCTGTGACAGATTGAATGGCATCAACAATGCCTTCCCAATCTTCTTCATCGCCATCGAATAATACGCTAAATTTAGTATTACCAACCTTAAAGACAGTATCATCGTCGGTATCGTTGTAATCGTAAACATAAGAAGATTTTTTCTTGTCTTTATCCTCTTCCTTGTTAATGTCAGGTACATATACATAGTAATCAGCAGAACCAAGAGCTGTTATAATAGCTGAATAAGCACCCCATTTCTTGGTTGTATAATACTCATTCTTCTTATCAGCCTTGTTTACGGCACGGTAGAACTTATGTTCCCAGAGGATAGAAGGTTGGCTTGCATCTTTAACCGCACCCATGTAATAAGCATATTGCGGTATAAATGCATCATCATATCGACCGATGAAGTTATAGATATAAGGATATTCCACTCCATCTTTTTCATAAACCTCGTCCACACCTTCATGACCTGGGTCGGTAGCTTGGAGATAGTAGTTTTCATAAGGAACATTAATCACATTACTACCGATAGTCTTCTTATATCCTGGGTATCCAACACCTTCTTCAATACCAGCTGGTTCTGGAACACGTGCCATCGTAAATTTACCTGGTCCAGGATAGCTTTCTGTACCTGCTATGTAACTATCATAGAATGATTTCGGAACGATAGGTCTTACCAAATAAGGATATCCACCCTTGATAAGCACGGTGTTAGGATTACCTGCGAAATATCCATCTTTATACTCGAAATCGAAATTATCCTTAGCAATAGGATTAAGAATTGAACCATCAAATGCATAATTACCAGCCAAGTCACGACTTAAGTGCAATTGGATGTGACCGTTAACAAGGTCACGTTCAACAGCAGAGAGAACACGAATATCTGGCAGCACATAAGTCATATTCGCAGGAATATCTGTGTCATCTCCAAAAGCTGTAGTACTATTATCCAAGCCTGAATATCCATGATCCAATTCGTAGTTACTTGCTCTTTTCTTCTTAATGGTCTTAAATACTTTCTTTTTAATCTTATCGGGATTTGTATTTACTACGCCCATGTACTTAGCAACCTCAGCAACTGTCAGGTCCGTAGGAACACAGAATGTGTACCAACCAAGTTCATAATAAACTTCTTCTTTCTGAATGTCAATATCATAGACATGTCCTGGCCAAGCCACAACAAATTCATGCCATCCAATACGCTCATTGAACCATACTTTCGTATTTTGAGAAGCCTCTACCCATGAATCATTGTATCCAATCGCTTTGCCATTGGCACTCAGGTGGCTTTCAGCTACATTTGCAGCAAATTGACCTTCTACACAGTCACCATCAAATTTATACGTTGAAGAACTTTGAGCAGGATATTCACCGTATGCCATTGTCATATCCCAATCTTCCCAGATGTATCCAAGCTGTCCTTGCATGTAAGAACGAGTAATCTCACTCTGAGTAGGCCAATAAATTGCGTTACCATCACCATCTACAAGACCTGTTTCATCAATCAAAGAGTATTCACGAGTAATATCCGTATAAAGTTTCTCTTCATCAGGTTCGAGTCCATTAGGATAACGGAGAATGGTCAAGCCTTGCTGACCGCCTTGATAGCTGACGATACTGATTGGGTGAGCTGGATTATAAGCATTATTGTTACACAACATCTTGGTTGAGAAAGTACGTGTCTGACACTTAGGAGCCGTCTTACCAAGAGGATAAACACCTTTGATACCATCATGGAGAGATCCATTATCGCCACCAATCCAGAATGCATAGGTTTCAAGTTCCAAAACGTATGGAGAAAGGGTTATGGTATTAGCCCCATGATCCCATGCTCCTTCTTCCTCACCTTCATTAGATTGGGTTGTATAAACATGGTTCAAGCCATTGCAACCGAGGAAAGCACCCCTACGGATATATTTGTAATTGGTAGGAATACACAATCCCTCAAAATTAGCTTGTGTTACAGTTTCATTACCTTGATCATCATAAGAGAATGTGTAATATTGATAATAGCTGTGCCATCCTTTTTCTTCCTCTTCCGTAGCATCGTCAATCGTTCCACGTCCCAGTTTATTCATGTTAAAGAATGCAGCATCTGGAATTTCATCCATATCGGGATGTGTAGGAAGATCAATATGATAGAATGA
>DBWZ01000063.1:0-48759 GCA_002309345.1 Pseudobutyrivibrio sp. UBA1225
CCACTACCGGGCGGATTCGGGACTTTAACCCGTTAGAAACGTGCGCCGCTAGGCGCACCTAAAAAATAAGAGATGGACTTTTAAGTCTATCTCTTATTTTTTATGTATCGATATGTGGATTCAACTCGCAGAACTGGCAGGCGAGAATTCTAATCCCCTCTCTCCTCTATATCTTCACCAAATATCCAACGCTATTTTTGATTACACCATAAATCAAGTTGCCGATTACCGCTCCACTTAAAGTCTGAATCGAGAGCGTGAATAATGTTGCAAGGCTATAACTCACTCCAAACAGCGGAATCTTAATCAAAGTGTAAAGAAGAATATGAACTAATCCTCCCACAATTGCACCAATCCAAAGGTTTAATCTAAAATTCTTAAGAAGCTTAAATGCTACGAATCCCATTACAATAACCCAAGATGCCTTAAATATCATTGTTGGCAATACCCAGATTGTGTAACCTCCAATTAAATCAGCTAACCCAGCACCTAAGGCTCCTGCAATAGTACCACGTTTTATTCCAAGTAGGCATGTTGCCAAGATTATCATACAGTCCCCTAAATGTGTATAACCAAAGGTTGTTGGAATCTTAAAATAGAATGTTCCTACAAAAACTAATGCAATCATCATTCCTAAGATTGCAATATCTTTTTGACTTAATTTACTATTCATTTTGTCCTCCTAAACTAACAGCGAGCCCATAAAATTCTTCGCATTATTATAGAAAATATTTTCATAATCCTTTTCTTTAAGTGGACATGATAGTATTTTTTGAATTTCTACTTCTGGAGCATGGAAAGGTGTATCCAATCCAAACATTACCCTATCATTACCGACATTCACATATGCATTATATATTTGAGCTGTCATTGACGTGCCTGAAGTCTCAAGCCAAATATTTTCATGTCGCTTAGCTATGGTCTGTGCTGCTTCTACATATATTCCATGACCATGACCCATGTGAAGCATAACGAACTTGCACCTAGGATGTCTTTCTGCCAAAAGTCCAATTTGCCATGGAAGTGAAAATGGCTCGTGACCTGAGTGAACGAAGAAAGGCACATTGTATTTTTCACAAATTTCTGCCACCGGATCAACAATAGGAGAATCCGCTGCATATCCATCAAATAACGATTGGATTTTTGCTCCTTTGCACCCTTCATCTCTGATTAGATGCTCTAATTCATCATACGCAGCCTGCCCTTTTGTACAATCAACCCATGGAACAGGGATGATTTTTTCAGGAGCTTTTTTATAAGCCTCGATAATGTCAGCATTATTAGAAGAATCTGATGGACAAAGTATCGTCTTCTCTATATTGAATTTATCCATCAAATCAATGACTAGATTAACATCTCCCTTATAGTTAAATGGATTTCCCCATGTACCTATATGTGAGTGCATGTCAATCTTTTTAAAGTTAAAATCAAACATTATTCTTGTCCTCCTTAAGTTGTTAGTGGAAATTTTAGCTTATAGCTGTCATATATAAAAGTTGCAATATCAATTATTTTTAAAGGGACAGGTTAAATTTAGAAAAAGGATTATAAACCTATCAATTCTTACACCCTCCGCTCGCAGTTATAGCTTAATTGTGGTATTATTAATTCAAAACTTATAAACTCATACTTTGGTGATTGATTATGAAAATCGATGAAATTTTAGAAGAATTTGTAAATAAGAGTAAGAATGTACTTGGGGATAGCTTTGTTTCTGCTATTCTTTACGGTTCGTATGCTCGTGGAGATTATAATAGTTCCTCTGATGTAGACATTATGCTTCTCACTACTCTTTCGGATGATGAAATAGAAAAGATAGAGGACGATATTTTTGACATCGCATATGATTACCTTCTATCAGACGAGCTTACTATTAGTGTTAACATAAAGAATAATGTTCATTTTCTATATTGGGTAGATAATTTGCCTTACTATAGAAATGTAAAAAGGGAGGGCAAAATACTTGCAGGATAAATTATATCTCAGAGTTGTCTCTGAGATTTTTTAATTATTTTTCTGTAAACCTTTCTTATTGGTTCTTATTTTCTATAAACCTTTCTTATCGATTCTTATTTCCTGCAAACCTTTATTATTCGTTCTTATCGAGGCCGTATTCCTGCAAACCTTCCTTATTCGTTCTTATCAAGGAAATTTTACTAGCAACCTTTCTTATTACTCGCATCGGACCATTTTACTAGCAAACTTACTCAGGAACGCGAAAGAAAAAAGTATTACTTTTGCCCAAATTTCAGTAGCCTAATACTTTTTTCTTCATATTTACTCCAAAATGTGAAATTCAAGTATTAGTAACCCTCCTAATCATAACAAACTAATACTTTTTCCTTGGGTAATGCCAGTAAATTAGCTGTTATTACTCACAACAAGTATTACTGACCATACTATTTTGGCAATAGTAATACTTGCGAGAAATTTTATCCTTCTCTCGCAAGTATCCTACTTATCAGTTTTTATTTCCGCCCCCTGTTCATATGTTGAGATGGGCTATCACTACTATCACTATGCACTGATGAAATAGTCGTAGTATAGTTTGAATCCAGATAAGTTTGCTGATTAATCTGACCTCGACTATTGCTTTGAACCAGCTGATTATTCCGTCTTGGAAGAACATCCTGTCCCGCATTATTGTTTTGTTCGGGCTGAATATTCTCGCCCTCGTTATTTTGTTCTGGCTGATTATTTTGCACCGCATTATTCTGTCCCTGGTCATTTACTACTTCTTGATTCTGTTGATTTTGTCGTGCCAATATATCTATACCTAGGCGTTCCCTTTCAGATAATGTGTTATATATAATCCCCCTCGCCCTTGGTCTGTCGCTAAGTTCAACTAAAGTACTATATATTTCATTTAAATTGTTTTCTTCCTTCTCTGTAAAACCAAAGATTCTAAGCCCTGCACTTTGGGCCATTTCAGGATTGTCTCTAATAAAATTACCATTAACACTAAATTCCATATCGAAAACAAATTGATCCTTCGTTGATAATTGATTATATACATACTCTTTAGCTTCATCACTGTACCTATCATTAGTAAGAAAACTATGCACTTTCTCTAGATAAATTTCACGATCTCTTGAATAGTTTAACAGTTTTAAAAAAGGACGGTGCGCCATTTCCACTTCATCATTTCGCTGGTTTCTTTCATTTTCATTATTATTCATCATACTCGTACTCTCCTTTCATTTTTGCAAATGATGTTTATAGGTTTCATTTATACCCTGTCACTTATATATCAAAAAAATCCCCTATCATTTTTCCAAATATGCAATATTTTTTTCAAACCGAGGTGAATTTTCATTCGATTTCGCTAGTAATAATCCCTTTTAAATCACAAAAAAAGAGCAGTTCCAAAGAACTGCCCTAAAAATTTGCTAAATTATTATTCTGTGAAAAGTGGTGTTGAATAATATCTGTCACCTGAATCTGGAAGTAACGCTACGATTGTCTTGCCTTTGTTCTCAGGCTTCTTTGCATACTCGATTGCACCATGAAGTGCTGCACCTGAAGAGATACCTACAGAGATACCTTCCTTCTTAGCAAGAAGCTTTGCTGCTGCGAAAGCGTCCTCTGACTCTGCAACAAATACTTCGTCATAAATCTTTGTGTTAAGAACATCCGGAACAAATCCAGCGCCGATACCCTGAATCTTGTGTGCACCTGCACGTCCCTCAGAAAGTACTGGAGAATCCTTTGGCTCTAAAGCTACAATCTTTACATCTGGCTTTTGGCTCTTAAGATACTCGCCTACACCTGTAACTGTACCGCCTGTACCAACACCTGCGATGAACAAATCAACCTGTCCATCTGTGTCCTTCCAGATTTCTGGACCTGTTGTTGAACGATGTGCTGCTGAGTTTGCTGGGTTCTCAAACTGACCTGGAATAAAGCTTCCCTCGATTTCAGCTGCAAGCTCCTGTGCCTTTGCGATAGCACCCTTCATACCCTTTGCGCCCTCTGTAAGAACGATTTCTGCGCCATAAGCCTTAAGAATGTTTCTACGCTCTACTGACATTGTCTCAGGCATTGTAAGGATTGCTCTATAACCCTTTGCTGCTGCGATAGCTGCAAGACCGATACCTGTGTTTCCTGATGTTGGCTCAATGATAACTGAACCTTCCTTAAGCTGCCCCTTCTTCTCAGCATCCTCTATCATAGCAAGTGCTACTCTATCCTTTACTGATCCCGCTGGATTGAAATACTCAAGTTTAACTAAAACCTTAGCCTCAAGACCGAGCTCCTTTTCAATGTTTGTTACCTCTACAAGTGGTGTGTTTCCGATGAGCTCGCTTGCGCTCTTATAAATGTTTGCCATAACATGCCTCCGTTTTATTTATTACTAAAAAATATTTTACCAAATTTAAACTGCTGCGCTATTATTTTTTGAACTAGAATCAACATTGTTGACTCCGTCGATAGCAGCAAAGCCTTTCTCAAGGTCTTCAATAATATCATCGATATGCTCTGTACCAATTGAAAGTCTGATTGTAGCCTGAGTGATGCCCTGATCTAAAAGCTCTTCCTCTGTAAGCTGAGAATGAGTTGTTGTCGCTGGGTGAATTACAAGACTCTTTACGTCAGCTACATTTGCAAGAATTGAGAAAATTTCAAGATTGTCGATGAACTTGAATGCCTCTTCCTTGCCACCCTTGATTTCGAATGTAAAGATACTTCCACCATTCTTAGGGAAATACTTCTTGTAAAGCTCATGATCTGGATGATCCTCAAGTGAAGGGTGATTTACCTTTGCAACCTTTGGATGGTTCTTTAAGAACTCTACAACCTTTGTTGTGTTTTCTGCATGTCTATCAAGACGAAGTGGTAATGTCTCGATCCCCTGTAAAAGAAGGAATGCATTAAATGGTGAAATAGTTGCACCTGTATCTCTAAGTAAGATTGCTCTGATGTATGTTACAAATGCTGCTGGTGCTGTTGCATCCGCAAATGAAATGCCGTGGTAGCTTGGGTTTGGATTAGCAATTGCTGGGAACTTTCCGCTTGCCTTCCAATCATACTTACCTGACTCTACGATTACACCACCAAGTGTTGTTCCGTGGCCACCAAAGAATTTTGTTGCAGAGTGAACAACGATATCTGCGCCGTGCTCAATTGGACGTACCCAATAAGCTGCACCAAATGTGTTGTCTACTACAAGAGGAAGACCTGCATCGTGTGCAATCTTTGCGATAGCATCGATATCTGGAATATCACTGTTTGGATTGCCTAGTGTCTCAATATAGATAGCCTTTGTATCTGGACGGATTGCACTCTTTACCTCATCATGGTTGTGTGCATCTACGAATGTTGCCTCAACACCATACTGTGGAAGTGTGTGTGCAAGTAAGTTGTAGCTTCCACCGTAGATTGTCTTTTGTGCTACGATGTGTCCGCCACCTGCTGCAAGTGCCTCGATTGTATAAGTGATTGCTGCTGCACCAGATGCAACTGCAAGTGCGGCAGAGCCACCTTCAAGTGCTGCTACTCTTGCCTCTAAAACACCCTGTGTAGAGTTTGTAAGCCTGCCGTAGATGTTACCTGCATCTGCAAGACCAAATCTGTCAGCTGCATGCTGTGAATCTCTAAACACATAAGATGTTGTCTGGTAAATAGGTACTGCTCTTGCATCAGATGCTGGATCTGGGTTTTCCTGTCCTACGTGAAGTGCTAATGTTTCAAATCTATAATTACTCATAATTTTAATCTCCTTTGCTATTAAAAAAAATATTATCTACAACAACATCGAAATGCCTCAGCCTTACGCATTCGCTCATTGTAATTGTTTCTTACAAAAGAAATTAAACACTGTCTCATTTGTACTACCTTCCCTTCTAGAAAATAACTTTGCAAAACCAGGTTTTATTTATTCCTTTTATTTTGCCGTGTTTCTTACGTTGAAAAGATAATACTTCATATTACCTACTAGGTCAATAGGTTTAAAGATAAGAAAAAACTATAGCTAGCTATCAATAATTTTTATAACTAGCTATAGTTCTACTAAAATTCCATAGATCTAGTAAAATAAACTCCGATATAACTCTGCCTATCTAAGCAGAATCATATCAAAACTATTAACTGAGTCTTTTAAAAAAATATATAATACTACGAAGCATTCTTCGCGCCTCTTCTAATGGCCGCTATTACAACTGCAAGTGTAAATACGCCGGCGATTGCATATGCAATTGGCATTTTTAAATTAAATCCAAACTCTGCACTTAACAGATATGACGAAGTGATGAATGCATAGAATACAAGTGGAATCATTGGCATCCAAATGAATTTCTTCTTGCCCACTCCCATCAAATAAACAATTACGCATGCCAAAGCAAAAATTGAAAGCGTCTGATTTGACCATCCAAAATATCTCCAAATTACGTTAAATCCAGATGGAATCATCTTGGCAAGTATCAAACAAATATATACTAATCCAAATACAGGAACTGCAAACAGAACTCTCTTTGCTGCTGTATCCTGCTTTAATTTAAATGTATCTGTAATCATAAGTCTGAAAGCTCTAAGGGCTGTATCACCGGATGTTATAGGAAGAACAATTACACCTACTAAAGCAATTGCTCCACCAACTGGTCCAAGTAGATTCTTGCAGATAACACCTACTACACTAGTTGCTGAAATCTGCATTAATCCATCTGAGCCATGCATGAAATATGTCCAACCACCTTCTGTCATCTGCATAGTGATTCCAGCATGATCTGCACCAAGAGAAATCATTGCAAGTGTAGCTGCAGCCCATACTAAAGCTATAAAGCCTTCTGCAATCATCATGTTGTAGAAAACTGTACGACCTTCTTTTTCACTTTCGATTGTTCTAGAAACAAGTGAACCCTGTGTAGCATGGAAGCCTGAAAGGATACCACAAGCAACTGTAACAAAAAAGTTTGGAATAAAATGTCCTGATTTAAAGTATGCTGCGAAGTCAAATCCACCTGCAGTCCATGAGCCCCAAAGCTCTGGGATTGCATATCCTTTAGCAAAGAGCATAACAAAGATACCGATTGCCGAAAGCACCAAAATGGCACCAAAGATTGGATAAACTTTTCCAATTATCTTATCGATAGGGAACATGGTTGCAATCAAGTAATATAAAAAGATTATTGAATAGATGACCCATGTAGATACCTCTTGAGGTGTGCCACCATATCCGAATACTTGAGTTGCTGCAATATCACCTGGTGTATAGATGAATACAACACCAACTAAAAATAGAACTAATGAAACAAAGATGGTATAGATTCTGTAGACGTGCTTATTGGTATATTTACCGACAATCTCTGGCATCTGCGCGCCACCGTCGCGAAGTGCAATCATACCACAGAAGAAATCGTGCATAGCACCGCCGATTACACAACCTATGGGAATTGTAATAAGTGCTATTGGTCCAAACAATACGCCTTGGATAGGTCCAAGAATTGGTCCTGTTCCAGCGATATTTAAAAGATTGATAAGGGAATTTTTCCATTTAGGCATTGGAACATAATCAACGCCATCCCCCTTTGTATATGCAGGAGTTTTTCTATCATCTGGTTGAAAAACTTTCTCGCAAAACCTGCCATAAAAAGCGCCACCAACTAAAAGTATAGCTAATCCAATTATAAAAGTAATCAAAACTTTTCCTCCCTTCTTTTATGCATGAATTTTTAGCCCAATAACTATTATACGATTTTCATCATATAATTCAATATTATGTAATACTATATACTATCGACTAAAAGCAGGCATAAACATACAGGAATTAAAAAAGCGTTACTATTTGTGGTTTGTAACTATCTTGTTATAGGGGCTTTCAATTCATTACACAATTAAGCATCTGTATTTTCACACTGTCACATAATAATAAAATAGCTCTTCCAATATATTCTTGCGATAACTGTGCGAATTGAAATGAACTTAGTAAAATCTTAAAGCAGGTTTTGTAGAATTTAAGTATGTGCTGCCATGGACGGCAGCACAAGGCTGATAGTGAAATGGACTGAACTTGAAGCCGGTACTTAAATCTACAAAAACCTGCTTTTAATTTTACTTAGTGAATGAAGTCTGAGCACAGTTATCCAATAATATATTGGAAGAGAAAAATAACTTAAAAGTGACAGTGTGAAAAAATACAGTTACTTAAAAGTGCAACCTCCATGAAGGCCCCTTATCCCACAAGGCTTTGGACTAGCTTCACGCATCCTGCTGCATCTTCAGAATAGCCATCGGCTCCTATCTCGTCCTTAAAGGATTCTGTAATGCAGGCTCCTCCAATGATAATCTTGGCTGTACAACCTCTTGCTTTTGCTTCCTCAACCACATCGGCCATGCGCATCATAGTAGTTGTCATAAGGGCAGATAATCCAATAATCTGGGCACCTGTCTCAATAGCCTTATCAACTATTTCTGAAGCAGGAATATCCTTGCCCATGTCGATAACATTGTAGCCGTAGTTCTTAAGCATCAATGCACATAGATTCTTCCCTATGTCGTGAATATCACCTTCTACAGTTGCAATAACAACTGTAGCCTTGCTTTGGCCATCATCGGAAGCAAGCATTGGCTCAATAACCTTCATGCCTGTTTCCATTGCATTGGCTCCAGCAATAAGCTGTGGCAAGAAGTATTTCTTTTTGTCGTAGAGCTCACCTACGGCATTGATTCCTCTAATCAGATGCTCCTCAATAATTGCCTGAGGATCTGTGCCCTCATCGAGAGCTTTTTGTACCTCTCCTACAATTTGATCCTTCTTCCCCTTTATAACACACTGGGTGATTTGACTTGCCCCCTCACAAAGGCCCGCTACTGATACTCCACCCTTGGCGCTTGCTGCACCTGAAGAACTAGTGGCTGCCTTTGCTTCCACTACAGGAAGAGATGAATATTTTTCGAGGGCACCTGGCTTGTTCATCAATGTATCCGCTGCTGCAGCTTGATACATAAGCATCTCCTGATTCGGATTTGCGATAGCCATTGTAAGCCCCTTGCTAACCGCAATTGTAAGATATGTTGTGTTTACAAACTGTCTGTTTGGCATACCAAATGAAATATTTGAAAGACCACACACAGTTGGTAAATCTAATTCGTATTTACAATATTCTATTGTTTCAAAGCACTGTAAAGCTGCCGTGTTGTCTGCGCCAACTGTTTGCACCAACACATCCACAACAGCGTCTTCTTTCTTAAGACCAAGCTCTACTGCTTTGCTAATTACTGTATTGATATGCTGCTTCTTTTCTTCCATGTCCTTTGGAAGACCTGCGCCAGAAAGGGGAAGCGTGATAAACATCGCACCATATTTCTTGGCAAGCTTAAGCATAGGCTCCATCTTCTCAGCCTCTGCCGAAATAGAGTTGATAAGAGCTCGTCCAGGATATATTCTAAGGGCGGCCTCCATGACATCCACATGGCTGGTATCTAGGCATAGTGGCAAATCAACCGATGATGTAACCTCGTAGATGCTGTCAATCATCATCTGCTTTTCATCGATACCATTCATTCCCATATTCACATCAAGGATGTTGGCACCTCTCTCCTCTTGCTCTCTTGCAAAATCAACCACCATAGAAAGAGAACCATTTTTGAGAGTCTCTTGGAATTTCTTTTTGCCGGTAGGATTGATTCGCTCACCGATAACCATAAATGGTCCATCCAAATCTATCCATGTATTCATACGCTCAGAGGTAACCACTCTAAGTGGTTTGTCCTGAATCTTGTGGGCTGGCTTATTCTTTAATCTATTAACAAGCTCTTTGATGTGCTCCGGTGTTGAACCACAACATCCGCCAAAAAGTGATGCACCTGTCTCATATAACTTTTCACAGGCATCAGCAAACTCCTTCGGTCCCATCTTATAGACTGTCTTGCCATCCTCAAGCTCTGGCAAGCCTGCGTTTGGTTTTACTATGATAGGAACATTTGCCACTTTAACCATCTGTTCAACAAGCTCGCCCATGGCATCTGGACCTGTACTGCAGTTAAGGCCTACGCAGTCTACTCCCATTGACTGTAAAACTATCACAGCTGTATCAGGGCTAGTTCCGTAAAGTGTCTTGCCGTCAGGATTGTATGTAAGTGATACCACGATTGGTAAGTCGCAGGTTTCTTTTATAGCAAGAACCGCAGCACGACACTCCTGCAAACTCATCATTGTCTCCACAACAAATAAATCTACCCCTTCAAGGAGGATGGCTTCAACCTGCTGCTTGTAGCAATCTACTAGGTCTTCAAACATCAAATCTCCAAGTGGATAAAGCTGCTTACCTGTCATAGAGATATCTCCAGCAACCAAGCCCTTATCGCCTGCAACCTCTCTTGTAAGCCTAACAAGCTTTCTGTTCATCTCAACCAAATCATCACCCAACCCATACTCATCTAGCTTGATTTGTGACGCGGTAAAGGTAGGCGCAAGCACTATATCCGAGCCTGCTTCGTAATATGCATTTTGAACCTCTTGAATTGCCCAAGGATTATCAAGTATCCATTTTTCTGGGCATACACCTGCTGGTATACCTCGCTTTTGAAGCTCTGTACCTGTGGCTCCATCTATAAAAACTATTCTACTTTCAAGTAAATCTCTAAACTCTGAACGGGTCATATTTTCTCCTATATATAAAACTCTATTAATTCCACCAAAAATTTTATCATACTATATATGCAGGGAAAAAGATTTTTCTAACACGCATAAAATTTTTACTTTATAAGAATGCAATATAGTTTCAAAAAAAGAGATTTTGAACAAATGTTAAAAACACCAATTCAAAATCTCTAATTATATAAAGAAACAATAAATAAACATCAAAATCTATAGATTCTTGTTTTTCATCAGAAAAACGGGAATCGTACTAGACCTACTTTTTCATGAAATGGAAAAGTAGTCTGGCAAAGCCAGATTTCTTCTGGCAGAACAAGGAATTACCAGCAATAATCTATGCTGCTCGCAAAATAACTGTAGATAAATAGCTAGTATCTCGCGCAAGATTGATTATCTTTTCAGAATCTCTAAGCTTAATAACCGGTCTAAGTGGATAAGACTTGTTCTGTCTCATAACTATAGCTATCTCGCCTGTGCTAAGCAATACTTCTGTGCCATTAGGAAAAGCATTGATGATAGATAAAAATGCTCTGAAATAATCCATGTTAAACTTGTTGCTCATAGTAAACATAATCTCTATAGCTTGAGATGGTGACATGGCAGATTTGTATGCGCGCTCTGTAACTAAGGCATCGTAAACATCTACTATTGAAATAATCTGAGCCATCTTGCCGATTCTGTCATCAACCAAACCTCTAGGATAACCTGTACCATCAACATTCTCGTGGTGATTGAGAATACCTTGGCGAACCTCTTCTGAAATAAGAGCTGCTCCAAGTAATAGCTTGTATCCATGAATTGGATGAGTTTTGATAATCTCGAACTCTTCTTTTGTAAGCTTAGCAGGCTTGTTGATTATTTCGGCTGGAATCTTTTCCTTGCCTATGTCGTGCAATAAACCTGACACTGTAACTTCGCGAACAAAGCTGTCGGATTCGCCTATAACCTTGGCAAGAACTGCCGCCATAGTACCAACATCAACTGCATGCTTGTATGTATATACATCACTAACCTTGAGTTTTTCTAGATTGATACAAAGACTTGTAGCACTTTTTACGATAGAATAGACTTCTTCTCCCATTTCCGTCGCGCCAATAGTAAGTGTATCTACATCATCTACATTTGCATATAGATTTGAAAGAGTTTCCACTGCATATTCTTTAAAGGAGTTGTCAAACTCTATTGATTCATCTTTATCTGGTTGAATAATTACTTCCTCGACAGGTTCTTCCGTATATGAAATGACCACTTGAACAGGTCCCTTGTAGTTAGAGAGCTTTTCTAGTGTGTTTTCATCCATGACTGTCATCTTAGGGCAAAGCAAAACGCCTTTGTCAGTATATATATCTGTCTCCGTAATACATCCTTTAGGAAGCTCCGAAATATATCCCTCGAATTCCTTTGTCATATTTAACCCTTCTGTTATAAAAAACCACCAAAATTGTTACCCGACGATATATTATAACAAAAACGCTATATATTCAACCACAAATTCATAAATACATTTATTTTTTAACAATTATACATAAAAAGAACAATTTTATAATATTTTTTAGTATTATTTGACCTGCTAATCCCAACCTAGAGCCTTACGCTTAGCCTTCATATCATCAACAATTAGCTTTGCAAGTTCCACTGGATCAGTATTAACATTCATTGTTGAACCAAGCAGTTCTTTTGTGCCATGCTTAAGGAATTCGATAACATTTTTAGAGCCGTGAATCTGTGCCTCAACGCAGTGATAAGAGCTGATTCCATTAAGTCTAAAGCCAAGGGCTGCATCAATACCCTTTTCATTTCCCCACTCCGGTGATGCAAAGGCATAAGGTAACTCTGGTATATCCTTGCCAAGCTCTCCCGCAATGCCTGCAAATATACCTGTAGAACGTGTATTATCGATACACTCTCCCACATGCCATACTGGTGGCAAGTCAGGCTCAAGGAATTCTCTAAGACTTGCGCCTGCTTTTTCCTTGCCTGAAACAGCACAATATCCCAGCTTCATAAGTGGGAAGGATGCACATCCGTTTGAAATAATAAGTACATTATTCTTAAGGAGCTCGTCTGCTACGTCCACGATACATTTTTCATATAAAACTTTTGGATTGTTACATCCAACCATGTTTACAACTCCAAGAATCTGTCCTGATTTGATAGCCTCTGCTATTGGCTTCATGCTTCCAAATCTTCTGTGAATATATTCAACAGAAAAACCAACCTCGGCCTCCACCTCATATGGTGGAATGTATACAGGTATACCCTTGCGGTTTTCAAAGCTTTCGATTCCTCGTCTGACAATCTGCTCTGCCAATTCCTTGGTCTGATCTAGGTTACTGTGATGATGATCGTACTCATAGCGTTCTGCTCCAGGAAGTCTTGCTGAATCGCTGGTGGTGATAACAACTGTCTTGAAGCATCGTGCAACATCCATGATAGATGGGAAGACATCCTGCACATCTGCCACCCAAAGATCAAGGGCACCAGTTCCAAGCACTAGCTCTGCCGATACAGCGTTTGAAAGAGGAATAACGCCGCTATCTCTATACATAGCCGAAAGTCCAGAACAACAAATACCGTAAAAACGAATTCCTTTTGCCCCCTTTGACTTAGCAAGCGCGATTAAATCATCCCGCTTTCCTGCTGCAACAATCTGGCTAACAAGAAGAGGCAAGTGACCGTGAACCGCAATATTTACATAGCCCTTTTCAAGAGCTCCAATATTTACTTTTGAGGTAACTCTATCACCCACGCCAAACAATGCATCCGTGGCAATCGAAGCACCAACAACACCAGAGAATGTAAAAGCAAGACCGCAGCGTAAGAATTGCTGCATGATGCTCTTCCAATCACCGTCGGTAGCACATCCACTCTTGTGATATGCTTCGAATACTTCGTGATAAGCACTGATAGGTAAGATATCAAGCTCTTTCCACACCTTTTGTCTTTCTGGAAGAGCGCATGAAGAAATTGTCTTGTACTCTCCCGGTACTGTTCTAGACATATCCTCTAAAAGTGCATCTGCCAAATCCTTTGCTACATTTTTAAGCTGGCGATTCTTTTGTCTGATGCCAAAGGCTTCTGCTGTGCTTCTGATTTTTTGCTCGCCTAAAATTGGTATATCTAGCTCTCCCTCAGCAGCCTTTTTAAGGGCAAGCATTACCTCTCTTGCATGCATTCCGTGCTGTGCCGCACCGGCAGCAGCTGCTCTAAGCAAATTTCTTGCTACGATAAGATCTGCATCTGCACCACAAACACCCTTAGGCGCCTTTGGTGTAATACGACATGGTCCCATGTTACAAACCTTACAGCAGACCCCCGCAAGGCCAAAGTTGCACTGTGGCTTTTGAGCATCAAATCTGTCAAAGGTTGTATCTATACCAAGCTGTTCCATTCTAAGAAGCATCTCTCTTACAGCAGGGTCTGGAGTTTGATCAATAACATCCTGCTTTGAAGGAAACGTCTTTCTATACTCAGAAACTGCATTCATGTAATCCTTGGTAAAATCCTCTGGATTCTCCTCGCCACCATGGGCACTAGCCTTAAGTGTAACTGTAGGAACACCGTGAGCGTCAAACCCTATCAGGTTTCTGTGTGAGTGAATGTGCTCAACTCCTTTGTTACCTCGGGCGTGACTGTGGGAGTGTTCGTGAGAATGCTCGTGAGAATGATTGTGACAGTGTTCTTGTATATCGTGGTTGTGACTCATTAAATTGACTCCTTATACATATTTTTTATTTAAATAATTCATACAATAATGAAAGTAAATTTTTATTTCTATATGTTAAATGTTGTATTCGATATTGTCTTCCAACTTCATATTTAAAAGGTCGAAGATTTTATCTCGTACCAGCAAGAAATCTCCGCTTGTTCTATCTCTAAAGTGATGAAGTGGAACCGTCAGAACACCTTTAACCTTTCCCGGGTTTGGTGTCATGACAACAATTCTATCTGCAAGATAAACCGCTTCTTCTATATCATGTGTGACAAAGATAATTGTCTTCTTTTCATTTTTGCAAATATCCAAAATGTCATCCTGAAGTTTCATTCTGGTTATGGCATCAAGAGCTCCAAACGGCTCATCCATAAAGATGATGTCCGGCTCTACCGCAAGGGCTCTTGCAATAGCTACTCTTTGCTTCATACCACCAGAAAGCTGTCTTGGAAAACTGTTTTCAAAATCCTCTAGCTTTACAAGTTTAAGGTACTTCTTGGCAATCTCATGGCGCTTATCTTTATCAACACCCTTTGCCTCCAGGCCAAGCTCAACATTTTTAATAACGTTGCGCCATGGAAGCAATCCATAGTTTTGAAAGATGGTAACGTTTTTGGTGCTTGGAGATGTAACCTCTTTTCCATCTATTTGCACACTGCCGTGATTTACCAAATCAAAACCTGCTATAGCGTTAAGCAATGTGCTCTTGCCGCAGCCCGATGGACCAAGAAGGCAAATAAACTCGCCCTTTTCTATATCAAGATTCACATCTGAAAGAGCTGTGAATTCTGTATCGTTTTCTATGAATGTCTTTCCTGCGTTTTCAATATGTATATACGACATTAGTTTTCACCTCCCCAACTTCTAAGGATGCGTTTTTCCAAAAGTCCAATCAAAAAATCAAGTAACAATCCAATTAGTCCTATTACAAGGATTGTTGCAAGAAGTATATCTGCTCTAATGTTGTTTCTAGCATCGATAATCTGATAGCCAAGTCCAGACTGGGCTCCTACCATCTCCCCTGCTACAAGGAATATCCATGCGCTTCCCAATGCAAGATGTATCGCATTTGCGATTTGAGGAAAAGCCGCTGGAAGAATTACCTTCCACATAAGAGCTGGCTGTTTGATTCCAAAATTGTCTGATACTCTAAAATAGATATCATTTATCTTTGATACAGCTGAAACAGTAGATAGTAGCACTGGGAAAAATGCCGCTATAAAAATGATAACTATAGCTGGCAAGTCTCCGATTCCAAATAGTAATACTACAAATGGCATCCATGCTGTTGGTGAAATTGGTCTAAGCAACTGCAGTGCTGGATCTACATATTTAAATACTCTTGGCAGACTCCCTAGGATTAAGCCTAAGATAACTGCTACGATAACAGATAGCCCGTAGCCTATCGCGAATCTATACATACTAGCCGCAATAGAATCTAAAAGAGTTCCATCTTTAATCATTTCTATTAATGCTTGCAATGCCATAAGTGGCGATGGAAACAACGCCTCGCTGTAATCACTAATTACAAAAGCAAGTTGCCATATTCCTATCAAAATCAATATAGATATAATTACATTTTTAGCAGATAATAATTTCTTCATGATTATCCCTTCTTGTTTCTATAAATTACTTTTTCTAATCAACTATCTACCTAATAAATATCAACTTGATTATCTGGTTTAAACTTTAAAGTAATATTTGTCATGTAGTTTCCTAGAAATCATTTTTAACAAAATCAGCGTACGCTGGTGGATTGTCTGAAAGTCCATATGACTTAACCTTGTCTGAAAGCTCGCCATACATTTCCTCGGTAATCTCAAGGTCGTTATAAGAAATCCACTTAAGAGAAATATCAAGAACATCATCCTTCTGATTTAAATACTTCTTTGCAACCTTCTTTGCTGTATCTGAATCAAGATTATTTCCTGCTGTCTTGTAGCCTTCTACAAATGCTTTAGCTGTATCAGCATTATTATTGATAAAGTCATCTGTCAAAACGAGTGCGCAGCATACGGAATCAGGCCAAAGCTCTTCTGATGTGTAAAGTACTTTGCCAGCTCCAACTGACACTCCCATTGCACCGAATGGTTCTGCCACGCAGTATCCGTCAATTGTGCCTGCTGCAAGTGCTGATGGCATCTCTGTTGGAGCAAGCTCAACAATGTTGACATCATCGATTGAAAGTCCATCCTTTGTAAGTGCATCATTTACTAGAATGTTGTGTGATGACTGGCGATGAGGAATTGCAATTGTCTTGCCCTTTAAATCCTTGCCATCCTTAACATCGTTAGAAACTACTATTACGTTTCCATCTTTATGTCCAAGTGCAACTGCCTTGATTCCAACGCCCTCTGACTTTGATTTCATGGCAAGCTCAATTAACACTGAAGCACCGTCCACCTTGCCAGAATTAAGAGCATCTAGAAGCTCTGGCCAAGAACCATATTTAACAAGTTCCACATTTACATTTTCATTTTTCTCAAGCTCATCTGCTTCCTCTAAAGCAGCAAGTGAATGTGTAATTGGAAGATACGCGATTTTAACAGTTTCTGCCGAATCACTAGTTTTTCCTTTACCACAACCTATCAAAGCTAGTGATGTGATGATTAGTAATGTAAGTAATAAGCCTTTTTTCATTTCTTTATCCTCCGGTTTGTTTCCTTTTACCTACTAGGTTGATAGGATTTTAACAAAACAAAAGAACCAGGTCAATAAACCTAGTTCCTAGAATAAATGATAGCTGGGTATCAACTTTTTTTATAGCTAACTTTGTTAGCGATTTTTTAATAGATTTTCTCCTGCAACTGTGATTGTCATGTTACCATCCTCCATTTTTAAATATTAGTATCTATCCAATCTGATAAATCATTATATTCCTTAGCACCAATTTGCTTATCAACATCTACACCCTCTTTAAACAAGACTAACGTTGGATTAGATTTGATATTGAACTTCTGTGCTAAAACTTGATCGTAATTGGTGTTAACCTTGAAAACACTGATTTTGCCCTCGTAATCCTCTTCTATCTCGCACAACACTGGCGCAAGCTTTTTACAAGCAACACATGAATCAGAGTAAAACTCCACCAAGACCGGAATTGGACTATCGATTACCTTATCTTTAAAATTATCTACATAAATCCTAGCTGCCATATTACTCCTCCACTTTTCTAACATACAATGCGTAGGTTCCATCTTCGTTATCATCAAGCTCCACGATTGTCACCTCGCCATCTTTACATTAACTATTTACCTATCGGTTTAGTAGGATATTACTATAACATAAGAGCTAGGTCAATAAACCTAGCTCCTAAAGAATCCTATAGCTGGCTATAGAATCAATTAATAACTACTACATCTAGCGATTCTAAGCTGCTTTTAAGCTCGTCTATATACTTTTCTCCAACCTTACTAAGGATTGAATTTTTCTTGGTTATGTATCCAATTTCCATAGTACTGTTTGGATTTTCAGCGTCCTCCTTATATGGGACAACAACATAATTTTCATCCGTTGCATCCTTAGCAAAAATACCTGAGCAAAGCGTATAGCCATTCAAACCTACCAAAAGAGTCAACATCGTCTGTCTATCAGTAACCTTGATAGTCTTTGAATAAACATTTTCACCTAAAATCTCTTCATCCAAGAAATCACTATCTTCATTCTGCTCAAAAGAAAGACATGGATATGGTTCTAGCATCTCAAAAGAGATAGCCTCCTCTTTGGCCAAAGGATGCCCCTTCCAAAGATAAACACAAGCCTGGCACTGCACAAGTGGATGAAACTCTAACGCCTGCACCGACAAAAGTTTATTTATCATCTTTTCATTGTGTGCGCTGCGATAAATAATGCCTATCTCACTCTTAAGCGAACCAACATCGGTAATAATTGTACGAGTTCTAGTCTCACGGATTGCAAAATCAAACTCGTTCATATCGTATTCCTTTGCCATCTCCACAAAAGCTTTTACCGCAAATGAATAATGCTGCGTACTGACACCAAACTTACGCTTATAGCTACCCTCTCCTGCATACTTCTGAACCACATTAGTATACTGCTGATAAAAGCCCCTGATATCGTTCAAAAACTCAGCTCCCTCAGGAGTAACAATAACACCCTTATTGGTACGCATAAAAATTGTGATACCAATCTCATTCTCAAGCTCTTGGATTGCACTTGTAAGAGTTGGCTGAACAATATAAAGCTTTTCCGCCGCCTTATTCATCGAACCATACTCTTCGATTGTCAAAGCATAAATTACTTGTTGTATTGTCATGCTGCTACCTCTGATTATCGTACTTTCACATATTAACTCACTAGGTAATATAATATATTCCCCAACCGCCTTTTGTCAATCACTTAAATCCAGCCCCATTATTCACAGGCGGTAAACTTAAGTACAGGGCTCGCCCCACGCCCCAGCCCCTTAAGGGTGTTCACTTACATCGCATAAGATTATGATTTTCTAAATGCCAAGTGTCGCTTCTTCTTTGAGCGGGTGTGCGTTCAACTATTTACAATTCTATCGAGAATGTATGTCCTTGAACGGACATACATATACTTAAAAGAAAATGTTCTACAAGACTAGCTTAGTAGCAATTGCAGCGCATTGGAGTGCGCCTAGTGAAATAGAAATAGTCTTTTGCTTTGATTGGGCACGAGGCGCCATGGACGGCGCCGAGAGTGCGAAGGTGAAATGGACTGAACTAGAGCACGGTGCCCAATCAAACAAAAGCTATTTCGTCATTTCACTTGGTAAATGGAGTTGCATGCAATTGTACTAAGTCTAGTTTGTAGAACATTTATTTAAACTTACACATGTCCGTCAGGGACAATACATTCCCTTCGAATTGTAAAATCGATGAACGTACACCCGCCAGAAGCTCCCTTTTGGCATTAAGAAAATCTATAATCTTAGCGAAATTGTAAGTGAACACCCCTAAGGGGCTGGGGCGTGGGGCGAGCCCTGTACTTAAGTTCATGGCCTGTGAATAATGGGGCTAGATTATATAGAACCACTCATCGCTTTGGGGAACTTCTTCACGGACGCGTTTGTTGTCTGTGGTGCGGTATTCCATCTCGGGGTTCTTCATGCTAACACGTGTGTCCGCTGGGACGGACGATGTAATAAATGTATTGCCTCCGATTACGGAGTTTTCTCCTATTATGGTGTCGCCGCCAAGTATTGAGGCTCCTGCGTAGATTGTGACGTTGTCCCCGATAGTTGGGTGTCGTTTCTTACCAGATAGCTTTTGTCCGCCTCTAGTGGACAGTGCGCCAATAGTTACTCCTTGGTAAATCTTAACGCTCTTTCCAATCACCGCAGTCTCTCCGATGACGATACCTGTACCATGATCAATAAAGAAAAATTTATCTATAGTAGCACCTGGATGTATATCAATACCTGTCTCTGAATGAGCCAATTCAGTCATTAGACGAGGTATTACAGGCACATTTAAAAGATATAATTCATGAGCCAAGCGATACACTGTGGTGGCCATAAGACCTGGGTATGCCAAAATAATTTCCTCTAGGCATCCAGCAGCTGGGTCACCATCATATGCCGCCAAAAGATCGGATTCTATATATTCTCGTATAAGTGGAATCTTCTCAAAAAATGCTACGCATATACGATAACTTTCCACCCTTCTTTCTTCTTCTGTCATCGTCCCTCTAAGGTTACAGTAATCCAATGCTAAGATGATTTGTTTATTCAGATGATAAAAAATATCCTCAATTGTAACAGCAAAACTATTCTTTGGATTATAAATCTTAAAAGTGCGATGTCTAAAATATCCTGGAAATACTATTTTGAATAGATTGCTTACAAGATTTCTTACTTCATCCTTGTCAGGCTTGCTAAAAATATCGAGCACATCAATATTTTTGCCTCCCTCAAAATCTTCAAGAACCTTGTGAACTAGCCCCTCTATTTCCTCTTCTCTTATGAATTCATCCATTATATTCGTCCTCAATAAATCTCTGCCGCAAGCGAAGCCTACAGCAGAGAATTTGATTTAAGCAAAAGTTCTAAGTACCTTTACAAGTGCATCTATATCATCTGGTGAATTGTAGAGTGCAAGTGTAGGTCTAACCGAACCTTCATAGCCAAAATGTCTAAGCACTGGCTGTGCACAATGGTGTCCTGTTCTAACGGCTATGCCGTAGCTATCAAGACGTTTTCCAACTTCTTCATCAGAATATCCATCTAACTTGAAGGATAAAACTGACGCTTTGTTTAGCGCATTACCAATAAGGGTAAGTCCAGGAATCTGTTTCATTTCCTTTGTAGCATACTGTAAAAGCTCATGCTCCCATTTATAGATGCAAGGCATTCCTATCTCAGAGAGATAATCTAATGCAGCACCTAAGCCAACTGCATCAGCAATGCTGCCAGTACCAGCCTCGAATTTGTTTGGTATATCGTTATAAATTGTACGTTCAAATGTAACATCTGCAATCATATTTCCGCCGCCGTGATATGGCTCTGCAGCTTGTAAAAGCTCGCGCTTACCATAGACAACACCAATTCCTGTAGGCGCAAAAATCTTGTGACCAGAGAATACAAAGAAATCTGCATCAAGAGCCTGCACATTTACAGGAATATGTGCTACAGACTGCGCGCCGTCAACAAGGACTCTTACACCGTGTCTGTGAGCGATAGCGATAAGATCTTCCACTGGAGTAACTGTTCCAAGTACATTTGAAACATGGGTAACAGAAACAAACTTAGTATTCTTTGTAAATAACTTTTCATATTCAGAAAGAATAAGCTGACCCGTCTCATCACAAGGAATAACCTTGATTACTGCTCCAGTTTTTTGAGCGATAAGCTGCCATGGAACAATGTTTGCATGATGCTCCAAGATGGAAACGATAATCTCGTCACCTGGCTGAAGGGTTGGTTTAACATAGGCATTAGCAACAAGGTTAATAGCCTCTGTTGTACCACGAACAAAGATGATTTCATCTGTGCTTCCTGCACCGATAAAATCTCTTACAGTTTCTCTTGCACCTTCATAAGCATCTGTTGAGCGTGCAGCAAGAGAATGCGCCGCTCTATGCACATTTGAGTTCTCATGCTCATAATAATATGAAAGTCTGTCTATAACAGCCTGAGGTCTTTGAGTTGTAGCTCCGTTGTCGAGCCAAACTAGTGGATTTCCATTAATGCGCTCAGAAAGGATAGGGAAATCTGCACGTATCTGAGCAAGGGTTTTGCTGCCAATACGGATGCTATCATTTCTTGAAGAACCTGTTTCCCCTGATGAAGAAGCGCTGACAGTATCTGCATCTCTAACAGATGTTGATACATCTATTCTTCTGTCACTTTCAGCAGCCTGCTCCTTTGACTGTACCTGTGGTGAATAGCTTGGTGCAGGTTGAAGCTGTGCCACACCATAATCAAATGGGTGCGCCCAGTCGAACTCTGCAGCATTCACTTCTGGAACAGCTGAAAGTGTAGGCTCTACAGCAGTTACTGATTTCGCAGCGACTGGCTCAGATACCACCTCTGCCCCAGGAACTGCTTGAATGCTTGTTGCATCAGCTGTTTCAGGAACCTGAGCATCTGTTAGCTCTACTCCACCAAGGAGTTGATTGCCTATGCTCTCAAGCTCTGCTGCACTAGGAAGTCCAAGACTCTGCTCTGTTACAGCGTATGGATTAGTCGTAGTCATAATACTCACCTACCTCTACATCTTCCAAAACAGCGATAGCATCATCTGCAAGAATAGCAGCTGAGCAATATAATGAAAGTAGATAAGATGCAACTCCTTTATCGTCAATACCTCTGAAGCGAACAGAAAGTCCTCTTGAGTGCTCGTTCTTAAGATTAGCCTGGAATAAACCGATTACACCACGCTTAGCCTCTCCTGTACGAACGAGAAGAATGTTTGTCTTACCGCTCTGAGAAGTTGGATTCTTAAGACCATCAACAAGAAGCTTGTCTGTAGGAATGATAGGAATTCCTCTCCAAGTAAGGAATGTGCCACCAGCGATGTTTGCAACTACAGGTGGTACACCACGCTTTGTACACTCTCTTTCGAATGCAGCGATTGCTCTTGGATGTGCAAGGAAGAATGACGGCTCCTTCCATACCTTTGTGATAAGCTCATCCAAATCATCAGGAGTCGGCGCGCCGTTTCTTGTCTGAATACGCTGAGAATCAGCGATGTTCTTGAGAAGACCGTAATCATCGTTGTTGATGAGCTGGCTTTCCTGACGCTCTCTTAATGAATCAATTGCAAGAGAAAGCTGCTCCTGTACCTGATCGTAAGGTGCACTGTAAACATCCTCTACTGCTGTGTTGATATTGATGATTGTAGAGATGTTGTTCAACTGATATTCTCTTGGCTCTGTCTCGTACTCAACATATCCATCAGGAATAATGTCTGACTTCTTTGTCTGACTGCAAAGAACATCAAGAGGAGTATCACCCTCTACGACCTTATTCACACGGAATATACCGGTCTCTAATCCCTTAAACTCAAGGAACTTTGTAAGCCACTTTGGTGTAAGTGCACCGTATTGTGGCTTAGTCTTTGTCACGTTGGCAAGATTATATGCAGCCTTAGGGCTAAGCGCATTAATCCCAGTTGTCTTTGTTTGTGTTTCTTTTGCCATTTTAAATCTCCTTATATTTTTTTTGACATATATAAACTCTAAATAGAGCTACGTCCATTACAATAAACCTGCCTCATGAGAGAATATGATGTCCTTCATACCATCTATTCCATCCTTGAGGTTGTACATTGGGCCTTCATAACCCGCCTCGCGCAAAGTGTTAATAGCAAGAATACTTCTCTTTCCTTGCTTACAAATAAATACTGTATCTATATTTGAATCTAATTCCTTTTGGCGTCTTGCCAATTGTCCAATTGGAATAACAATGGCACCTGGGAAACGTAAGATAGCTCTTTCGTGTGGCTCTCGAACGTCGATAATTGTCATAGGAACTTCATCTTCTAATCTCTTTGCGAACTCATCTGCTGTAAAGCCTTCAACAGGAAGCTCTGAATCATCCTCCTTTAGACCGCAAAACTCTTCATAGTCAAAATCAACAATCTCTTTTATCAAATGACTCTTGCCGCACACTGGACAGTCGAAATCTTTATCAATATTAAGTATCTTCGTAGTAAGGTTAAGGGAATCAAAGGTAAGTAGTTTCCCTGATAAATGTTCACCAATGCCGATGATAAGCTTAAGTGCCTCGTTAGCCTGAATACTACCAATAATTCCCGCAAGTGGACTGATTGTGCCGCCCTCAGTACATGTTGGCACAAGCCCCGGTGCTGGTGGTTCTGGGAACAAGCATCTTAGGCAAGGACCATTCTTGTAGCCAAATATACTTACCATTCCTTCGTACTGATAGATTGATGCAAATACAAGTGGAATTCCTGTAATTACACAGGCATCATTTATTAAATATCTGGTTTTGTAATTGTCTGTACAATCAAGAACCACATCGAATCCGTCTATCAAATCAACTGCATTTTCTGCTGTAAGCTCTTCGTTTTCATCTATCACCTCTATGCCACGATCCACATTTCTAATGGTGTCTCTCGCAGAAGCAACCTTTGGGCGATTCACATCGCGTGAGCTGTGAATAACCTGGCTTTGAAGATTCGCAAGTGTAACCTTGTCAAAATCAATTACCTTTATAGTACCTACACCTGCAGCGGCCAAATATTGAATCACCGGTGAACCAAGAGCACCTGCGCCAACTACAACTACCTTGGCAGCCCTAATTCTTTTTTGCCCCTTTACACTGATTTCTCTAAGCATCAAATGCTTGTTGAATCTGTCGATTCCTTTTTCATCGATTGTGATTGCCTTTTGACGTTCGTCAGATATGATGCTTTCGTTTGGCTTACCTCCAGCTATGAGAGGAAGCAATAATACTTCTGAACTTTCATCTAGCTTTTCAGTATGACGGGCAATATCTGTAAAATCTTCGCCATCAACAAATACCCTGATAAACTTTCGTAATTTGCCTTCGTCGTCATATAAGCCCTTTCTTGCTTCTGGGTACTCATCTAAAAGGCCTTTAAAAATTTCGTCTAATGTATTTCCTTGAATCTCAGTTTGAGATGTTTTTTCGAAAAATGTCTTTAGAGTTGCTGATATTAATACTTTCATATCACTGTCCCCTTTACGTAATATTTATTTCAGTAATAGAGTCATCTGATTTGTTTTTTCGCCAAGCACTCTGGGAAGTAACCTTGCCTTGTCTAACTTCAATAATTAAATAGAATAGTTCTGGAACCATTTGCGCCTTGTCTGCAGCTGATAAAATGGCACTTGCATCTGGATGTGAATGTAAGAAACCTAAAATTTCATATCCTTGCTTTTGATAATCCTGCTCATAAGAAAATAATTCTAGTGGGCTGATCATGTAGTAGCTGTCCTTGATAGACTGAGTCGACATATTATCTAGCACCTCAATTGCTTCTACCTTATCCAAATCGCTCTCTACCGCTCCAAACAATATCCCACAGCATTCATTTGGATATGCTTTCTCAGCCACTTGTTCTATCTGCGTACAGATATCTTTTGGTAAAACTATTTGATTATCGTATTTACGAACTTTCAAATCTCCGTTCATTATTTCTTCCCTAAGTACCTTCTTCTGTTGCTGAAACATTATAGATAATATACACGTACAGGCCTACTAGGTCAATAGGTTATTTGATAGTAAAAAATAATAGCTGGTTATCAACTTGTTTTATAGCAAATAGGACCACTATTTTGGACAAAAAAATGGCAGTAAATCAAGGTGATCTACTGCCAAAATCTGCTGCTTATACGCATTTGAATAATCTTTATGATTATTCAAATTGGGTTACAATGCAGCCACTTTCTATTCAAATGCTATTACGGCCCCGTCATAAGTGTCTGTGATGTATTTTTTGATGTCATCAGACTTAAGCACTTCTACAAGCGCTTTGATTCCCTCATTCTTTTCGTTTCCTTCTTTTACTGCGATGATGTTTACATAAGTCTTTGCAGCCTCAGAGTCTGTTGCCTCATAAGCGATAGAATCCTTTGCTACTGAAAAATCTGCCTCAAGAGCATAGTTACCATTTAATACAACAAATGCTACCTCATCCTTTACACGTGCAACCTGTGCAGCCTCTAGCTCCTCAAACTTAATCTTCTTTGGATTATCCTTGATGTCTTTGATTGTAGCTGTAAGTCCAGCACCATCCTTAAGTGTAAGAAGTCCGTTGTCCTGAAGAAGTAAAAGTGCTCTTGCTTCGTTAGTTGTATCATTTGGAATTGCGATTGTGTCGCCATCTTCTATGTCATCAAGTTTTTTCTTTGTTCCTGGATAGATTCCAAATGGCTCGTAGTGAATATCTCCTGCATCCACAAGGTGTGTGCCCTGCTCTTCGTTAAAACTGTCAAGATAAGGTACATGCTGGAAATAGTTTGCATCAAACTCACCTGACTCAACAACAAGGTTTGGCTGTACGTAATCATCGAATACAGTTACATCAAGCTTATAGCCCTTCTCTTCAAGAAGTGGCGCTGCCTTCTCTAAAATCTCTGCGTGAGGTGTTGCAGATGCTGCCACCTTGATTGTCTCAAGATCTGCTGGCTTTTCTTCTGCTGCTTCTTCCTTTGTCTCTTCCTTAGGCTGCTCTGTTTGCGCCTCACCCTTCTTATCGCTTCCGCATCCCACAAGTGCTCCTGCAATAACCGCTGTTGTAAGTAATCCTGCTAAAACTCTTTTCTTCATTTTCTTAATCTCCTTTAAGTATAATAATTTAGTATGATTCAACTTGTAACCAAGAATTATTGAATCTGTAAATATGTCATATTTTATTGTTAATAACTCTTCCCCGTAGTATTTATTTTTTGTGATTTAATCCATTGGCAATTGCCATTCCAGTATTCTGGAAAATCTGGAACAATAGGATAAGTAATATGACTGTGATAATCATGATATCTGTCTGATATCTATAGTAACCATATCTAACAGCGATATCTCCTAATCCACCACCGCCGACTGTACCTGCCATAGCCGAATAACCAAGAATAGTTCCAAGGGCTATGGTTGCATTTGTAATTAGCGATGTCCTTGCCTCCACTAAAAGCACTTTAAAAATAATCTGTGTTGTTGATGCGCCCATAGATTTTGCTGCCTCGATAACTCCCTCATCAACCTCCTTTAAAGAGGCCTCTACCATACGAGCAATGTATGGAGCCGAGCCAATAACAAGGGGAACAATGGTAGCTGTGCTTCCGTAGGATTGTCCTACAATTCTTCTAGTGAACGGTATCAACAATATCAGTAGAATCAAAAATGGAACAGAACGAACCACATTTGAAATCGCATCTAATATTTTGTACAAAATAGCATTTGGCTTTAAACCATTTTTATCTGAAATAGTAAGCAACACACCCATTGGAAGTCCTAGGGCATAACCTAGTGCTGTGGAAACCACACTCATATAAATGGTTTGAAGTATTCCTTCTAAAATCATGCTTCTTGTTGCACTATCCAACATGATTCTGCACCTCCTTGTTTAACTCTTTTAAGCCCTTCTTTGTAGGTCGGCTGGCTTCGTCTATCCAGAAGAACTTATCCTCTGGAAGCTTCACCTCATCTAATTTTCCGCTCTCAATCAATTCGCCGTCCTCTAAAACCGCAACCTTGTTACAAATTGCTTTCACAACTGACATCTGGTGTGTGATAAGGACTATCGTAATTGCGTATTCCTTATTAATCTGCTTTAGTAACGAAAGGATTGATGCTGTGGTCTGTGGATCAAGTGCGCTTGTAGCCTCGTCGCATAAAAGTATGCGAGGATTTGTTGCAAGGGCTCTTGCTATTGCAACTCTTTGCTGCTGTCCACCAGACAACTGTGATGGATAAGACTTTGCCTTGTCCGCTAATCCCACCTTTGCAAGTAACTCAAAAGCTTTTGCTCTGGCTTCCTTTTTGCTGACGCCCTGAAGAGTCAAAGGAAAGATGATATTATCAATTACATTTTTTTGCTGAAGCAAATTAAAATGTTGAAATATCATGGAAATGTTTTGGCGCTGAACTCTAAGCTCCTTTTCATTGAGCTGTCCTAACTCCTTGCCTTCGACGATGACATGACCGCTTGTTGGTCTTTCAAGATAGTTCAAACATCGAATCAAAGTGCTCTTACCTGCACCAGACATTCCGATGATTCCATAGATGTCCCCCTTCTCAACATTGATATTAATGTTTCGAAGAGCGTCTACTGTTACTTCTTTGGTTTCAAATTTTTTGGATAAGTTTTTAATCTCTATTTCGTACATTTGTATCTCCTTAGATTGAATAGTGATACTATAATAATAATTACCTACCAAGTCAATAGGTTTAACGATTGAAAAAAATAATGGCTAGCCATCAATTAAATCTATAGCTAGCCATATTAGTATAATCACTCTATCGAATCTGCTCTGGCATATAGTGTTTTTCTGCCCGCACCTATTCTTACAAGTGTTCCATCATCTACAAGCTTCTTTAAAGCTGCCTCAACAGACGAACTGCCCAAACTTGGACATCCCATAAGAACTTCCTGTTTAGAAAACTTGCCTATACACTCTCTTACGTACGACTTCACAACATCATAAGATGTACTCTTTGCCCCCGAAGCATGGGCTATAGACACTCTTGCGTCAAATTCCTTGTAACAAGAAAGAATTATGCTCAACATGTATTTGATAAATGGCTTCGGATCATTAGTTCCATCATGCCATCCTTGGTCGGCTCTTTGAAGCGCATCATAATAGGCCTCTTTCGTATCTGCAATTGCCTTTTCAATACTGATGTAATGACCTACCATATATCCACTTCGGTATAGCAGTAACAACGTTAGTAAACGGCTCATACGCCCATTACCGTCATTAAATGGGTGAATGCAAAGAAAATCAAGTAAAAAACACGGAATTAGGATTAATTCATCCACTAGTTCCTTATTCAATGCTTCTTGATACTTATCGCAAATAGTCTCAATTGCAAGCGGTGTCTCATATGGAGCAAGCGGCTTGAATAAAATAACCTTTTCGCCATTTTCAAGCACCATATCTATCTCGTTAGGCGTAGTTTTGAATTTCCCGCCATAAGAATAGTTTGTGAACTTCAACAAGTCTCTATGCATTTGAAGAATGAAATTGCTTCGAATTGGTAACACCTCGTAATTATCATGAACTAGATTAAGAACATTACGATATCCTAAGATTTCCTCTTCATCACGATTTTTAGGAGTAGTTTTATCAGTAACTAGCTGCTTTAATCTAGCATTTGTAGTGATAATACCTTCAATCCTATTAGATGCTTCAGTACTCTGTATCTTGGCGATTTCAACAAGTCGGTTCAATTCCACAGGTCTTTGGCGCAGGTAAAATTCCTGCTTGCCCTTATACTCATGTATCTTCGATATATACGACATTATATCGTTATCCCATGTTCTATCTGCGAGATAAGAATAATCAAATTCTCTCATGGTTGAATCTCCTTTCTCCCAAGATGATTATATATCTCCCAAATAGCAGTCGTTTTTGGGAGATTTCTCTTTCTCCCAATTATAGTATTTTTTCTCCCAATTTGCAATGTGTTTTGGGAGATTCTCTTTACTCGTAGGTAAATGTACTCAAAAACTTCTTCGCCCTAGGGGTTGATGGTTCCTTAAAAAAGTCTGCAACATCTGTTGTCTCTTCCACTATCTCGCCCTTATCGATAAATACAATTCTATCGGCTACCGCCTTTGCGAATGCCATCTCATGTGTGACAATAAGCATTGTGGAGCCTGAACGAGCGAGGGCAAGCATGGTCTCAAGTACCTCGTGCACCATTTCAGGATCAAGGGCTGCTGTAACCTCATCAAAAAGCAAAATATCTGGATGCATCAATAGCGCTCTTACTATGGCAACGCGCTGCTTTTGTCCACCTGATAACTGCCTTGGAAAGTAATCCTTTTTATCTAATAGCCCCACCTTATCTAGAAGCTCTGTTGCCTCTCTCACCGCCTCTTCCTTATTTCGCCTTTGAACCTTTAGCGGTGCCAAAATAATGTTGTCCAACACGCTCATGTGAGGGAACAGCTCATAGGACTGAAATACCATCCCAATCTTTTGGCGAAGCTTGGTTATCTCTCTTTTGTTTGCCTCTACTGGAAGTCCATCTACTGTAATAACCCCATCTTGTAATTCCTCTAGGCCATTTAAACATCTAAGAAATGTGCTCTTTCCACATCCACTTGGCCCAATAATTACAACAACCTCCCCTTTTTTCACGGTGAGATTAATATCCTTTAAAACCACATTTTTCCCAAACTCTTTATGCAAATGTGTGACTTTTAATAATTCGCTCATTATACCCACCTTTTTTCTAAATAATTTGACAGTCTACTGATTGGCCAGCAAACCATAAAATATAGCAAAAATACTACTGCAAATACTCCAAATGCTGCATTCGGAGAAATCTTTCTGTTAGCCTCGATTATCTGCTGAGAAACCTTTAGCACCTCAACAATCCCTATCATCATCACAAGGGAAGTCGTCTTTATCATTCTTGTAATCAAATTGATAGAAAGAGGAACTAGCCTTCTAAAGGTCTGAGGCGAAATAACATACCAATAGGTCTGTACCTTGTCCATTCCAAGTGCATACGCGGATTCAAACTGCACCTTGGAGATGCTCTTGATGGAGCCTCGAACCAAGTCTCCCATCTCAGCTGTTCCCCAAAAGCAAAAGACAATAATGGCAGATGCTTCTGCGGATAAGTCCAATCCAAACACCCTAGTGGTTCCAAAATATACAATAAAAAGCAGCACCATTTGAGGCATTATCCTAACTATCTCAAGATATACTTTTAATGCTACGTGAAGAATCGGATTATTCATCGTCATAAGCACTCCAACAATCATTCCTAGAAGGATGCTGATGACTACTGAAATAAGACTGATTTCAATTGAAACCCACAAGCCTTGTAATAATCTAAGGAAATTTGTCCCTTTAAATAAAACATCAATCCCCAAATCCAGCATACCGCAACCTCCTTTCAATTAATGCTCCTATAATTGAAACAGGAAGAAGCATGATTAAATAGAATACCACCAATAGGAACAGACACTCTATTGTCTTGGCGTACATTCCAATTAAATCTTTGGCTGTAAACATCAAATCCATCAGACTAATAGTTGAAAAAACCGATGTCTCCTTAAGCAAAAAAATCACATTAGCAAGCAATCCCGGCACGCTGATTGATACCGCCTGAGGCAGAATTATGTACCAGAAGGTTTGAAGCTTGCTCATTCCAAGACTATAGGAACTTTCAGTTTGAATAATTGGAATTGATTCCAAACCGCTTCTGAAAGTTTCTATCATATATGCGCCACCAAGCAGCCCAAGTCCAAGCACTCCACAAGCTTCCGCGGTGATTTTGACTCCCACTTTGGGCAGTGCAAAGTAAATAAAAAATAATTGCACAAGCAATGGTGTATTTCTAAATAATTCGATATATATCCCTACTATAGTCTTTAATACTTTAACCTTAAAATGGGTGATGGCAGCGCCAATTAATCCAATAACAAAACTGAACAGTATGCCCTGCCATCCTATTTTAAGTGTTAATAAAAGAGCATCCCTGTATAGTGGAATATAGCTAACTAAAGTTTCCTTATCCATATATCTGGTCTAACATCTTTCATTTATTTGCAGTAGAAAACTGCGTCAATAATTACTGCTGTTCAACTACAAGTGTTTCCTCATAGTCAGCACCATATGTGTCTAACAAAGTCTTTTCATAATCAGCGTGGAAGAACTGCTCCTTGCCAAGGGTCTTAAGTTCATCATTAATCCAATTTAAAAGTGTCTCATTTCCCTTTGTTACAGCTGGTGCAATTGTATCCTGATCACCTAGTGAAGGAATACCTACTTCGTAGCCCTCATTCTCTATCGCAAATGCGATAACCTCTGTGTTGTCATTTGCCCAAGCTACGCCGTTGCCATTTTCAAAGGCTGATTTTGCCTCAGCATAAGCGTCATATTTTTGAAGCTTGATATCTGGATAGTTCTTTGTGAGATAAGTCTCTGCTGTAGTACCAGAAATTACAATAACCTGGTCATCCTCACCTATATCATCAAGGCTCTTAACTACTTCATCCTTTGGTGAAACAACGCCAAGTGCAACGTTCATGTATGGAAGTGCAAAATCAACCTCTTGCGCACGCTCTTCTGTCACAGTAAAGTTTGCCAAGATGATGTCCACCTTGCCTGTCTGAAGGTACTCAATTCTGTTGGCTGCCTCTGTCGACACATAGTTGATTTCAACTCCAAGATCTTTACCAAGGCGCTCTGCCAAATATACATCGTATCCAGCATACTCACCATTCTCATCCACATAACCAAATGGGCTCTTGTCCGAGAAAACACCAATATTGATTGTTCCGCTCTTCTTAATTTCATCTAGAGTTCTAAACCCTTGTGATGACGACTCTGCGGATGTAGCCTCACCTGAACCTTGCTCTGCAGCCTTATCTGTGCTTCCGCACCCAGCTAATCCTACAACTGCAAGTGCTAATATTAATGTAAGTCCTGTAATTTTATTTATAATGTTCTTTCTCATTTCTAATATTCCTCACTTATTTATATTGATTTTTCTCCCCTACAAAGATAGGAGAAAGAAAAACTATCCTGCTTGAAATAAGCTTCCTTGTAATTTATTAAAAACATGGTCTGCTAATTTCTTGTGACTATTTTCGTCCATGTGCTCTTGGTCTATTTCTGAAGGCTTCGCCACATCAGATGCTGCCAAAAACATACAATCATATTCCTCCGCCAGACGTCTAAAGTATGCCTTGAGCTCTTTAGATGTATGAACAGATTGCTCGTTAAACTCTGGATCATAGTTTTCAAGGAAAACCTTCTCTCCAAGTAGGATGGGCGATATGACAAGAATTTTGATTTTGCTATCAAAGCTTTTTATTTGCTTGATTAATACTTCCAAGCCCCGGGTGATAACCTTTGGTGAAGCTTTATTAATCGCCTTGCAATCATTTGTACCAAGCATCACAGTTACCGCATCAATAGGCGAATGAGATTCTAAAAGCACTGGAAGAAGCTTCGAACCATTTCTACCTATTCGGGTCGCATCCTCAAATACGGTTGTCCTACCGACCAAGCCCTCTTCGTAAATACGATAATCATATGGAGCAAGCATTGACGAAAGCACGCCTGTCCATCTAGTGTTTTCATCAAATCGGCCACTGCCATCTGGCTTGTAACCATAAGTATTGGAATCTCCAAAACATAATATGCTTTTCATCTGCCTCTCCTTTCATTGTTTTACTGAGTGATACTATAAATCCATTTACCTATCAAGTCAATAGGTTTTACGATTGAAAAAACCAATGACTGGTTATCAATTCAATTTATTACCAACCCAGCTATTAAAATAACTCTCCAAATATGCTGGGAAATACCATCTTGTTTTACCTACTTACCTATGATATATTAGGGTAATAAGGAGGAATGAATATGTTTAGTACAAAAGGTAGATATGCCCTACGAGTTATGATTGATTTGGCTCAACAACACTCAGATGATTACATTCCGCTAAAGGATATTGCAGAACGTCAGGATATTTCCAAGAAATATTTAGAGATAATCGTTAAAGAACTTGTTCACGGCGGTTTAGTTACCGGTGTCAGCGGCAAAGGTGGTGGCTACAAGCTCACCAGAGAACCTTCAGAATATTCCGTAGGCGAAATAATCGAATTGCTAGAAGGCAGCCTCTCTCCGGTAGCTTGCCTCGCTAAAGATGCTAACGAATGTCCCAAAGAAAGTGTTTGCCACACTCTCCCAATGTGGACGGAGTTCTATCTTTTAGAGCGAGATTTCTTCTATGGCAAAAAGCTTTCAGATTTAGTTGAATCTTAAATAATTCTAGGTGGTTGGATCTCTCCAACCATCTTTTTTCTTATTACAATTTACGCCTTCTCTTTTAACTGTCAAAAAGCCTCACGGCTTGTGTTTTTATCCAATAATCGATATAATCATCCATATTTAAAAATCATTGTTTTCTAATTGATAACAATAATTTTTCAGATTTTTAGTTTTCATCAAAAATCTGGGATTCTATTTTTGATAGGAGGATTATTTATGAAAAACGTAACTCGTAAATCAGTGCTAGCATGCACGCTTTGCCTTTTCATGGCTCTTTCTACTGCATGCACTAAAGATAAAACTACAGACCAAGATAATACAAGCAACAACGAAGCCAACAATGCTACAGTTGATTCAGAACAAGCAACAGGACCTCAACCTGAGACAACTGAACCAGAAGTTGCTCAAGCTGATTCAATTGTTAATAGCAAATACACAAAAGAAATAACCGATGAAATCGATGGAGAAAATATTACCTTCGAAGCTTCTTACACTTTTCTAGAAGGAAACAATGGAATATACTGTAGAAACTTTGATTATCAAGAAATTCATGGATTCACATGGGATGACAGCAAAATATATTTTAGCGACAACACTTCATATAGCTATACTATAGAAGGAGATGTACTAAAGCTTGGTGACGATGCTGATGCTAAAGAATTCACTAAAAAGGTTGAATCCGACCCAATATTTAATGGTGATTTCTCTGAGTTTGCTGGCACATATAAGGCTATAGTTTATGGTAATTCTGGCTATGGAGACAGCGAAGACATTGCTGACGTTGAGGTTAAGGCCGATGGAAGTATTTCTGGTGGATATTTGAAAGCATACAATGATTCTGATGATTTTCCAGATATCAGTCCAATCTGTGTTGAAAAAATGAATGACGGCAGCTACTACTGTATATTATCAATATTTCCAAACGATGACATAGATGAAGAGGATTTTGATTTCGATGGTTGGATAGAGTTTGGATATCACATTTATCCAAAGGAAGCTAATTCAGAGTTTAGCGACGATCCAAGCTACTCTTCCAATAATACTTATCTTGAATTGTACCAATGCGATGGCGGCGTATATAATCCAAAATTCTGCAAAGCCCAATAAATTGGTTCAAAATAATAAGCTGTGTCGAAACAAGGGGACACAACTCAACATTTTTAACGGAGGATATTTTAATGACAAGAAAACCTTACAAAACACTACTTGCATGCACACTATGTTCTATCACAGTTCTTGCAACAGGATGTACAACTCCTTTTTCATCAGATGATGGACAGGAAAGTACAGAAGCTATTACTACTGCTCCAGATACTACAACAAACGCCGACAACTCTTCTACAGAGCAGGCTACTGCAGAGCAGACTACTACAGATGCTGCCGCAACTACTGAAACCAGTACCACTGAAACAGCCTCATCTGATATATGTGGAAAATACGCATATACGAATACAGAAGAAATCGGTGGCAGTGAAGTAACCTCTGAATATGGATATATTTTTAATGAAGATCATACCGGTTTAGCTTTTGCCCAGGATTTTGTAATGTTTACATGGGATGATAAACAGATTCACATCAATGATCAGACTCATGATTATGAAATCAAAGGTGATGTTCTTACCCTCAAGGACGACGAATTTAAACAAGAATACACCAAGAAAAATGAAACAGACCCAGTATTAAATGGTGATTTCTCTGAGTATGTCGGTTTCTATAAACCAACTGACAAATCCAACAAGGATTATGGAAATGGTGGTAAGATTGTTGACGTAGAAATACATGAAGACGGTTCAATCACAGGTGGTCATCCTGTTGATGGAAATTCATTAATCAAACAAGTAAAACCAACCTTTATCTTGAAAGAATCTTTCGGTGGTTATACTTGCATATTTGCAGACAAAGATTCTATTGAAGATTTTAACCAGGGAAAATATTTAGAATATACACTTTATCCAGAAACATCTGTGCCAGAAAATCTTTCAAAGGAGTCTAATGCTTCTAATAAGGCACACATTCGTCTTTGGCAAATGGGCGATAAAGTGTACAGTCCAAACTTTTACTTTGAAGGAAAAGAATTTCCAAAATAAAATATCGAGTTTTTGACAAAATATGCATAACAAAGGAGAGGTACAAACCTCTCCTTTGTTAATACTTATGACTTTCTGCTGGCAGAAAAAGGAATTGCCATCAGAAAAACAATAATCTATAGATTCTTGCAAGAATTATCATTATTAATCCTGCAAAACTCATTATTTATTTCCAAACCTCTTCAGCTATTTCTTTAACAAGCTTAAGCTTAGCCCACTGCTCTTCTTCAGTAAGCTTATTTCCGATTTCGCATGATGCAAAACCACACTGAGGGCTTAAGTATAATCTATCAAGAGGAACATACTTAGCTGCTTCGTGGATTCTTGCTATAACAGCTTCCTTGTCCTCAAGCTTTGGTGACTTTGTTGTGATAAGACCAAGTACAACCTTTTTATCAGGTGATACTTTTGCAAGAGGTGCAAATCCGCCTGATCTTTCGTCATCATACTCTAGGAATAACGCATCTACATTTTCCTTCGCAAATACGTAATCAGCAACTGAATCGTAAGCTCCACTTGTGAAGAATGTAGAGTGATAGTTTCCACGGCAAATGTGTGATGTGATAACCATATCGACAGGCTTATTCTCTAAGGCAAGATTGTTTACCTCAAGAAGTTGCTTCTTAACCTCTTCCAAATCAATGCCTAATGATTTATATCTCAACTTAGCCGCATCTCCCACTATAGCACCCCATGTACAATCATCTAGCTGTAAATTGCGACAGCCTGCATCGTAGAACTGCTTTATAACATCCTGATATGCAACTGCCACATCATGGATTAATTCTTCATTTGTTGGATAGAACTTTCTAGTTGTCTCAAAGTTTGCAGGTACGATGAACTGCTGGAAGGTTTGAGCAGGTGAAGGAATGGTATACTTTGCTACTGTCTCCTCATCCTCAAACTGCTTTAAGAACTTATAATACTCAACGAATGGATGAGCCTTAGCTTTTATCTTGCCTACAAGATATGTATCGCCTAAAATTGCCAACTCGCCGTTGAATGGCACACCGTTTTCTGTCTCATCATGGGCAACGCCATCGAATCCCCACATAAAATCTAAGTGCCAATATTTTCTTCTAAATTCACCATCTGTAATTACATGATAGCCGAGCTCTTTTTGCTTTTTAACAACCTTGGTTACTTCTTCGTCAACAACCTTGTTGTAATCTTCTTCGCTAATTTTGCCATCTTTTAATGCTGCCTTTGCATCTTTAAGCGCTTGTGGTCTAAGAAAGCTTCCTACAAAATCATATCTGTATGGTGTCTGTACTTTACTCATTTTTTGTCTCCTATATCTGTTATTTCTAGTTTTCGCCGAAAGCTTCGTATATACGTATAAAGCTTTTTTGAACATGATGCGATTATATGCCTAGTACATCCGTAGGTAAAATATATATTTCTTTCACTTTTCCATAGTTTTTTTCTATGGAATCATGTAAACTGTTTATAGTTTCTATTTCAACTTGATATTTAGATGAATTTTGATATTCAATTCTTGATATGATGTACTTCGCATAGAATATCTATTAGCGAAATTTGTGTTGAAAATGCATTTGAATAATGAGGTGCTTATGACTTTAAAACAACTTAGATACGTGGTAACAGTGGCGGATATTGGAAATATTACTGAGGCAGCCAAAAAGCTTTTTATTTCCCAGCCTAGTTTAACTTCTGCAATCCACGAATTGGAAAGAGAATACAATATCACAATTTTCTATCGCTCAAACAAGGGAATCGAAATCACGCCGGAAGGTGATGAATTTTTGGGATACGCCAGACAGGTCCTAGAACAAAGCGACTTGATTGATAATAGATACTCAGGCAAAACCCACGGCAAGCTGAGATTCTCTGTATCTGCTCAGCATTATTCTTTTGCCGTAGAAGCATTTGTGGAGCTGTTAAAGCAATGCGGTGGTGATAAGTACGAATTCCATATGAGGGAGACCCAGACCTACGATATTATTGATGATGTAGCTCATCTTAGAAGCGAAATAGGCATCCTGTACCTTAACAAATTTAACGAGACTGTCATCAAAAAAACTCTCAGAGATAATGGGCTTAGCTTTAATCAATTGTTCAAGGCAAAGCCTCATGTATTCATTGGAAAGAAAAGCCCCCTGGCGCAAAAGGATACTCTTACTTTAGATGATTTAAAGGAATACCCTCGCCTATCTTACGAGCAAGGCAGTCATAATTCATTTTATTTTTCAGAGGAAATCCTAAGCACAATAGACAGCGATAAGGAGCTCATCGTCCGCGATCGAGCAACACTATTCAATATGCTTATCGGACTAAACGGATATACGATATGTAGCGGTGTCATCAACAAAGAATTAAATGGGCCTAACATAATCGCAAAGCCCCTTGCTGTTGATGACTACATGGAAATTGGATACATACTCCCTACTGCCATCCCACCATCTACTCTCACCAAAAAATATATTGAAATGCTACAGCTTTTTGCGTAAATAATCCGCAAAAAGCTGCAGTTATTTTAATATGCTATATGAGTTTATCAAATATATCAGTGAATATTGAATCACCATATTTCTTATACAAGAAAGCTGCTAATTCATAACAATAATCATCCTCTCTTGGAGAAATAACTAGTATATTCATGATATTCTTATCCATAATTAGCGAGTAAACAACTCTAATTCCGATACCTTTAAATTTGATTTTAAAAAATCCAGTTAGATTATTCCCTTTTTTGTTTCCTGAAGGCTTACCATATCCATCAGGGCTAGGTAAGGGAGCCTTAGATACTTTAAGAATTCCTGCAAGGACTTGCCTTCTAATACTATTATCCAGCTTTTTAAATTCTTTTCTAGCTTCTGTTGATATTCGTATTTCCCAGTGCACTACTCTATTTCTACTCCATCCATAATTTTCTTGAGTTCTTCAATAGATGTGCCTTCCTCTTGAACTAATTCTTCAAAGGGAATTGTTTCATCTTTACTTCGATCTTTTGCTAGTTTTGAAAAATAGATATCCTCTAGTTTTTCATAATAGCTTTCAAGGACTCTAATTCTTGATTGGATTTTTCTATATTCTTCAACTGAAATAACAACTGCTGTAGGCTGATTGTTTTTTAATACAACATATTCCTTGTTGTTTTTTGCTACATCAGAAAATATCTTGCCTGCCTTGCCTTGGCTGAAATCTGAAATTGGAACTAACTGCTCTGTGAACTCTGCTAATGCAATACTCATAGTTTCACCTCCGATATATTATATTTTTATTATAATAGCAGTTAAAATTTTAATCAATATTATCATCATTCACCCACCAGTCAATAGGTTTTTATATTATTATCTTTTGAAATTTTCTCTCAATTAGAGAAGGTGAGTGTTTAAAATAATGTAAAAAATTGAGGGGAATAATCCCCTCATCCGAGTCCTTCGGACTCACCTTCCCCCCCAAGGGGAAGGCTTTATTATTCATCATAATCATCTAGGAAATGATGCTTCACGCCATCTTGCTTGTACGCAATTACGGTTGCTAAATTTACATTTTCAACACTGCGGAATATATTCGACTCCACATATGGATTGACTTTCTTAAGCTCTGCAATAAGATTGCGTGTCTCCAAGCGCTTTGACGCACTTGTGCCATCAACAGAACAGCTGTCACAGGTCTCTGTAAAGTGGCACGCACACTGTAAAAATCGAAGTCCATTATATCGCTGCCATGCGATAATATCGTCCTGTCTAATTAAATACAGCGGGCGAATCAATTCCATTCCCTCAAAATTAGTGGAGTGAAGCTTTGGCATCATGGTCTGAACCTGAGCTCCATAAAGCATTCCCATAAGAATAGTTTCAATAACATCATCGTAATGATGACCAAGTGCAATCTTGTTGCAGCCAAGCTCTTTCGCCTTTGAATACAGATGCCCTCTACGCATTCTCGCGCAGAGATAGCAAGGATTCTTGTCCACAGTATCAACCGCATCAAAAATATCTGATTCGTATATGACGATTGGAATGCCCATAAGCTTAGCATTGCTTTCTATAAGCTTGCGGTTCACCTCGCTGTAGCCAGGATCCATAACTAAAAACGTCAAATCAAAGTTAACCTTTCTGTGCCTTTGGATTTCTTGAAACAGCTTTGCCATAAGCATGGAATCCTTGCCACCAGATATGCATACGCAGATATGGTCGCCTTCTTTTATAAGCTGATACTCCTTGCAAGCTCTCGCAAAAGGGGAAAACAGTGCCTTGTGAAACTTCTTCCTAATGCTCTTTTCTATCTCAGCAGTACGCTCATTTAGCTCCTCTGCCGCTGTATTATCCTGCTGTTCCATCATCGCAGATAAATAACTGTTATAGCCACCCTTCAAACTAACAGCTTCAAATCCATTATCAATAAGAATATCCGCATCCTTCAAAGAGACTTGCCCTCTGGTGCAATACAAAACAATCTTTTTTGATTTATCTAATCTTGCCAAAACACCATCCAAATCCGACTCAAATAACTCGTGAGTAATACTGATGGCATCTGGTATGATTCCATATTTTAAGCTTCCTTCATTTCGGATATCTACAAGAATGTAGCTATCCTTAGGAAGCTCTAGCAGTTCTTTATACGTAATTTCCATAATAACTTTCCTAAAAAGATAAATTAGACACCTATTCTTCTGTCCTGCTGCAATCAGCAGTTAAATCCTTAACCACTTCGCTTGCTAAAATCAATCCTGCAACCGCAGGAGCAAACGCTGTGGAACCAGGGATTGCCCTTCTATCTGTGCATTTGCGCTCAGCCCCTGGCGGACAGATGCAATTCTTTTTGCAGCTAATAGACATATCCTCTAATGGAGTAACCGGCTTTTCATCAGAGAACACTACTTTAAGATTTTTCACCCCTCGCTTTTTCATCTCGCGTCGCATAACCTTGGCGAGAGGACACATCGTAGTCTTGTATAAATCGGCGACTCTAAAGCGACTAGGGTCAAGCTTGTTGCCTGCTCCCATGCAACTTATTACAGGAACTCCCAGTTCCTTGCATCGCATAATTATTTCGATTTTGGCAGTGACTGTATCTACTGCATCGACAACATAATCATATTCTTCAAAGGGAAAATCATCTGCATTTTCTGGAAGAAAAAAGCATTTGTGCACGCGAATATCAGCCTTAGGATTGATATCAAGCATACGCTCCTTCATTACCTCGACCTTGTCTTTGCCTACCGTCTTTCTAGTGGCAATGATTTGACGATTTATATTTGTAAGGCAAACCTTATCGTCGTCCACGATATCAAAATGACCTACTCCCGTACGCACAAGGGACTCGCAAACGTATCCGCCTACACCGCCTATTCCAAATATAGCAACTCTTTTATTTGCCAGAGTCTCCATCGCCTCCTCGCCAAATAAGAGCTGAGTTCTTGAAAACTGATTTAACATATAATAATTCCTCCGCCGAGAACTACTTCACCATCGTAGAATACAGCAGACTGTCCCGGCGTAATTGCTCGTTGAGGCTCATCAAAAGTGATCTTGGCCTCGCTGTCACCGATTCTTTCTACTGTGCACGGCTCATCTTTCATTCTATATCTAACCTTGGCACTACACTTGAACTTGTCCTGCATTATGTCAGGATTAATCCAGTTGATATCCTTGACATGAACATCCTTTGAAAACAAGTCTTCATTTTTACCAAGTACAACCTTGTTGTTTTTGACATCAAGCTTTGTAACATACAAAGGGTAAGCAGCTGAAATGCCAAGCCCCTTTCGTTGACCTATTGTATAACCCACTATGCCCTTGTGCTTGCCAAGTACATTGCCTTCGGCATCAACAAAATCTCCAGGAGCGTATTCCTTTCCAGAGAATCGTTTGATGGCCGCTACATAATCTCCATCTGGAACAAAACAGATATCCTGACTATCAGGCTTGTCTGCGTTTATAAAATCGTTGCCTTCGGCAATCTTGCGAACTTCTTCCTTTGTAAGCTCTCCCACAGGGAAGGCTGTATGCGCAAGCTCCTCTTGAGTCATTTCATATAAGACATAGGATTGATCCTTGTTTGGATCAAGTCCCTTTAAAAGCTGATAGCCATTATCGCATTTACGAATTCTAGCGTAGTGACCCGTAACTACCTTGTCACAACCAAGTTCGAGAGCCCTGCGATAAAGCTCGGTAAACTTCATATGCTTATTACATTGGATACAAGGATTAGGTGTCATTCCGTTTTCGTAGCAATAGATAAAATTACCTATTACCTTTTCCTTAAACTGATCTTGAAAATTGAACGTATAATGTGGCATTCCAAGTCGCCTTGCAACAGACTTGGCATCCTCCACATCGTCCAACGAGCAACATGTATTTGTGGAACACACTGCAATATCCTCGTTAGCATAAAGTTTCATAGTGCAGCCAATACATTCATATCCTTGTTCTTTCATCAAAAGAGCTGACACGCTGCTATCAACGCCTCCACTCATTGCAATTAAAGCCTTCATAGTTCCTCCGGCATTCTATTCTTTAATATTTCCTTTTGCGATATTATCCTTGATAATAACATCTACTATTTCATCAAAAAGCTTTTTTGAACCAAGCGCTGTCTTGGATTGTCTGCCATAAACCTGTGCGCTTGTGGTTTCGTGTTGCTTCCAGTCCTTGCCACCATTGCTATTATTAAGTATAAGAGGCTGCACATTATCCATGGCATGGGCAAACTTTGCTTCTGGTGTCTCATAGGCTTCAAACTCATCAAACAAAGCTATAAGCTCTGCCTTTTGGTCTTCTGGCAACAGAGAAAAAATCCGCTCCTTAGCAGCATCCTCTCTCGCCTTTTGAGTTTTTAACCCCTCAGTATCATACGCATAAGTATCCCCTGCGTCAATCTCAACTATATCATGAATCAAACACATAAGCATAACCTTAGAAATATCAATATCCTCATTAGAGTATTCCCTCAGAAGATATGCCATGATAGCCATATGCCAAGCATGCTCTGCATCATTTTCATTTCTGCCATGGCCAGATAAATGAGTCTGCCTAAAGATATTCTTTTCTTTGTCTATTTCTAAAGCGAACTCCATCTGCTTTTTTAATCTGTCATCCATAATACTTTAGTTTTCCTTTTTGAATTTTCCAATAAGCTTTTCAACCAAATCTATATCTACCGTGTCCTTGCGATAGATACCATATATATCCCAAGTATAGGCATCCTTAATGGCAACACCTTTGATGTGTTCAGTATCATTGTAAAATCTAGGAGCGATGCCAACGCCTATTTTGTGTTTCACCAACTGATAGATTGACTGTCCCTCGGAAACCTTAGCCACGATATCCGGATTAAACCCGTTCATTCTACATGCGTTAATTACATCCTGATAGATGTGATATCGCTCATTCATGGAAATGATTGGCTCATTCTTGACATCTGCAAGCTCTATTTCGGATTGATTCCACAACCGGTGACCATTATAAACATAAAGCACCACATCTATGCTCTTAAGCTTTACTGCATTAAGCTTTGTTTCCTCTGGCTTTCCAATCACAAATCCAAAACCGATTTCGTCATTTAAAACCTGCTTGATAACCTTTTCATTTTCCTGCTCGTGCCAACTGGCGAGGATTTGTGGATTCTCTCGCATGTACTCACGAACAATCGCCACATCGATGGCACGGATGGTTCCGATAGAAAACCCGATTTTAAATCTCTTTTCTTTGTCATTTAATGCTTCTATGCTTGAAAACATTTCCTTTAAATCCTTGGATACAACCTTGGATTTCTCATAGAAAACCTTGCCGCTTTCCGTGGGTACAAACCCCTCCTTGGTTCTAACAAAAAGAGGAGCTCCGCACTCTTCTTCCAAGCTTTTAATGATTTTGCTAAGCCCCTGCGGCGACAGAAAAAGCTTGTTTGCGGCAGCCTGTAAATTACGCTCCTCGTATACTGTTTGAAAACATTTAAAATTTCTTGTGTTCATTATTCAACGCCCCAATTTATTGCTGTTCCATAGAGTTTTATTCTAATACAAAAATCCCCATTCAGCAAATTGCCAAATGGAGATTTCGCGGGGATTATATATATAAATAATTATAGGAGAGTTGGCTAATTAAATATGGTTTGCAACTTCAAATGCATCCCAGATAGCATACATGATGTTAGATACCTGTCTTGCATCACCAAGAAGATATACTTCATCAAGCTCATTCTTGTACTGGTTGTAGAGAGAATCCTCACTAGCGTATCCAACACAAAGAACAACGCTATCAGCCTTGAGCTCTTTTGTGCCCTCAGCAACGTCTGCCTTGAGCACGCCATCCTTGTATCCTGTAACCTTAGCACTGCAAAGTACATCGATTCCATTGTAAGGAATGAGCTTTTCAAGCATTTCCTTATTTGCCGAACAGATTGGTCCATTGACAGCCATAAGCTTGTCGAGAGCCTCCACAATAGTGACCTTCTTACCCTTGAGCGCAAGGTCAAGAGCAAGCTCGCAGCCTACTAGACCGCCACCTACAACTACAACATTGTCGCCAGCATCCTTCTTACCAAGAAGAACCTGCTCTGCTGAGTAAACCTTTTCATCGTCTCCAAGAGAGAACATCTTAGGTCTTGAACCTGTTGCCATGATTACTGTGTCGTAAGAGCTATCAAGGATTTCTTTTTCTGTCGCTTTTGTATTAAGGTGAACCTCTACACCAAGGCGAGTCATCTCATCTTCGAACCACTTCGCAAGTGCGATATCATCCTCTTTGAAATCTGGTGCACCACCAGGGATGAGATTGCCGCCAAGTCTATCAGAAGCCTCAAACAACACTGGCTCATGTCCTCTTTCGGCAAGCACTCTAGCGGCCTCACAGCCTGCCACACCGCCACCTACGATAAGAACCTTTTTCTTCTTAACGATAGGATTGAACTTGTTGAGTCTTTCCTTACCAGCCTGTGGATTAACCGCACAGTTTATAAGTGAGTATTCCTGAATACGTCCCATACAGCCTTCCTGACAGCTGATACATGGACGGATCTGACTAACTTTGTTCGTGCGAATCTTGTTAACAATATCTGGATCTGCAAGTGTTGGACGACCAAGTGAAATCATGTCACAGATATTGTTATCTATGCAATCAATTGCTGTATCTGGATTGTCAACACGGCCAGCCATAATAACAGGGATGTTGACATTTTCTTTTGTGATTCTAGCGAATTCCTTATATGGAGCCTTTTCCATATACATTGGTGGGTGATTCCACCACCAAGCATCATATGTACCAGCGTCCACATCAAGAGCATCGTATCCGTATTTCTCAAGAAGCTTTGCAGCCTCGATACCCTCTTCGATATCACGGCCCTTCTCTTCGAATTCTTCTCCTGGAAGCGCACCCTCTCTAAAATCCTTAACCATAGACTTAAGAGAATATCTAAGGGCAACTGGGAAATCCCATCCGCAGGTTCTTGCTATTTCCTCTCGGATTTCTCTAGCAAAACGAAGTCTATTTTCAAGACTTCCACCGTACTCATCTGTTCTTTGATTGAAGAATGAAATAGCGAACTGATCGATAAGATATCCTTCGTGAACAGCGTGAATCTCCACGCCATCAAAGCCTGCGCGCTTTGCATTGTAAGCGCCCTTACCAAAGCTTTCCACGATACCGTGAATTTCTTCAACTGTAAGTGGGCGACAAGTTTTATCTAACCATCTATGTGGTATCGCAGATGCGGATACAGGTGGGAACTCTCCTAGGTTTGTAGGAATTGTTACACGGCCAAATCCACCTGACATCTGTAAGAAAATCTTTGAGCCATAAGCATGAACACGCTCAGTCATCTCACGGCTTGTTCTAACGAACTGAACAGGGTTGTAAGTTGAATTTGGAGTGTTTGGGAATGAAGGTTTTTCAACCTCAGTATCCGAAAAAGTAACACCAGTAATAATAAGACCGATACCACCTTGGGCACGTCTAGTGTAGTAATCGATACCTCTGTCATTCCAACCACCTTCGCAATCGCCTAAACCAAGTGGTCCCATTGGAGCCATTGCGTAACGGTTTTTAATTTCAAGCTTACCAATCTTGATAGGCTCGAAAAGTCCTTGGTACTTCATAAATATCCTCCTTTTACATTAATAATCTGCCAGCATATTTAATTAAGAACATCAAATCTTGCCCTTAATTAATAATTTTTCTCAGTTAATTAAATTTTAAAGGAGTTTAGCACCCATAGCCATCAACAAAACGTTGCGGACTATTAACAAAATATTTATCTAAATATCTTACTCTCTTGCGGCCCAAGATATGACTCTCTTGGTTCCACAGATGGATTCCAAAGCACTAGTTTTTCAAGCACTACCCCTGGATCCACAGCAGAAATAACAACTTCATTTATTCCCGCTTTTAGCTTCAAGCCGCAAGTCGAAATATGAATCTGATCCAATACGCCTTGGCTCCAGCTTTCAGATTTCCACGGAACAAAATCCTTATCCGGAATAGTGTTTACTAAAACCCTTTCACTGTCATTTGCCTTGACTGACACCTGCATCTTTCCCTGATACTCAACTGGATTTGATGCCGATGCATAGATGTGACAATTGTACTCTCCGTCGGATGTGGCAAAAACTCTGTAAACTAATGATGGCGCAAATTCTTCATCGTCGAATCTTGCAGTTGTTGGAAATACCTTCATTCCGCCAAGTGTCCTGCCATAGCCTTTGATTTCCTTGTAGCGACCTCTTTGAGCAGGATTGTTTTTCATGACATGAACAGCCTCTATCGAAATACAACCATCAGACTCGAAAAAGCATTCTTCCTTCACCTTAGAAATATCTAAGGAAGTTGGTATAACCTCGAGTTCAGCCATGGTAATGCTCGTAGCATTTTCAGATTCATCTGCAACTGTTTCACAGTTATCTCCGTATATACGGATAATTGAACTCTTGGTGCCATCCCACTTTTCAGAAAGAAGCTTTATATTATAGTTAGTTATATCTTCAACAAAATAATGTTGATTTTTAGTAATTAATTCTCCCGCATCGTTTGAAATTTCTATCCATTCAGCGTCAAAATCTATATGATATTCAAGCTTAGCCTGCCCACCATTTGCAACCTCAAATCGACCAATGGGATTTGTTTGGAAGCAAAGGGGCATTTTCAACACGTGACGAGTCCATCTATTTGCATTTGTGACATCATCCTGGCCAACCACACTCACCAAAAGCCTACTGTCTGGCATAGGTGTAAATATATGACAAATTGGATATTCACACATCTCGTCATTCCAATTCGTAAATCCGATATGATATACCGACTGCATGTGGTTCCACTTGCCATTTAGGCGGTTATGATATTGCTCCGTGAGCGCTTTTTCTTTGGCGATTGCCGTTTGAACAAGCGGAATATAGCAGTTTCCATGCTTCTTTCTTTGCTTTATATATTGGTGATTTAGGCCAGCATATATCTGCATTTTGTTTATCTCTGCCACCGCATTCAGCGGATAATATACTAGCTGGTAGAAGCACTCCTCTAAATCCGTGCCTGCGATTTGTTTATAAAGCTCTTCCGAAAGGTCTGTAAGCTCGTTAATTCTTTCAAGCATCCGCTCTGCTTCATTTTCATGAACCGGATGATAGGTTTCAGAATTAAGTGGTTCTGGTCGACGCTTGCCATTGATATCAACATAGCCTGTGACAGCATAAGCAGCCTTTTTCGCAAACTCCTTTTCAAAACCAAGCTTTTCAAAAAACTCTAAAGTATATTCATCTGTCTTATTAATAGCCTCGGTACCCCACTTATCAAAATCGTAGGCCAAATCCAAAAAGTAGCTAAGAGGTAACTCTTGATTTTTAATATCACCAACATTAACTATCCAAGCCGAGCGAACACCATAGTCATATGCCATTGACATCTGCTCCCACACCTTTGTAAGAGGTGTAGAATTTACCCAAAGATATGAAACCGGACTTCCGAAATAATCGAAATGATAGTACATACCAAATCCACCATTTTTCTTCCTAAGCTCATCATCCGGAAGCGTTCTAACATTGGCAAAGTTGTCATCGCAAAGCATCATTATGTCATTGTCAAGAACGTCCCAATCCTTAAGACCTTTAGTGGTCTCGTCTCCGTAATAGTACGCCTCAACCTCTTTATAAATTGCCAGCAGCTGCGGATGGTCAGATGGCGCATACTCTGCTATAAGCTCCTTTTGCTTGAGAATCGCCGCTTTTAAAACATTTATATTGTCCTCTAAAGTAGCATCCTCCGGCATAAGATACGAATCATTTTCTCCTCTCATACCGATAGTTATAAGATTTTCAAAATCTTTGTTGCGAATCAGCCCGTCCTTCCAAAACTCTGTAATCCCCTCCGCATTTGAGAGAAAGCTCCACTCTGTACCATACTTTGGATTGATTTTATTTAAAGTCTGGAATTCTTGACCGGAACGACAACAAGGCTCATGATGGGATGAACCAACCACTACTCCCATCTCATTTGCAAGTATCGCATTTTCGATATGATCTAATGTAAAATCTGAACGCCACATTGCGGGCCAGATATAATTTCCCTTTAATCTAAGTAGAAGTTCAAAAATCTTTTCGTATAGCTCAGGACAAGGACGAATGCTGCCAAACTTCTCCTTCGCCCAATTGCCAAAACAAGGCTGTTCGTCATTTATAAAGAAACCGCGGTATTCAACTGAAGGTTCCTTAGAAGTAACACAAACCTCCTCTGAAATAATAACCTCGGCCTGTCTTTTCACTTTAGCATCTGCAAAATAATACCACGGAGAAATCCCCATCGCCTCTGAAATGCTAAACATAGCATATATCGCACCACGCTTATCGCTGCCAGCAATTATAAGTGCCCGCTGACCCTCATGGAAAAAATCATCCTCAACAAAAATGCTATAGCACTCCTTCTTGCCCCTGATGCCTAAAAGTCGTTCCGAAAAGCCCTCCAGCAAACTGCTTTCTCCAACTATTCCAACAACCACAACATTAGCTGCATCCTTTGGAACCGCAGATAAAACCGGAGCCTCTTCCCCAGTAACTTTTCTTAAATCGTCCGCAAATATACCTACCATCTTTGAAAGTGTAGGCTTAAGCGCCTCCTCTAAAACTATCGGAGCCACAACCGTATTCTTGTAAAATTCAAATCCCGTCAAAACATTACCCATCCTTTCTCACTTGTATACTAGTATATTATATCTGACCCCAAAATTAAAGCTACCATGGATACCAAATCTAATATTTTTACTATGGCACCCGCGCCTCGCCAGAGGAGTACTTTGTAACAATTGAGCTAAGATTTTAGATTTTCTTAATGCTTCAGTTGTCGTTCCTAGCGGGTGTGCATTCGTCGATTTTACAATTCGAAGGGAATGTAATGTCCCTGACGGACATGTTTGAGTTTAAATAATAGTTCCACAAACTAGACTTAGTACAATTGCATGCAAATCCACTTGCTAAGTGAAATTATAAAAGT
>DBWZ01000063.1:48876-55718 GCA_002309345.1 Pseudobutyrivibrio sp. UBA1225
TACTAAGCTAGTTTTGTGGAACTATTTCTTTTAAGTATATTTCATGTCCGCTCAGGGACTTACTTTTCCTATAGAATTGTAAATAGTTGAACGCACACCCGAAAATAGTAGGAACGACAACAAGCATTTAGAAAATCAAAATCTTATGCGATGTTACAAAGTACTCCTCTGGCGAGGCGCGGGTGCCATAGTAAAAATATTAAAGTTCGAAATCTAGGCAGGTGCGAATTTGAGTGTATGGTCTGACTTTGGTGTCGGCTACCGCAACGTGTTCTGGGTGAGTTGCGTAAACCTTTAGGGCGTCCTCGCTTTCGAATGTTGAGTCAAGCATGAGGTCTGCATTCGAGCTTGGAAGTCCATTGGTGTAAACCTTGATTTCGGTCATGCCCGGAATCTTGCCAGCAAGTCCTTCTAAGCCTTCTTTGATTCCCTTCTTTACCTGCTCCTTTTCAGCTGCAGATAAGTCTTCTTTAAGTGTCCATAAAATTACGTGCTTTACCATTTTCCGTCTCCTTATAGATATGATTATTCAAAAAGTATTTGAATTAGTGTTTTTATTCAGCATCATCGGGGCCATGGCCGCTGTTTCCATAAGGCGGAATAGCATCGATTGTTGCCATGTCATCTGCGGAAATTTCAAAGTCAAATACTTGTGCGTTTTGAAGAATGCGCTCTGGGTTAACCGATTTTGGAAGCGGCACTATGCCATGCTGAATTTCCCATCTAAGGATAATCTGAGCCACCGTACGTCCATATTTTGCAGCCAACTGCTCAAGGACTGGATGATTCAAGGATTTTCCTCGTCCAAGTGGACTCCAAGCCTCTACCAAGATGCCGTTTTCTTGACAAAAATCAACTGTCTCCTTTTGCAGAAAACCAGGATTAATTTCTATTTGATTAACGGCTGGTACAACTTCCATATCCATAAGCGCCTTTAAGTGATGTGGTAAGAAATTTGATACACCTATTGCCTTTACTCTTCCTGATTTATAGATTTCTGTCATAGCTTTCCACGTTGAACGATTGGTGTTTTCCCAATCATCATCAAAAACAAATGAAGAAGGCCAATGTACCAGGTATAAATCTAGATAATCAAGCTGCATTTCCTGCATGGTTTTTTCAAATGCGGCAAGTGTTTTATCATAACCTGCCTCCGTTTTCCAAACCTTGCTTGTTACAAATATATCTTCTCGAGCAACGCCTTTTTCCTTCATGAAATCCTTGATAGCGTTGCTGACGTATTTTTCGTTTTCATAAAAAGCGGCCGTGTCGATATGACGATAACCAAGCTCTAATGCTGATTGCACAGATTCATAAGCTTCAGATGCATCCTTTATCTTATATGTTCCATAACCAAAGCATGGAATAGCTGTATTATTGTTCAACTGGATTCTTGTTGTAAGTGAACTCATAAGACCTCCTAAATAAAACTATGAGTGAATTGTCTATAATAATTTTTCCATACCAATCTTCTGTGGTACCATCCCCATTGTTTCATAAAACTTCATAGCACCAGGATTGCAGGACCACACGTTTAATGTCACGTTATAGCAGCCACATTCCCTAGCATAGTTGATTACATAATCATATAAAGCATTTCCAACCTTTTGTCCACGAAAAGCTTCATCGACGCAAATGTCATCTATGTAAAGTGTCTTTATATCAGTCAATACAGAATCGTCAACTACTTGCTTATGAATACAAAATGCATGCCCCTTAATAACACCACCATCTTCAAACACAAATACTGGGGTGCTATCATCGGCAATTATCGCTTCAAGCTCTTTTGCATTATACTTCGTGGCTGGCCCCCTAAAAATATCTGGACGCCCATTATGATGCACCATATCAACTTGCACCAAGAGTTCAAGTATCCTTGGTATATCACCAATTATTGCTCGTCTAACTGTACTCATGAAATGCCTCTTTCCTTCCCGGGAAATTCTTCATCGCCAAATAGAACGCCAAGGCATTTAAGATAAAGGCCCCTGTCCAGGCACTGACCTCGGCAAATGCGGTGGCTCTAAAGCCTATTCTATCAATTAATAGTGTAACTGCCAAGGTTCTTAGAATCATTTCTAAAATTCCTGAAAGTAACGGAAGTAAAGGCTTGCCCATCCCCTGTACAGCAGCTCTAACTACAAACAATATGTTTAGGATGACAAGCATCACCCCGCAGGTTGGCAAAAATTGGCACACTAAATCTATCTGCTCTTTTCCAGTTAATAACACTGCCGCAAGCTGTGCTGGTGCAAATACCATCAGTGAACCAAGTATCGCATATGCGACCATAACTATACGAATACAGACCTTAAAACCAGCCATAATCCTTTCGCAGTTTCTGGCTCCATAGTTTTGACTTGTGTATGCCGTCATAGCTGCGCCGGCAGTTCCCGCTGGATTCATAAACAAATTGAGATACTTAAAGCAGGTTGCATAAGCAGCCGTGTAAACTACTCCGAAGCCGTTTACAAAATACTGCACCACCATACATCCAACCGCTGTAATAGAATTCATGAATGCCATCGGCAAACCATTTCTAAGCAAATCTAGATAAACATTGATACTATTTTTAAAATGTTCTTTTTTAATCTTAATCATCTCAATTTGCCTAAGGCTATTTATGCAGATGATTGAAGATATAACCTGGGAGCAAAGAGTTGCGATTGCAGCTCCTTCCACCCCAGTATGAAGAATGAAAATGAAAAAGCTATCTAATCCTAGGTTCAATACTGATGAAATGATAATCGCTTTAAGTGGAGTCTGGCTATCGCCAAGTGCTCTTAGTATCGAACCCACAATATTGTAACAGATGCCTGCTGCAAGACCTCCAAAAACTATATAACCATACTTCAAGCTATCCTTTATGATTAACTTATCGGTTCTAAGAAATCTGAGTGCATCAGGCAAAAACAGCACACTTCCAATTGTCATTACTATGGCAAGTACAATGCCAAGAACAATTGTTGCTGCAAATCTGTGTTTGAGTCTATCGGTATCCTTTGCCCCATAGCTTTGGGCAATCAATACCGCAAATCCATTAGCAAGACCAAACGAAAATCCTACTATCAAAAAGAAAATAGAACCCATATTTCCAACTGCAGCCAACGCATTATCCCCTAGGCCCTTACCTACAATCCATGTGTCAGCAAAATTATAAAACTGCTGCAACATGCTTGATAATAACAAGGTGCCATAGAAGGGCAAAATAAGCTTTGCCGGGCTACCTGTTGTAAAATCTACTTCTCTTTTCTTCTTAGAGGTCACTATTGAATTATGCTTCATTGTAAAACTACCTAAAACCTTTATATTTCATAGGCTCCGGTTTTCCTCATAAAACCAATAACCTAAACCATCATCTGGTAAATCTTTGTACAATCCTCTTCGTTAAGTGTTGTAAATCCAGATATGCTTCCTTTTCTTCCATCGCCATTGCATAAAACATCAACTAGCTTTGGAATATCTTCCTCTTTTGCTCCAAGCTCTTCAAAATTCTTTGGCATGCCAATCGAAATCAAGAAGTTTCTTAAAGCTTCAATTCCCGCTTTTGCTGTAACCTCAGGATGCTCAAAATCCATCTGGCAGCCCCAAACTCTGACAGCAGCCTTGGCAAATCTCATGACATTGTGATTCATCTCGTAGGTAAATACCGCAGGCATGGTAACAGCTAAGCCGGCACCATGGGCACAGTCATACAAAGCTGACAGCTCGTGTTCAATAGAATGGCTGTTCCAATCCTGGCTGCGTCCAACGCCACAAGAATTATTATGAGCCATTGTTCCAGCCCACATAATATTTGCCCTCGCCTCGTAGTTGTTTGGATTTTCTATTACGCGAGGTGCCTCATGAATCATTGTAAGAAGCAGACCTTCGATAAGTCGATCTGTAACCTCAACCTCCTCACTATTTGTGAGATATCTCTCATAAAGATGTGCCATGATATCAGTAATTCCAGCAGCTGACTGGAATGCTGGCAATGTCTGTGTCAATTCAGGATTCAATATGCTAAAACGAGGTCTGATTGCATCACCGCTGGCACCGCGCTTAAACATTCCCTCTTCTTTTGTGATAACAGAATCTGGGCTGCCTTCACTACCTGCTGCAGCAATAGTAAGAATAGTTCCCACCGGAAGAGCTTCCTCGATTCGCTTTCCTTGGTAGAAATCCCAGAAATCTCCGTCATATACAACTCCCGCAGCGATTGCCTTTGAAGAATCGATAACACTACCGCCTCCAACAGCGAGGATGAAATCAACATTTTCCTTTTTGCAAAGATCTATTCCTTCATAAACTAAACCACTGCGAGGGTTTGGCTTTACTCCGCCAAGCTCAACAAATGGTATGCTGCAATCATTCAATGACTTTTTAACTCTATCTAGCAAACCGGATCTTACAACGCTTCCTCCGCCATAGTGGATGAGCACCTTAGTTCCACCAAACTTTTTAACATACTGACCTGCAGTTGCTTCTGTTCCCTTACCAAATACAAAACATGTAGGTGAATAAAACACAAAATTTTCCATGTAATAACTCCTTCCAATATCATTATTTTTCTAAAAAAATTTAACACAACCATATTATTCCCTTGCCCCTATAATTAGAATCTAATATTTGTTGTGTTTTGCCCATTTTTTGCTATTATAAGAGTATGAATACGAAAGAGACAAAAGAGTCAATTAATTTTGATTCTATACCAATTGTATCAATTTCAGAAGAGAATTCGCCAAGCAATTTCCCTGCCCACTGGCACAACGCATTAGAGTTTACCATCGCATTAAGGGACAGTTGTAGGTATCTTGTAAATGATGTTCCCTATACACTAAATCGAGGGGATGTTCTTTTAATATGGCCTCGTGAGCTTCATGAAATAGTGCATGTACCTCACTCCGGCTCTCTGTTTATTCAATTCCCTTCTTCTATAGTAGAAAACAATCTAGATTTATTTAGCATCGTAAGATTTTATAGTGATTATCATCATATATCTTCTACCAAACAGCCTGAGCTTGCCAAATATATTTTTGACAAAATATGGGAAATTCGACAGCTTCTCATAGAAAACGACTACTTCGTTGAAACAAGATGCAAACAATGCATTTACGATATTCTCCTTAAAATTGGCGAGCAGGTTATGTTAAAACAGGATCACGGCGCAACAGATGCCTCATTCAACAAATCCGCTTGGAGATACATCAACTCAGCTTGCACTTACATTACAGAAAACTCCACCGATAGCATCACTCAAGCCGATGTTTCTAAACACGTAGGTCTTAGTAGCTATTACTTTTCTAAGTTGTTCAAGCAATATTTGCAGATGTCATTTCCCGCTTATTTATCGCAAATTCGCGTTAGGAATGCTATAAACTTATTGCTCGATGAGAATTTGACTATTACAGAGTGCGCTTTTCAAGCAGGATTTCAGTCAACCACATCCTTCAACAAGGTATTCCACGACATTACCGGTCACTCTCCTCGCGAATACCGCAAACTACATAACGCTACGCCAACAAGCAACTAATAACTTCTCAAAGAAAAAACCGGAGCCAAATTTTATATGGTTCCGGTTTAATAATTTATTTCTTGTTATTAAGCATCTTTCGAATGACGCTCTCCGATTTGGAAATCCGCATTGTGTTCAAACATATACTGAACGGTTATCGGATCAGTCCCTGTGAGCTTCTTGAAATCATCCGTCCAAGTATCCATCTTCCCTTCACGTATAGCTTGAGCGAAAGTAACCATTCCCTCTGATGAGAATGGAGCCTCCGAGCCTTTCTTAAACTGACCATCTGTAGTTCTAGGTACACCCATGGCATCAAATATCTGATAGTTCTCCTCATCTGAAATTGCCTTGTATGTAACATGGTTGCCTGTAGCCTTGTTGCCAATTTCTACAAATTGAGAAATGGTCATAAGCTCAGGTCCATTGATGTTTAATATTGTGCGAGTATACTCGCCACCGCGGTATAGGGCATAGGCAACAGCTTTTGCACAATCTTTTCGAGAAATATATGCCATCTTGCCATCACCTTGACTATTTTTAAGCACGCCATCTCCCTTCACATAGGTGAAATAGTTTGTAATCATTGCCTCGGCATACTGAGAATTTCTAAGGAAAATGTAATCTAAACCCGTTGACTTAACATATTCCTCAGTATATATATGATCCTTTCTCTCTACGCTAGGATTTGTTTCATCTCCTGCATTTACTAAAGACGTATAAATAATTTGCTTAACGCCAGCAGCTTTGGCTGCGTCCACTACATTCTTGTGGGCGTTTTGACGCTTGGCGCCTACAAATGGCATTGAAATTAACGCCAATCTTTCTGCTCCTGCAAAAGCTTCCTCTAGTCCATCATATACATTAAAGTTTGCTGTTCGAGTCTCGATTCCCTGAGCCTTGAATGGTTCTAAAGAAGCCTCACTGTATCCCACAAAAATAAGGTCCTCTTTGTTTGCAAGTGTCATAAGTACTCTTGCCGCCTCAGCCCCAAGGTTTCCGTCAACACCCGTTAATAGTATTTTACCCATTTTCATACTCCTCCTAAAAAGCCCCCCGGTTAATAGTTGCAAAACAAATACTCTTTAACAGATATTTGTTCTAATCTTTAACGCTTATTCAATTATATAAAATATTCCTCATTTCTAGTTGATTTTCATAATATCTTCAAGCATTTTTAACTTTTTGACCTTGTAAAAATAGACCTATCACCGCCTTTCATTTTTTCTGCATCTCGAAAAGAATTTATCGTAATTCAATAAATTTATATTGCAATTCAAAAAATGATGTGCTATAACCATATTAGAAAAACAGCTATGACTCAATTGCAAAGCGAGATGCAGTT
>DBWZ01000088.1 GCA_002309345.1 Pseudobutyrivibrio sp. UBA1225
TTTTTATCCTTGCCTTTGCATGGTCCATCTGCACAAGTCATAAATGTTCGACCTGTCTTTTCATCAACGATTTTTTCGAGTTTCTTATCGCCGTATATACTTTTCACTACATCTGAAAGCTGTATATCACTTTCGACATTAAAATCACTCTTCAGAGTGAAGCCTGCTGGATTGATATAAAATACAGGATAGCTCTTATTTGAAGCTGACCAATTAGTAGCTTTTCTGCCGGCTTCATCTACCCATACAATATCCATGTTCCACTTGCTGCTACCATTTAACATTGCTGCGGCACTAAAATCTAATAGTTTACCATCTGATGGTGCGTCTACACCGTCTAACACGATGTTGTTAACTAAAATGTTAGTTGTTTGACCGGCTTGATTTGTCTGAGTTGTAACCTCCTGAGCATTAGCCACCATTGCGTTTATGCCTGCTGGACTCAATGTTACTCCCATTGCGAGCACACAAGCTAGAAATTGTTTTCTCTTCATACATTTACCTCCCATAATTAAAGAAAAAAAACGCACAAAAAAAGCAGTGAATACCAAATTTCATGGACTCACTGCTCCCTGTGCCGCTTATGTTATATCGCATAACCTCATTTTTCAATATAACTGGCAAGAACTGCATGTTTATGGCATAAAATTTTAAAAAAAGTTTTGCATAGTCTGTTTTTTACTTCATGAAAAAAAATAGGAGAGACGAAATCTCGCCACTCCTATTTCTATTTATTATTCTAGTTTTTATTTCGTTAATTATTGTTTCGTAATGCTATCAGACTACACTGCCAAGAAGAACTTAATAAGGAAGAGAATCGAAATTGCATATGTAAGGCCTGATACTTCCTTATATTTTCCTGTGAATAGCTTAATGATTGTGTATGAAATCATTGCAAGACCAATAGCATGACCGATTGAGCCAGACACTGGCATCGCTATAAGCATTATTGTAACTGGTACGCAAACTGATAGGTCGTCGAAATTAACCTTTTTTAGACCAGTCATCATAAGTACGCCAACGTAGATGAGGGCTGCTGATGTAGCAGCTGCAGGAATAACTGCTGCTACAGGTGCTAAGAAGATACATGCCAGGAATATAATTCCACATGTAAGTGATGTAAGACCTGTACGACCGCCTGCCTCTACACCTGAAGCTGACTCAATAAAGGTTGTAACTGTAGATGTACCTGTGCATGAACCAACGATTGTACCGATTGAATCTGAAAGAAGCGCTTCTTTCATGTTTGGCATATTGCCTTCGCGGTCAACCATACCTGCACGTGATGCTGTACCCACAAGTGTTCCGATTGTATCAAACATGTCGATTACACAGAATGTAATAACAAGTGTAATCGCTGTAAACCAACCCATCTGCGCCAAGCCATCAAAGTTGAACTTGAAGAGAGTTGTTGATGCCATGTCTCCAAATGCTGGAACAAACTTAGCATGTTCAAGTGACGCAAATGGATTGTTACCAAGGACAGCTGCGTCGCCAATCCAATATACGATTGAAGCAGCAAGCATCCCGATAATAACTGAACCTTTAACACCTTTGGTTGCAAGAACTACGATTACAAAAAGACCAATGAACATAGTGACTGCTGACAGTACCATGATTGGATATGCATCTGTCATTGTGTCTTTAGCATATCTAGCAGTAAGGGCACCAAAGAAATCTTTCATAACAAAGAACTGTTTAAAGTTTGAATCTGCAATGTAAACATTTGATCCAAAACCTATGTTGAGAAGCATAAGACCGATTGCTGGTGAAATACCAAGTCTGATGCCAAGTGGAATTGCATCTACAATCCTTTCACGAATGTTTAGAAGCGAAAGAATGAGGAATACAATACCTTCAATTAGGATAATGCATAGCATTGACTGGAATGACTGAACATAATCCATGCTAGTTGAAGCAACTAGGTTTGCAATTACTATTGCCATGAATGAATTGAGCCCCATACCTGGCGCAAGACAGAATGGCTTGTTTGCAAGGAACGCCATTACAAACATTGCAACTGCAGATGAAATACATGTTGCTAAGAATACACCATTCCAAAGTGCATCTCCTCCCTCACGATAGTTGGTGAGAAGATTTGGATTGAGCGCAATAATATATGCCATGGTCATAAAGGTTGTTAGACCGGCAAGCACTTCTGTTTTAACAGTAGTGTTATTTGCGCTGAGTTTAAACTGTTTCTCGAACATAGTTCCCTCCCTATACATTAATAATATATTTTTACCTCACTTGTGTGAGGAAGAAATCTTTATTTAAGGCTTGCCTTGATAAATGCTGCAAAAAGTGGATGTGGCTTGTTAGGACGGCTCTTGAATTCTGGATGGAACTGCACGCCTACATGGAATTTGTTGGCTGATACCTCGATAGCTTCAACAACCTCGTCGTTAGGTGATGTACCAGAAATTGTAAGGCCCTTCTCTGTCATTAATGCTCTATATGAATTGTTAAACTCGAATCTGTGTCTGTGGCGCTCTGAAATATTTTCTGCTTTGTAAGCCTCGAAAAGCTTGGTTTCCTTTCTGATTGCGCATGGATATGCGCCTAGTCTCATTGTGCCACCCTTTCTAAGGACTGCCATCTGCTCTTCCATAAGATCGATGACACAGTTTTTGCTAGTGCTGTTGAACTCTCTAGAGTTGGCGTCAGCAAGGCCACAAACGTTGCGAGCAAACTCAATTGCAGCAACCTGCATACCAAGGCAAATTCCAAGGTAAGGAATGTCGTTTTCACGAGCGAATTGGCATGCAGCAATCTTGCCCTCTACACCTCTATCGCCAAAACCACCTGGTACCAAGATACCATCGACTCCTGCAAGAATAGTTTTGACATTGTCCTTGGTGATTTCTTCTGAATCAACCCACTCTATTTCAACGTGAGCTGAGTTAGCATAACCACCGTGGAAAAGAGCTTCTCTAACTGAAAGATATGCATCGTGAAGAGCAACATACTTTCCAACGATAGCAATCTTTGTTTTCTTTTTAAGCCCCTTGATGTTGTCAACCATCTTCTCCCACTCTTCAATCTTTGGAGTGCGATTCTCGAGACCGAGCTCGCGACAAACAACATCATCAAGACCATACTTATGCATCATAAGTGGTGCTTCGTATAAACAATCAAGAGTATCGTTTTCAATAACGCAGTCCTTCTTTACGTTACAGAAAAGAGAAATCTTGTCTTTGATTGACTGCTCAAGTGGATGGTCCACACGGCAAACAATGATGTTTGGAGCGATACCAAGTGACTGGAGCTCCTTAACAGAATGCTGTGTAGGCTTTGACTTGTGCTCCTCTGAACCAGAGAGCCAAGGAACCAATGTGACGTGAATAAACAAGCAATTCTCGCGTCCCTTCTCAAGGGAAATCTGTCTGATTGCCTCAAGGAATGGCTGAGATTCGATGTCACCTGTTGTACCACCAATCTCTGTAATCAAAACATCACAATCAGAAGTCTCGGCACCCATGTAGATGAAACGCTTGATTTCTTCTGTAATATGAGGAATAACCTGAACAGTCTGTCCAAGGTACTCACCCTTACGCTCACGATTGAGAACATTCCAGTAAACCTTACCTGATGTAAGATTTGAGTATTTGTTAAGGCTCTCATCAATAAAACGCTCATAGTGACCAAGGTCAAGGTCTGTTTCTGCCCCATCATCTGTAACGAATACTTCACCGTGCTGATATGGACTCATTGTACCCGGATCTACATTCATATATGGATCAAGCTTCTGGGAAGCCACCTTATATCCTCTCATTTTAAGTAGACGTCCTAAAGACGCTGCTGTAATACCTTTTCCTAAACCTGATACTACACCACCAGTAACAAATACATGCTTTGTCATTTTACTCTCCTTCATATTCTCTAATTATTTCTTTTGCAACTTCAACTCGGGATGAGCGAGCATCCATTGCAGTTTTTTCTATATATTTGTGAGCCGCTTCTTCTGATAAATCCTTGTTGACTATCAGAAGTAGCTTTGCTCGAGATATAAGCTTCATATCTTCGAGCTTTTGCTCTAGTTTTGCGTTTTGAGATTTGGCCATTCCGATTCGCCTTTGCGCCACTCTAGCAAGCTTTAGCGCCTGCCAAAAAAGCTGCTTATTGATAGGCTTTGAAACGGTTATGACACCATAATCCTCAACATTAGCTGCGATTTCTTCAAAATACTGTGCTTTCACAAATAATAAAACCTGGCAAACATTTTTCTCGGCGATGTCTACCGCCAAGGCTTCTGCATTTTCCCTGCCAAGTGGCCCATTGATGATACAGATATCAAAATCGTAGTCTGACATGAATCGTTTCGTCTCGGGACCGTTGCTAGTGACAACTATATCGACTATCCCATTCTCCTTGAGAAAGGATTTGTAAAAGTCAATTCCTTTTTCATTATCGCAGACAATCAATGCCCTTTCCATAAAATACTCCTCTATGAAATATTAAATACTAGCCTTTATTGTCTCGATATAGCGTTTAGCTATGTCTGCGAATTTTGAGTTGTTGATGAAATCACTCTTTTGAGCACAATCAATAGCCTCTTCGATTGTGAGAGGAAGTGTCTGCAAATCTGATGATTCATCGAATGTCAAAAATCTAGAGTTAACCTCTAATGCTGGTGGAAGTTGCTCCTTATTTCTTACACCCGCAAGGCCAGCCTGAATAACCATAGCACTTGCAAGATATGGATTGATGCATGAATCTGGCGAGCGAAGGATGAAATGATTACGCTTGCCATTGATTTCAGGAACTCTGAATAATCTAGAGTTGTTCTGAGAAGACCAAGTGATATACTTTGGTGCCTCGAACATACTAAATCTACTGTAAGAATCCTTGCGGCAGTTTAAGAACAGTGTGATATCACGCATTCTGTTCAGGATACCCGCCATGAAGGACTCAGAAAATTCTCTTTCTTCGTTGAAAAGATTAACATTACCACGGAAATTTGCCATCTTGATATGAAGGCCATTACCTGGCGCATCTGCAATTGGAAGTGGATCGAAGGAAGCCCATACTCCGTTTCTTGCAGCAATATTTTCAACAACGTTTTTATATGTAACAAGATTGTCAGCTGTTGTAAGAACATCTGCGGCTGTAAAGTCGATTTCGTTTTGTCCTGGTCCTCTCTCGTGGTGAGATGATTGAGGTGTGATGCCCATCTCTTCAAGTGTAAGACAAATCTCACGACGGATGTTTTCGCCTTTATCGTTTGGAGCAACATCCAAATACCCGCCATTGTCGAATGGCTCTTTGGTTGGATTGCCCTCTTCGTCTGTCTTAAAGAGGTAGAACTCTGACTTAAGCCCCATACGTGTGGTAAATCCCATGTCCTGACATTCTTTAAGTGTTTCCTTAAGGAAATTTCTGTAATCAGAAATAAATGGTGTACCATCTGCAAGAACAACGTTACAGTACATTCTGATAACTCGACCTGATTGTGGACGCCATGGAAGGATGTGAAGTGTGTCTGGATCTGGCTTTAGGAATAAATCCTGACTGTTTACATCCTCGTAACCTAAAATAAGAAAGGAGTCGAAATTAACGCCTTCTTCAAAGGCTTGCTTCAACTCCTGTGGCATTATAGATATGTTTTTTTGTGTACCGTAGAGGTCGCAAAAAGCGAGACGTATAAACTTAACGTCGTTCTCATTGGCAAAATTGATAATATCGTCAACTGATAACTGAGACATAATTCCTCCCTAATAAAAACAAAAAAAGCGTTTTTTTTTATGAGAGACTCACCCCTCACAAAAAATGTACGCCTTGTACTTTGAAAGTTTACAACATCAAAGGGGGAGTTGTAAAGATGTATTTTAACATATTTAAGGATTTGTTTATTGTATATTTATTCAAGTCCATTTATAATACGAAAGGTTATATAATATGTATTTTAATTTAGGAAAGAAAAGACTTGATTATGAAAAACAAACTTTTTAAACTCGGTATCGACATCGGTTCAACCACTGTTAAAATCGCGGTTTTAGATGACGATAACAAGCTACTATTTTCAGATTATCAGAGACACTTTGCTAACATACAGCAGACTCTCACTGATTTATTAACTCAAGCCAAATCTAAGCTTGGGCAGATTATTGTACGCCCTATGATTACTGGCTCCGGTGGACTCACTCTAGCCAAACATCTTGGCGTCGAATTCGTCCAAGAAGTTATCGCTGTTTCTACAGCTCTCACCCACTATGCTCCTCAGACAGATGTTGCTATAGAGCTTGGCGGTGAGGATGCCAAAATCATCTACTTCGAAAATGGCAACGTTGAACAGCGTATGAATGGTATCTGCGCCGGCGGTACAGGTTCCTTTATAGATCAAATGGCATCTCTTCTTCAGACCGATGCTCCTGGTCTCAATGTTTACGCCAAGGATTACAAAGCTATTTATCCCATCGCTGCTCGTTGCGGTGTTTTCGCAAAAACTGATATTCAGCCACTTATCAACGAGGGCGCTTCAAAAGAAGATTTATCAGCTTCGATTTTCCAAGCTGTTGTAAACCAGACAATCTCTGGTCTTGCTTGTGGTAAGCCTATCCGTGGCCACGTTGCCTTCCTAGGTGGACCACTCCACTTCTTAGATCAGCTTAGAGAAGCATTTATCCGCACTCTAAAGCTTGATGATGATCACGCCATCTTGCTAGACAACTCTCATCTTTTTGCAGCTATCGGTTCTGCTCTCAACTCAAAGGAAGAGCAAAACGTTCCTATGGATGACCTTATCGACAAATTGTCAGAGGGCATCAAGATGGATTTCGAGGTTGCAAGACTTGATCCTTTATTTGAATCAGAAGAAGATTTCAGAGCTTTTAAAGATAGACATGCCAAAGCCGAGGTGGAAAAAGCCGACTTAGCAAATTATCACGGCAACGTTTATCTTGGTATCGATGCTGGTTCTACCACTACAAAGCTTGCTGTTGTTGGTGATGATGGAAAGCTCCTGTATTCATTCTACTCTAGCAACAATGGTAGTCCGCTAGCCACATCACTAAAGGCTTTAAAAGAGATTTATTCTATCATGCCTGAGGATACACACATAGTTCATTCATGCTCTACTGGTTACGGTGAAGCATTGTTAAAGGCAGCCTTGCAGCTTGATGACGGCGAGGTTGAGACTATCGCTCACTACTATGCTGCAGCATTCTTCAACCCTGACGTAGATTGTATCCTTGATATCGGTGGCCAGGATATGAAGTGCATCCGCATCAAGAATGGCGTAGTTGATAGCGTTCAGCTTAATGAAGCTTGTTCTTCAGGTTGTGGTTCTTTCATAGAAACCTTCGCAAAATCACTTGATTTTTCTGTTCAGGATTTTGCAGAGGAAGCTTTATTTGCACTTAATCCAATCGATCTTGGTACACGCTGTACCGTATTTATGAATTCAAAGGTTAAGCAGGCACAAAAGGAAGGCGCATCTGTTGCAGATATATCTTCCGGTCTCGCTTATTCTGTAATAAAGAACGCGCTTTTCAAGGTTATCAAGCTTTCTGATGCTTCAGAGCTTGGCAAGAATATCGTTGTTCAGGGTGGTACCTTCTACAACGATGCTGTTCTTCGCTCCCTTGAAAAGGTTGCCGGCGTTGATGTAGTAAGACCTGATATTGCAGGTATCATGGGTGCCTTTGGTTGTGCTCTTATTGCTAAGGAGCGCTACGAGGAGAATCCTACAACTACAACGCTTAGCATCGAAGAGATTAACAATCTTACATTTGATACCAAGCTTACTCGTTGTCAGGGATGTGTTAACCACTGTCTCCTCACTGTCAACCGTTTCTCAGGCGGACGCTCCTTCATCACTGGAAACCGTTGTGAAAAGGGTGCTGGCGGCGTCAAAAACAAAGAGAACATTCCAAATCTTTACGAATATAAATACAACAGATTATTTGAATACGAGCCTCTTTCAGCAGAAGCAGCCACTCGCGGTACTGTTGGTATTCCTCGTGTTCTTAACCTATATGAGAACTATCCTTATTGGGCTACATTCTTCAAGGCTCTCAAGTTTAGAGTTGTGCTCTCACCTCGCTCAAATCGCAAGGTCTACGAGCTAGGTATCGAGTCAATCCCATCAGAGTCAGAATGTTATCCAGCTAAGCTTGCACACGGTCATGTTCAGTGGCTTATCAACGAGGGAAATGTAGATTTCATTTACTATCCTTGCATACCTTACGAGAGAAAAGAGTTCCCTGATTCGAACAACCACTACAACTGTCCTATCGTTACATCATACGCTGAAAATATCAAAAACAACGTTGATGAAATCACATCAGGCAAGGTTAGATTCTTAAATCCATTTATGGCGTTTACTAGCGAAGAGATTTTGGCTGGTCAGCTTGCCAAGGTATTTAAGGAAGAGTTCGATATCTCTGAATCAGAAGTTAGAGCTGCTGCTCACGCTGCTTGGCTTGAGCAAGAAAGATTTAGAAATGATATGTACGCTAAGGGAGCCGAGGTTCTCAAGTATCTCGAAGAGACAGGCAAGCACGGTATCGTATTAGCCGGCCGTCCTTACCACGTTGATCCAGAGATTAACCACGGTATCCCAGAGCTTATCAATAGCTACGGCATCGCTGTACTTACCGAGGATTCAATCTCCAACCTTGGTGAGGTTGAGCGCCCTCTTATCGTTATGGATCAGTGGATGTTCCACTCACGTATGTACGCTGCTGCCAACTATGTTAAAAAATATGACAATCTCGATTTGATTCAGCTCAACTCCTTCGGTTGTGGTCTTGATGCTGTTACAACTGATCAGGTTGCTGATATCCTTACCAATTCAGGCAAGATATACACCTGTCTCAAGATTGATGAGGTTAACAACCTTGGAGCCGCAAGAATCCGTATTCGCTCACTTCTTGCCGCCCTCAGAGTTAAGAAAAAGAAAAAACAAGATCGAGAAATTGTTCCTGCGAACTATGACCGTATCGTATTTACAGAGGAAATGAAGAAGAATTACACAATTCTTTGTCCTCAGATGTCTCCTATTCACTTTGATTTTATGGAGCCAGCATTTGGTGCTGCAGGATACAATCTCGTTATTCCAGATATTCCTACACGCACATGCGTGGATGTTGGACTTAAGTACGTTAACAACGATGCCTGCTATCCATCACTTATGGTTATTGGTCAGCTTATGGCTGCCATTGAAACAGGTAAATACGATATGAGCCGCACTGCTCTTATGATTTCACAGACCGGCGGTGGATGTCGTGCTTCCAACTACATCGGATTCATTCGTAGAGCTTTGGCAAAGGCTGGTTATCCAGATGTTCCGGTTATATCACTCAACCTCAGTGGTCTAGAACACAACCCTGGTTTCAAGATTTCTGCAAGCCTTGCTCAGCATGGAATGTATGCGCTCATATTTGGTGATATCTTGCTTCGATGCGTATACCGAATTCGTCCATACGAATCAGTGAAGGGTTCAACTGACAAGCTCCACCAGCAGTGGAAGGATAAGATTATTCCATTCTTATCTAATAAGAAGTTTTTATCTCATAGAAAGTTCAAAAAGCTTTGTCGTGAGATGATTAGAGATTTCGATAATCTTCCTATTATAGAAGGATTAGTTAAACCTCGCGTAGGTATCGTAGGTGAGATTCTTGTTAAGTTCTTGCCTGCAGCTAACAATCACTTGGCTGATTTATTAGAGCAAGAAGGGGCCGAGGCAGTTATTCCTGATTTAACAGACTTCCTTCTCTACTGCTTCTATGATGCCAACTTCAAGGCTGACAATCTTGGTGCAAGCAAGAAGACACAGTTCTTCTGCAATCTTGGAATCAAGTTCTTTGAATGGCTTAGAAGTGCCGCTAGAGATGAGTTTGAAAAGTCAAAGAGATTTACTCCTCCAGCTTATATCACTGATACGGCTAAGGAAGCTGAGGATATCGTTTCTATCGGTAATCAGACCGGTGAAGGATGGTTCCTCACTGGCGAAATGTTAGACCTTATAAAAGAAGGCGCTGGCAACATTGTTTGTATCCAGCCATTTGGTTGCTTACCAAACCACGTTGTTGGAAAGGGTGTTATTAAGCGAATTCGCCACGAGCATCCAAATGCAAACATTGTAGCCATTGACTACGATCCTGGTGCATCAGAGGTAAATCAGCTTAATAGAATTAAACTGATGCTTTCTACCGCCAATAAAAATTTAGATCAAGAAGAAGCAATATAAAAAAGGGCTCATTGCACATAATTATTTGTACAATGAGCCTTTATTTTAATGACTTCTTGTGGGCAGAAAAAGAAATTGCCAAGAATAATCTAAATATTTGAGGCAACTATTCTAAACTCATAAGGTTTAAGATAGTTGATATTACACTCTCCATTTGGATAATTTCCAAATACTATTTTATCACCATAAAACTCTACAACCTTATTGTTACTTGTAAGATTGCAGTATACATAAAATCTTTCTTCCTTCGCCTCTCTAGTAAAGATATATACATCGCTTGGAGAAGCGACTTTTCTGTAGGACCCCTCAGAAAGCGCCAAGGAATTCTTTCTAAAATCAATCATATCCTTATAGAAATCTCTAACAACTGCACCCTCGTCAGAATCAGTCATGCCGATTTCTTCGCCCTCAAAAATAAATGGTACTCCTCGCAAAGAAAGATTTAAACCGCACAAAAGCTTGGAGCTTTGCTCCCAATTCTTTCCAAGATTTCCAAATGCTTTTACAGAGCGAATCTGATTTAAGTTTTCTAGATAATTGGCTGGTACCTCTAATGTGTTTTGCCACTCATCTATCTTTCTTATCAGCTTGAACGGATTATACTTTTTATTGAACCATTTAATGCACTTAAAGGTTTCATCCATCTCGCTAGAAAAGATTACCGTATCTAGCTCAGCTCTGTTTTCATCACTCAAAAGTCGGGCATCATTAAAATTCACAAGCAAAGGCTCACCTACTGTAAAGGTTTTGTATTTAGCAAAAATCTCTTCGGAGAATCGCTTTAATAGCTTGTGGCAGCCCTCTTTGTTAAGGTAATGCTCCTTACCCTTTAAGGAAATACGCCATTTACCATCTGCTAGAGAATCCTTATATATAATATTTACATCATTAAACTTAAAGCCAGCAATACCCTTGTCTAGCCAGAATCTCATTATCTCGGTAAATTCCTCAAAGACCTCTGGGTTATGCCAGTTTAAATCGGCCGTCTTCTCCCCAAACAGATGTAAATAATAATTGCCATCTTCGGTGTGAGACCATGCTCTACCACCTACAAAAGCATCCCAATTATTTGGTGGTCGATTCATTCCATTTCCTGATCTAAAGAAATAGTATCCACGATATTTTGGATCACCCTCTAAGGCCTTCTTGAACCACTCATGCTCGGTAGATGTGTGATTGATTTCTAAATCCATCACAATCTTGATACCAAGTCGTTTGGCGCGGCGTATTAGTAGCTCCATATCCTCCATGGTTCCATAATCAGTATTAATCTGCTTGTAGTCGGAAATATCATAGCCATCCGCAAAACCTGGGCTTGCGTAGACAGGGTTGAGCCATAAAATATCAACCCCTAAATCTTTGAGATAATGCAGCTTTGATATGATGCCAGGGATATCCCCTATGCCATCATCGTTGCTATCACAGAAAGTCTTAGGATAAATTTGGTAAACTATAGAATTCTTCCACCATCTTTTTGTACTAGCTGTTGCCATACTCTTCCCCCATAGTAATAGAATAGAAAATTATTACTATAACTCCCCGTCGAGCATCACTTCCATGTCGCCCTAATAATAATATAATCCATGGAACATAGTTTTTCAACATTTTTTTCACACTTTAAACACATGGCGTGTGATTTATGCGACAACTGCCTATATTTTTCACCAATAATAAAACAACGGCAGAGCAATCCTTCTGCCGTTGTTTTTGTTTGCAAGTTCCGCATCACGTTATCAATAATAACAATGTACTCTATAAATACTTAGATGTATATTTTGTTTTTACTTTGCAAGAAGCATCATAATCTTATTTGAACGAGCAACGAATTCAGTCATTGCCTCTGGCGCAAGTGGTGCATTAGCAATCTTTGCCAAGTCATAAAGCTGAGCTGCAAATGTAGGTACATTCTCAGAATCTTTGTTGTTTAAGATGTACTGTACTAAATCGTTGTTTGCATTTAATACAAGTGTCTCTGATGCCGAACCAAACATCCCCATATCCATACCGCCCATAGCATACATCTTCATCATATCCTGCATACGGCGGCTCTCTTCTGAAACAGTTAGAACTGATGATACATCCTTGTTCTTAAATTTTTCAACTTTGACTTCCAGGCCTTCGTTGTTAAGAGCCTTTCTAAATATCTCGGTAAGGGTTTCGGTCTCAGCCTTTAATTCATCCTCCGATGTCTCCTCAACCATTGTCTCAGTAACATCAGCATCGATACGGCAGAACTTGTAGCTGTCGTTGCGCTGCTCAAGCTGAGTGATGAAAGAAGTGTCGATAGCATGATCAAGAATAACTGCATTCATGCCCTGCTCTTTGAACATATTGATGTACTGCGACTGTTGCTGTAAATCGGTAACATAGAAAACAGTCTTTCTTTTATCTTCTGCATCTGCATTTTCAGGTGCATCAGCATCCTTTTTATCTTCAACAACTTCGGCTTCAACTGCTTCACCATTTTCGTCAGTAGCCTTTGCCTCTTCTTTAATGAGAAGTTCTGGAAGAGTGATGTATTTGTCATTGATATCCTTGAACAAGATGTAGTCGTTCATCTTGTCACAGAACTTGGTATCCTTCAAGCAACCAAACTTGATAAATGGAGCGATGTCGTCCCAGTATTTCTCATATGATTCCTTTTCTGTTTTACACATACCAGAAAGCTTGTCTGCAACCTTTTTGGTGATGTACTCAGAAATCTTTGTAACGAATCCGTCGTTTTGAAGTGCAGAACGAGATACGTTAAGAGGAAGATCTGGACAATCGATAACACCCTTTAAAAGCATCAAGAATTCTGGAATAACCTCTTTGATGTTGTCGGCAATAAATACCTGATTGTTGTAAAGCTTGATTGTGCCTTCGATTGAATCGTACTCAGTGTTAATCTTAGGGAAGTATAAAATACCCTTGAGATTGAATGGATAATCCATGTTAAGGTGAATCCAGAACAATGGCTCTTTGTAATCACGGAACACATCGCGATAAAATGCTTTGTAATCGTCATCTGTACACTCAGATGGGGACTTGGTCCATAAAGGCTGTGTCTCGTTAAGTGGAACTGGACGCTTAACAATCTTGAGCTTGTCTTTGGCTGGTGAAACCTCTACTTGCTCTTTCTCGCCATTTTCGTTTTCTTTCTCTTCGAATTTGGCTTCTTCATGAATCTCTTCGATAACTTTATCTGTATCTAGCTTGTCTTCAACGTCGATAGTTTCGTATTCTTCTGGAGCATCCTTCTTTGAAAGATAAATCTCGGTAGGCATAAACGAACAATACTTTTCGATGACCTCGCGAGCACGATATTCGTTGGCAAACTCTAAGCAATCTTCATTTAAGAACAATGTGATTTTGGTACCTACCGCATCCCAATCGCCATCGCTCATCTCGAACTCTGTACCACCATCGCATTCCCAATGAACTGCAGTAGCACCATCTTTGTAAGAAAGAGTGTCGATATGAACAGCATCAGCAACCATGAACGCCGAATAAAAGCCAAGACCAAAATGACCAATGATTTGATCTGAATCAGCCTTATCCTTGTACTTCTCTAAGAAATCTGTTGCACCAGAAAATGCAATCTGGTTAATGTACTCCTCAACCTCGTCAGCCGTCATACCAAGACCGTTATCAATAAATGTAAGAGTCTTGTCCTCTGGACTAACAATAATCTGAATCTTAGCCTTGTAATCAAGTGGAAGCGAATACTCTCCCATCATGTCAAGCTTTTTAAGCTTGGTGATAGCATCGCAGCCGTTTGAAATAAGCTCTCTATAAAAAATGTCATGATCAGAATATAACCACTTCTTAATCACTGGAAAAATGTTTTCGCTTGAAATCGATAAACTACCTTTTTTGTTTCCCATTTTACGTCTCTCCTTTGTAAATAATCTCACTGCAATATATGATAATACTGCACATTTACAAAGTCAATAAAAAATTAGCACTCGCCCCCTCAGAGTGCTAATACCCCCTCCCAGCACCTCTCAACCTACAATGCCCCCGCCCGGCTCCCCCGGCCCGCGCCTCAGGCTGTTGCGTTTACAATTAGCTAAGATTATAGATTTTCTTAATGCTAAAATGCCACCATCCGTGTGTGTTCGTTCGTCGATTTTACAATTCGAAGAGAAGGTATTGTCCCTGACGGACATGCTTAGTGTTTCAAAAATAATTCCACAAACTAGACTTAGTACAATTGCACGCAAATCCATTTGCTAAGTGAAAGTATGCAAGTGATTTTTT